>WFZW01000216.1 GCA_015489365.1 Deltaproteobacteria bacterium | reverse complement strand
GTATCCCTTACCCCATTTTACTTTCATCTCCATGTTGAGTTCGCCATCTTCGGTCAAAGTGGCTATGTGATGGTCAGGGTTCAATATCTCCACACCGCCTTCAGGTGCCACCAGGTCCTTGGCGCTTATATCGCAAGGCCCCTTTTTTTCGACCCGCAACCATTTTTCCCCATCCTGGAACAGTTTTGGCCGGACACCCTTCAAATTCAATATGATCTCCGTAACATCTTCCAAAACACCTGGGATGGTAGCCAATTCATGAAGCACGCCCTCTATCTTGACCGAGACGATGGCAGCACCCTGCAAGGAGGACAGTAAAATACGTCTCAATGCGTTACCAAGCGTCGTCCCATATCCCCTTTCAAGCGGCTCGCACGTAAACTTACCGTATGATCCTGTACGGGTCTCCGAGTCGATCTCAAGGCGTTTAGGAACGATAAGCTCCCGCCAATTTCGGTAAAAAGGAGTTTGTTCTGTACTCATATCTTATTTGATGCCTCATTTATCACTCGACCCCAATCCGATATGGGAAGGGGTCAAGAAACAGCAAACTTCTACTATTTTGAATAAAACTCGACTATGAATTGCTCCTGAATCGGCATTGTAATATGTGACCTCTCCGGGAGGGATTTGACACTGCCCTTCTTGTTATCAGCATCCAACTCCAACCACTCTGGCACCCCTCGCCTGGCTACAGCCTCCAGTGCCTGTATTATTACAGGTATCTCCCTACTCTTCTCAACTACTTCCACTACATCGCCTACTCGCACCTGAAAGGATGGGATATCGACCTTGCGGCCATTTACCTGGAAATGGCCATGCTTTACGAGCTGACGTGCCTGGGCCCTGGACTCGGCGAACCCAAGCCTATACACCACATTGTCGAGCCTCTTCTCAAGTAACACGAGCAAGTTTGTGCCGGTCACACCCTTCTGCCTGTCGGCCCTGTCGAAGTAGCTTCTAAATTGATCCTCCTGGATCCCGTACATGCGCCGGACCCTTTGCTTTTCCCGCAATCTGATCCCGTAATCTGAAACCTTGACGCGGCCTTGCCCGTGTTGTCCAGGGGGATAGCTTCTTCTTTCGAATGAACATTTATCCGAAAAACACCTATCTCCCTTAAGAAATAACTTGTTTCCTTCCCTGCGGCATAATCTGCACCGCGGCCCTGTATAACGTGCCAAGTTCTATCCTCCGACTCTGAATCCTGTCTGTCTTAGATGTTGAAATTTATGGTTGACGCGGAGAAAGCGTCCCTCGTGCTTGTCAGACGAAGGCTGAGAACATCCTTACCTATTATACCCTTCTCCGCTTTGGAGGCCTGCATCCGTTGTGTGGAATGGGGGTAACGTCCTTAATGACCTTGATCTGGAACCCTGCCATTTGCAGGGCACGCAATGCCGCCTCTCGGCCAGAACCAGGTCCCTTGACATGAACCTCTACCGTCCTCATACCATGCTCCGCGGCCTTCCTTGCCGCATGTTCCGAAGCTACCTGAGCCGCAAAAGGGGTTCCCTTCCTGGAACCCTTGAACCCCTGTGATCCGGCACTGGACCACGAAACCGCATTGCCTTGCTTGTCTGTAATTGTCACTATCGTGTTGTTAAAGGTCGCCTGAATGTGCACAATGCCCTCAGGTACATTCTTTTTTTCCTTCCTGCCACCTCGTCTGGGTGAGGCCATATTCTACATACCTCCAATCGGTTATCTATCTTTTCTTCTTCCTTACAACAGAACGCCTAGGCCCTTTACGGGTCCTGGCATTGGTTGACGTCCTCTGTCCCCTCACGGGCAGGCCGCGTCGGTGTCGAAGGCCCCTGTAACAACCAAGATCCATCAGGCGCTTGATATTCATGGAGACCTCTCTCCTGAGATCCCCCTCCACCTTATACTCTGCATCTATGATCTGCCTTAGGGCAGTAATATCCTGATCGGTCAGTTCGTCGGTCTTCTTGTTCCAATCTATGCCTGCCTTATCCAGGATCTTCTGGGCACTCGTCCTACCGATCCCATAGATATAGGTAAGGGCCACTTCAAGCCTCTTGTTCTTGGGCAGATCAACGCCAGCAATCCTTGCCATGTATTCCCCCTTCGCTATCCCTGCCTCTGCTTGTGCCGTGGATTCTTGCAGATAACGCGCACAACACCCTTGCGCCTAATTATCCTACAATCCTTACACCTGCGCTTGACTGATGCTCTGACTTTCATCACCTTTTCCTTTTATTTCAAGACACTAGTCCACCAGACGCCTGGTGAGGTCCCTTCTAATTTAAATATCATTTGCCGATCCGCACACGGATCCACTAAACTTCCATGCGGCCCGTACCTTGGTGCCGCACCCCAAGTACATGAAGATACAGCCCATAGACTCTGTACTTTCACGGTAAAAATCTACTTGGATCGATAAATAACCCTACCGCGGGTCAAATCGTATGGAGAAAGCTCTACAGTTACCCTGTCACCAGGTAGAATTTTTATGTAATGCATACGCATCTTTCCAGAAATATGGGCAAGCACCTTGTGACCATTGTCAAGCTCAACCCTGAACATAGCATTGGGCAAGGTTTCTAATACCTTACCCTCAACCTGTATAGCATCTCCTTTTGCCATTTAGCGCCTCTATCAAGCCAGTTGAATTCAAACAAAAAATTAAATTACCATATATTAGCAAAAACGCTAATAAAAAACTTCTTGCCTCCCCCATGCCCGCATACAGATGACCAGCACAAGGAAAACATGCATGGCCAACGGGCAAATTACAGATAAGGGCCCAAACTTTCATGCAGCCCGCACACCTTGGCGCGCCCCCTGAACATGAAAATAACCCCTCAACCGGTAGTATTTTCACGGTAAAATCATATAACACTCAATATGAGCGGCCCCTTGTTTGTAATGGCAACGGTATGTTCAAAGTGCGCAGCAAGCGATCCATCTGCCGTAACTGCCGTCCATCCGTCCTCCAGCACACGCACATCCACACTGCCAGCCGTCACCATTGGCTCTATTGCGATGACCATACCTGGTTTGAGTACCGGGCCCGTACCCTTTCTACCATAATTGGGAACCTCTGGCGGTTCATGGAGCGCTTTACCGATGCCATGACCGACAAACTGCCTTACAACCCCAAACCCAGCCGATTCCGCATATACCTGAATGGCAGCCGAGACGTTGCCAAGCCGAGGTCTCGGCTTGATCTTGGAAATTCCCGCCTCAAGGGCACCCTTAGTCACCTCTATAAGCCTGTGGGCCACTGATGGCCCCTTGGAACCTACGATTCCACTTACCGCAGCATCGCCATAATAGCCATTGTAAACCACACCAAGATCAAGGCTTACCAGATCTCCCTGCCGCAGCCTCCTATGTCTGGACGGAATACCATGGACAATTTCTTCATTAATCGAAACGCATAGACTGGCTGGATAGCCATGATAGCCCTTAAAAGCAGGCTTACAGCCCCTGCGAAGAATTTCCTTTTCGGCGAACAAATCAAGATGATGGGTGGTTACACCTTCCACCAATTCCTCCATCAACAGCCCCAGGATTTCGGCTACGATCCTATTCGCCGTGCGCATCAGCTCAATCTCCCAGGGGGCCTTGAGCCTTATCCGCCTTATTGCGACCTTGTTTTTCACATCACCACTTCGGCTCAGGCCCTGCGCCCCCTGAGCTTGGCGCCCTTCATGAATCCCTCATAATTTCTGGTAATCAGATGTGATTCTATCTGGGCCATGGTATCCATGGCAACTCCCACTACGATTAAAAGTGCCGTGCCACCAAAATAAAATGGAACATTGAAGTTCGAAATCAATATACTCGGCAATACACATACCGCCGACACATAGACCGCACCGATAAGTGTAATCCTTGAAAGTATATGATCTATGAATTCGGCCGTCCGTTTTCCTGGCCTTATACCCGGTATATAGCCACCATTCTTTTTAAGGTTATCGGCTATATCCGATGGGTTAAAGGTTATGGCCGTGTAAAAATAACAGAAAAACACTATTAACACGATATAGAGGCCTTCGTAAGAAAGGCTACCAGGCCGAAGGGCCTGGGCCACCCTTTGCATCCATGGTATCTGAATAAAATTGGCTATTGTGGCAGGAAACATGATGATAGAGGATGCAAATATAGGAGGAATCACGCCTGCAGTGTTGACCTTCAAGGGCAAATGCGTGCTCTGTCCACCGTACACCTTCCTGCCCACAACCCTTCTGGCATAGTGGATAGGTATCTTTCTCTGGGCCCTCTCCATAAAACATATGAATGCCACCACTGCGATCATCATGACAAGCAGAAAGGCCATAAAGGCCGCACTGATCTCACCGGTGCTCATCAACCGGAAGGTATCTATTATGGCAGAGGGCATCCTGGCGACAATACCGGCAAAGATGATCAAGGATATACCATTGCCTATCCCTCTTTCAGTGATCTGCTCTCCAAGCCACATTAGGAACACCGTTCCAGACATCAGGGTAAGGGCGGTCAACAACCTGAAACTCCAGCCAGGGATAGCTACAACAGGGGCACCACCTGGTGCTGTCATGCTCTCAAGGCCTATCGCTATCCCTAATCCCTGCAGCAGGCTGAGCCCCACGGTGCCAAACCGGGTATATTGGCTTATCTTTTTCCTGCCAGCCTCACCCTCCTTTTGGAGCGCCTCAAGGTGTGGTATCGCCACAGTCAATAACTGTATGATAATAGAGGCACTGATATAGGGCATGATACCCAATGCAAATATCGAAAAATTCTTCAGCGCCCCGCCAGAAAACATGTCGAAAAGGCCAAACAGGGTGCCCTGTGCCCTGGCAAAGAATGATCCCAATGCCACAGTATCAATGCCAGGAGTAGGAACCTGGACACCAATCCGGTATACCGCAAGCATCGCAAGGGTAAAGAGAATACGCTTGCGTAACTCTGGTACGTTTCCCAGCCCCTCTAGACCTTTTAGCACCTTTTAAGTCCCTACCTTCCCTGCCCTTGCAATAATCTCCACTGTTCCACCAGCTGCTTCTATCTTCTTCCTGGCAGAGGCACTGATTCCATGCGCCCGCACCTTTACAGGCCTGGAAATCTCACCCTCGCCCAATATCTTCAAAAGCCCGTGTACCTTGCGCACCAGGCCACGCCTCTTGAGGCTATCCAGATCAATAATGTCCAGACCTTCAAGTTCTTGAAGGGTTCCTACATTAACAACACCATACATTGTCCTGGACCTATTCTTGAATCCCCTCTTGGGCAATTGCCGATAGAGAGGCATCTGGCCACCCTGAAAACCGGCCGGTATACTAACACCCGACCGACTCTTTTGGCCTTTCTGCCCCTTGCAGGCGGTCTTGCCATGGCCAGAACCTGGCCCGCGGCCCACTCTCTTCCTATTTCGTTTCGCCCCGGCAAAGGGGGCCAATGAATCCAATCCAATCATCAGCTTCTCCAAAAACCCGTCGATTCATTCCTCAAAGGAATGGATGGACATCCACCTTCCTGCCCCTGTACTTCGCACGGCGAATCGATAACTCCAGATTCCTAAGCCCATCAAACGTGGCATGGACCACGTTATGGGGATTACTTGTGCCCAGGCATTTGGTCAAGATGTCATGTATGCCGGCTGCCTCCATGATGGCCCTGACCACCGCCCCGGCTATAACCCCAGTACCAGGATATGCCGGCTTTAACAGCACCTTGCCCGCCCCGAAATGGCCTACTATGTCATGGGGAATGGTCTTACCCACCATTGGCACCTGTATCATGCTCTTGCGCGCCTTTTCGCTGGCCTTTCTCAAGGCCTCTGGTACTTCTTTTGCTTTTCCCAGGGCAAAGCCGACCTGTCCCTTTCCATCACCCACCACTGAAAGGGCACTGAAACTGAATCTTCGCCCTCCCTTGACCACCTTGGCTACGCGGTTGATGAAAACTATCTTTTCAATCAGCTCCTGATCGTTTTTATCTTTCAATTCTCGCAACTTATCACTCCTCAAAGGCGCTAAAACTCGAGGCCGCCCTCCCTGGCTGCTTCTGCCAGGGCCTTGACACGCCCATGATAAAGATTTCCTCCACGGTCAAAGGCTATCCGTTTGATCCCCTTCTCTCCTGCCACCTTGGCCAACAACCTGCCAACCTCGGCCGCAACATCCCTTTTTGACCCCAGTTCCCCAAGTCTCTGTCTTATCGTCCCATCGATTGAAGATACAGCAGCGAGGGTTATCCCCCTTTCATCGTCAATGATCTGGGCAAATATATTCTTGTTGCTGCGGAAAACAGCTAGTCTTGGCCTCTCACCCGTACCTTTGATCCTTTTCCTGATCCGCTGCTTCCTTCGAAGTCTAGCAGTTAACTTTGGATTCGTCTTAAACATATGATCTTGACCTGTTTATCCTATTTGGCAGCGGCCTTCCCGGCCTTCCTAATGATAACCTCGTCTGCATACTGGATACCCTTGCCCTTATATGGCTCAGGTGGCCTGAATGCCCTTATCCTTGCTGCCGTCAGCCCCAATAATTCCTTGTCAAACCCCTCAAGGATGATCCTTATTTCCTTCTGCCTTTCCACCTTGGCGGTTATTCCATCCGGAACCTGGAATTCGATGGGATGGGAATACCCAAGATATAGGATCAATGTCTTGCCCTTCTCCTCTACCTTGTACCCAACTCCATTGACCAATAATTCCTTTTTGAAGCCATTGGTAACACCTTCAACCATGTTAAACAACAGCGCCCTGGTCAGGCCATGGATAGCCCTGCTCTGTTTCGAGTCATCCGCCCTTTCCACAATAAGGTAGTCACCGTCAAGTCTGGCCGAGGCCAATTCATGTATGTCCCGTTGAAGGCTACCCTTGGGCCCCTTGACCTCAACATGCCTGCCCTGAACGCTTACCGTGGTTCCCGCTGGAATCTTGATGGGCTGTTTGCCAATTCTTGACATCCTAAATACTCCTGTCTACCAAACGGAACACAAAAGCTCCCCGCCGATCCCCAGCTTTTTGGCCTCGGCATCGGTCATAACGCCCTTGGATGTAGAAACTATGGCGATCCCAAGTCCGCCCCTGACCACCGGGATATCTTCCTTTCCACAATATATCCTTCGGCCAGGCTTACTGAGTCGCTTCATCTCTATTATTACAGGATCTCCGTTGACGTATCGTAGAAATACACGGATCTTGCCCTGCTTTCCGTCCTTGATCAACTTGAAGTTGCTTATGTAACCCTCTTTTTTTAGAATTCCCACTATGTTCGCCTTTAGATTGGACGAAGGGATATCGACCTTCTCATGCCTTGCTTTTACGGCATTTCGGATGCGCGTAAGCATATCCGCTACCGGATCTGTCATTGCCATATGGATAATCTCCGTAATTCTCCGACGAATCTCTACCAGCTTGATTTCATGACCCCAGGTAACTGACCAAAGGAGGCCATCTTTCTAAAGCAGATTCTGCATATACCGAACTGCCTGATAAATGCCCTAGGTCTGCCACAGATTGGGCACCTGTTATATTTCCTCACCTTGAATTTAGGCTCCCTTTTGGCCTTTACCATCAACGACTTCCTAGCCAATTGCTTGTATCCTCCCTATACCGCCCTATTTACGAAAGGGCATGCCCAAAGTGCGAAGCAAAAATCTGCCTTCATCGTCCGTCCTGGCTGTAGTCACAATCGTTACATTCAGGCCCTTGACCTTATCGATCTTATCATAGTCGATCTCTGGAAATATGATATGCTCCTTAATACCCAGGGTATAGTTACCGCTTCCATCAAAGGCCTTAGGAGAAATGCCACGGAAGTCCCTTATCCTGGGGATCGCAATGTTGATTAACTTGGTCAGAAAATCATACATGCGTTCCCGCCTCAAGGTTACACAGCATCCAATAGGCATACCAGTGCGGACCTTGAAGGCCGCGATAGACTTCCTGGCCCGCGTAATGACGGGCTTCTGGCCAGCGATCAACGCAAGTTCGTTAGTAGCTGAATCCAGGATCTTGGGATTCTGGATGGCTTCACCCAGCCCCATATTCAGAACCACCTTCTCAATCCGTGGTACCTGGTACATATTTTGATATCCAAAGTGCTCCATCAGTTGGGGAACACTTTCGTTCTTATATTTTTCTTCTAACAGGGCCATCTTGAAAATGCCTCCGCGGACCTACTTCTTCTCAACAGGAATTATCTCCCCGCATTTTTTGCAAAGCCTGACTTTTGATCCGTCATCCAGTTTCTTTTTAGAAATCCGGACCGGATCCGTACATTTTGGGCATATCAACATCAGGTTGGAGATATGGATGGACGCTTCCTTTTCGATTATTCCTCCGCCTGAACGAGGGCCTGGTTTGGTATGTCTCTTGACAATCTGTGCGCCCTCTACTATCGCCCTGTACTTGCCGGGCAGGATTGCCTTGATCTTTCCTACCTTGCCACGGTCTTTACCCGCCATGACCATGACCCGATCGTTTTTCCTAAGATATGTACTGACAGTCTTCATAATCTTTGATCTCCTGGCCAACTACAATACTTCAGGGGCCAAGGATATTATCTTCATGTACCGCTTTGCTCTCAGCTCCCTTGCAACGGGACCAAATATACGCGTGCCTATCGGCTCACCGTATTGATTGATCAGTACCGCGGCGTTCTCATCAAACCTTATCCATGTACCATCGGCCCTTGCAATTTCCTTCTTGGTCCTGACGATCACCGCCTTGGCCACGTCTCCCTTCTTGACCTTGGAATTTGGCATGGCCTCCTTGACAGACACAACAACCACATCGCCTATGCTGGCATAGCGTCTCCGCGTACCGCCAAGAACCCGCACACAACAGACCCTTTTGGCGCCTGAATTATCTGCAACGCTGAGCATTGTCTCCTGCTGGACCATACTCGTAACCTTCCTTTCCTAAATCGCCTTTTCCAGAATTTCCTTCACAACCCACCGTTTCCTGCGACTCATAGGTCTGCATTCCTCAAGAAGGATCTTATCTCCTACCTTACAGGCGTTCATGGGGTCATGTGCCATATATTTCTTTCTGCTCTGGACAAATTTCCCGTAGATTGGATGTTGAAATCGCCTGATCACCACCACGCTAACCGTCTTGTCCATCCTGTCACTGGCGACTGTACCAATCAGCGTTCTCTTTAATCCTTTTTCAGCCTTCATTATTACTCCTTAAACAGCAGCCAGTTCCTTTTCCCGTATGATGGTCTTTACCCTGGCTATCCGCCTACGAACCTGCCTGATCTTGGACACATCTTCCAACTGATGGATAGAATGTTGAAATTTGAAATTGAACAATTCCTGGCGGAGATCCCTTTCCTTCTGCAGCAATTCCTCCATGCTCAGTTCCCTCAATTGCGATACATCCTTCATAATACTTCACCCCTGGTAACAATCTTGGTGGGAATAGGAAGCTTGTGGGCCGCAAGGCGTAAGGCCTCTCTAGCGACTTCCTCTTCGATCCCTTCCATTTCGTAAAGGATCCTACCAGGCTTTACCGGAGCTACCCAGTACTCCACGCTGCCTTTGCCCTTTCCCATTCTGGTCTCGGCAGGCTTTTTGGTAATTGGTTTATCTGGGAAGATCCTGATCCAGATCTTACCACGCCTCTTTACATGCCTGGTGATCGCAATACGGGCTGCCTCTATCTGCTGAGATGTCAACCTTCCCTTACCCAGGGCCTTGAGACCGAAATCACCAAAGGACAAGGTGCAGCCACGCTGTGCCACTCCCTTTATCCTGCCCTTTTGCTGCTTTCTATATTTTACCTTACGCGGGGTTAACATATCCTACACCTTATTGTCTTACACTGTTCCTGTCAGCAGGCTTGATTTTGAAGATCCTAAACAAGGGTGGCTATCTCGGATTCCTTGTCGGGCAATACCTCTCCCTTGAAAATCCAGACCTTCACCCCGATCACACCATAGGTAGTCTTGGCCTCTGCCACTCCGTAATCTATGTCTGCCCTAAGGGTATGGAGCGGCACCCTTCCTTCCAGGTACCATTCCTTCCTGGCCATCTCAGCACCGCCTAGACGGCCTGAGCATTGAATCCTCACACCCTTTGCACCAAACTTCAGGGTAATACCAACAGCCCTCTTCATGGCCCTTCTGAAGGATATACGACGTACCAATTGGCTTGCCACATTTTCGGCTACGAGCTGGGAATCTAACTCTGGTCTACGCACCTCGGTTATATCAACCAGGACCGGCCGCTTCACCATCCTTTCAAGATCCCGTTTAAGGGCCTCTATCTCTACGCCCTTCTTACCGATGACAATACCAGGCCTTGCGGTATGGATCTTTAGTCTCAGCCGCTTGGCAGCCCTTTCTATTTCAATCCTGGATATCCCAGCATGCCCTACCCTGTCCTTTACAAACTGCCTTACCTTGTGGTCCTCATGGACAAGTGCAGGATATTCCTTTTCAGCATACCATTTTGAGTCCCAGCTTCTCGTGATATTGACCCTGATACCTATCGGGTTAACTTTCTGTCCCAAAATTTCCTCCCCGAGTGCCGTTAGCTGTTGAATTCATCAAGAACAACCGTGATATGTGACAGCTGATGCCGGATCGGGTATGCCCTACCCATGGCGCGTGGATGCCATCTTTTCAACTGAGGACCCTGATCCACATAAATTTGCTTCACATACAAACTATCTACATCCAGACTATAATTTTCCACAGCATTTGCCAGTGCCGACTCGAGCACCTTTTTTATAATGCGTGCGGCCTTCTTGGGCATCACGTCAAGAATGGTCAAGGCCTCGCCCGCTGGCTTCCTTCTTATTATGTCTGCCACAAGTCTGGCCTTCTGTGGTGAAATCCTCTTATATTGAGCTATCGCCCTGGCT
>WFZW01000215.1 GCA_015489365.1 Deltaproteobacteria bacterium | reverse complement strand
TCTCACAATTTACCAAGATGCTGAGGCTCATAAGGAATGCGCTTGAAGAGCGTTCCATTACGTATGAATATCTTGATGGTCGTACCCCCTTGGCCAAGAGGGAGGCGAAGGTACGCAATTTCCAGGAAAAAGAGGATATAAGCCTATTCCTGATAAGCCTGAAGGCCGGCGGAGTAGGACTTAACCTTACTGCGGCCGATTATGTATTCCTGGTGGATCCGTGGTGGAATCCAGCAGTTGAATCCCAAGCAGTTGATCGAACCCATAGGATAGGACAGGATAAACGGGTCTTCACGTACCGGTTTATTACCATAGATTCAGTAGAGGAAAAGGTACTGGCCCTGCAAGAAAAAAAACAGCAACTGGTAAGCTCTATCTTAACAGGAAGTAAGGACATGCTACGCAACCTCACGGCCGCAGACCTGGAGTTATTGTTCTCATAACGGACCCGCCTTTGGATCGTATGCTTCATGCAACCCGTACCTCTAGCTGCCCATGAACATGATAGCCCTTACCCTACCACTCCACGGGCAGCCTTACCCTCTTTCCTGCCTTGTTATCAAACAACAGATAGCCCTTATTCCTTCCGAACAGGAAAAGATCCTTGGTGAGGATCACATCCCTTCGGCAATAGTCGATAATCTTTTCTATCTTTCCTTGTTTCCACCACTTGAGCGCCTGAAGACCATTTGCGCTCTTTGCGGCACCAAGCGTTGCCCTGGCTAGGGTGTCCAGGGACAGCCTGTAACCAAGCCTCTTATGGACAACCTCCAGGATGTCCAGGGTGGGCAATGCCCAAAAATCCATATCCGAATAGGCGGTAAGTACCTTGTAGTCAAATCTCTTCACATTAAATCCTACTACCAGGTCCATTCGACTTATGATGTCGAAGAATGCGTTGAGCTGATCCTCCTGGAAGGCCAAGAAATCATCCTTTTTAGAGTCGTAGAGGACGACGCAGCTCACCCTCATGAGATCTGCCCTGTGCCATCCTCCTACCTCTTGGGCAGACAGTTGTGTCTCGATATCAAAGACACCGAAACGTGCCGTTAAATCAAAAGAGGCCTTCTGTTTCCCAATGACCGTGGCCTTGGCCTCGCTCCCTGATACGACCTTGTTCGCATCCCGTCTTTCTGCGGCCTCGAGTGCAGTAACAGGCGATGTGATATTACCGGCAGGCGTGGACGTGTGCCTGTCACCTGTTATATTATTTTGCCCAACCCTGGTTGATACCTTCATCTCTAAAAGTCCCCTTAGGACGAGCAAGGCAGCCTCCTTGTCGATGGGCCTGTTACCAGAACCACACTTGGGTGAATGGACGCAAGATGGGCAGCCTAGCTCGCAGGGACAGGTCTCTACTGTCCTCAATGTCTGCTTTATCAATTCCTCGGCCAGAACGAATGCCTGTCGACTTAGACCAACGCCTCCCGGAACCCCATCAAAGACAAATATGGCAGGGCCAGGAACCTGGGTATGAAATGGCGTCGATATCCCACCAAAATCGTTTCGATCCGTAAGTACTAGGAGTGGAAGGATGCCAATTACTGCATGTTCGACCGCATGTATTCCACCCATGAAATGAAGCCTTGCATCCTCTATTGCCTTCTGGAGCCATATCGGTATCTGCCACCATAGCCCCTCGGTCTCAAATATCTGTGGGGGCAGATCCAAATCGACCCGGTTGATCAACCGCTGTCCCCTTACCTGTCTGCGTTCAAAACCGGTAACCTGATCCTTGATCCTCAAACGCCCCCAGAAAAACCGGGTCCCGTAGACATTCTTTTCATCATATGCCTCCAGGATCTCTGTATCCTTGTGGCCAGTCACCCTGGTAAAATAATCTACCCTTGCGGGCCTAACCACGACCCTTGCCTTTTCCAACTCCAGGGCCTTTACCAGATAGGTCTCACCCTGGTGAAGGTATATTGCACCAGGGTGGGTCTCCCGATAGGCCCTGAAACCATCTATTACCCCTATGGTATTGCCATCCGTTTCGGATATTATCTGGAAGGAAGGCCCAGCCCCCCTGAGATTTACATGGCGGTGAAACCCTTGCATGTTCCCAAAAAGCCTTGAGCCGTCTTCGGCCACGAGAAGCTTGCCGGATCTTTCAAGGGAGTCTGCAAGTCCCTTGATATCCCTACCGTCCAAAAAATTGCCACTCGTATCTATGGGCAACTCGGAGGCGGCACAGAGAATATGCCTTTTGGCTATAACAGGATTGTTTTTGTTGATCACGGCGGCTTCTGGGGAGCGGGTGAGTAACTCACGGGGATTCCGTAAAAAAAACTGGTCCAGGGCGTCTTCCTGGGGCACGATAATGATCGCTGAATCCCTCATGCTCCTACCCACCCTTCCTCCCCGCTGCCAGGTTGACATGATCGTACCAGGATATCCCACTAGTATGCACAGATCCAGGGAACCAATATCTATTCCAAGTTCAAGGGCACTGGTGGAAACCACTGCGAGTAACTGCCCTGAAGACATCCTATCCTCGATCTCACGCCGTTCCTCAGGCAGGAATCCGGCCCTATAGGCAGCTATCCTTCGAGCATATCTGCCTGCTCGCTGGCTGGCCCACAGGCCTATGAGTTCAGTAAGTTTTCTAGACTGGGTATACACTATGGTCTTAAGTCCCCGGTGAAGGGCGGCTAGCAGAAGATCAATGGCAATGTTGGCAGCCCCCATATCTTCAGGATCTATAAAGAGTATGTGCCTGCCGCCCCTGGGAGCCCCGGTCTCGTTGACTTCGATGACCCTACGACCGATCAATTCGGACGCAAGCTCCCCCGGGTTTCCAATGGTAGCAGAGCACATCACGAATACTGGATGTGAACCGTAATGTCTGCATATCCTCTCGAGCCTCCTGAAGACCCATGCCATGTTGGATCCCATTATTCCCCGGTAGGAATGAACCTCATCTACTATTACATGGGTCAGATTACTCCATAGGTGACCCCATCTGTCATGATAGGCAAGCAGGGACAAGTGGAGCATTTCAGGATTGGTAAGTAGAACATTAGGAGGATGCTCCCTGATCTTCTTCCTCCTCCATGACGATGTATCGCCATCATATATCTCGGCATCCATGGTGCCTGTTTCCAGCCCCGCCACAAATCTTCTGAAGGTCTTAAGTTGGTCCTGGGCCAGGGCCTTTAGGGGAAAGAGATATAGCGCCCTGCTCATGGGCCTGTTGAGTACCTGTTCCACTACTGGTACATTATAGATCAAGGTTTTGCCACTGGCCGTAGGGGTGGCAACCACTATATCCTTACCCTCCTTTATGAGGCCTATGGCCTTGGCCTGGTGACTATACAGCCGTTTGATACCGCAGCCGGTAAGGATGCCCGAGACTTCATCATGGATTGATAGGCCAGAAGAATCGTACCTGGCAGGTTTTCCTGCCTCATAATGATGAAACGTTACTTGTCGCCCAAGCCTCTTTGACATCTTGAGGGCTGATATGTATTCAGATATCCTGCTCTTATTAGCTGGAACCAAGATCTTTCCTACCTCCCTGTATTGCCCAACTTTTATGCAGCCCTTAGCATCCGATCATTCAGTATCTTTACCGTGAAAATACATCCCTAATATGGGCTGTATTTTCATGTTTAAGGTGCAGTACCAAGGGGGCTGCACGAAGGTTTGGGGGTAATACGTGTTTTCAGTGGAATTTACCACGAACTTATAGATCTGGAACAGGTTGTATGTTAGGTGTCAGGGAAAAGATATCTTCAATGTGCGAATAAATTAAGCGAAAGGAATATTGTTTAAAAAAATTTTTTAACAATTTTAAAATTTTTTAATAATAAATTGACACAAAACAACATCAAAATTTCATGCAGCCCATGGCCTTGCTGTTGCGCGTGGATATAAAACACAGTCCCTTAACATGGGGAATATTTCCAAGACAAAAAAATTACTAAAATTACAACTGGTTATAATAAAAAAAACCCGCAACCTAAGTTGCGGGCTGTCTCTTAT
>WFZW01000214.1 GCA_015489365.1 Deltaproteobacteria bacterium | reverse complement strand
TCTCTTCGAGCCGATTACAGCCGATACAGTCTGGCCCAAGTATCCTCAAGGATCGGTACTGTCCCTTCTGTGATCCAACCTCATCTGTTTCTTCCTTCCATAATCGTGCAAGTGCCTTTAGATAAGCAGGCCTGGCGCCTGTTGGAACATAGTTTTTGTGCTCAATCCTTTCCATCAATATCCTGGCCGCATCCTCTGGCGCCAAGTCGCCATTTCCTCTAGTCTTTTTTAGCTCGCTGAGTGCAGCATCCAGACCAATTAGACCAACGGCTTTATCACCTATTTTTAATAACATGGCCATAACTTTACCGATTCTGGTGGCTGGTTAAAAACATATGCTTACAAAGAAGATATTATTATGTCTGTCTTTTTCTTTCCCGTTGTCTGAAGAATAATCTTACCGGGCTAAATTCGATATCCATCTCCCTTCGAAAAAAATTGGAAAGGTACCTCTTGTAATGTTCAGGGATATAATCTGGATAATTTGCAAATATGGTAAAGGACGGGGGCCTGGTGGCCACCTGCGTCGTATAGTAAAGTTTAAGATGGTGGCCCTTGTGGATAGGAGGGCTTCGTTTGAGGATGGCCTGACGCAGAAGCCTGTTGAGCCGCCCTGTGCCAATGTTGAAACTGAAATCCGCATATATCCTTTCCGCCAATGGTATTATCCGTTTGATACCCTTGCCGGTAAGGGCTGATACGTTGAGGTGGGGTGCATGGGGTACAAAACGTTTTGCCCGCCTTAATTCCTCCTGCCTTAACCTGACAAGGCCTGATTTGCCTTGAAGCAGATCCCATTTGTTGAAGATAGTAATGCAGCCCCTTGCATGTTCCTGGGTATATCCAATAAGCCTCTTGTCCTGATCCGTAATACCTTCACTGGCATCAAGCACCACAAGAGCGATGTCGCAGGTCTTGATGGCCTCTATTGCCTTTAGAATGCTAAATTTTTCGATCTTGTCCCTAATCCTTGCCCTGCGTCTTATACCAGCGGTATCTGTGAGAACTATATCGAGCCCGTCATCCCTTTTTAGAAGCGTATCAATGGCATCTCTGGTCGTGCCAGGTATATCGGCTACCACCATTCTGGGTTCTCCGACAAGGGCGTTGAGCAGGGATGACTTACCCACGTTTGGCCTTCCAATGATTGCAAGCCTTATTGCCTTCCCATCTTCGTCAGGACTGGATACGGTGGCAATACAGCCGGGGCCATCCTCTACATGCCCTGCCATGTTAAACACCGCGTCAATGGCCGCGCCCATCATTTCCCTTATCCCCCGGCCATGTATGGCAGATATAGGTTTAACACTGTCTACCCCGAGGCGGAAGAAATCCAGTGCCAATGCCTCCATGGCAGGATTATCAACCTTGTTGGCTGCAAGGATAAAGGGCTTGCCCAGGCTCCTAATGGTAGCCAGAATTTCACTGTCATCTGGGGTCAATCCCTCCTGTGCATCGACCAACAGGATAAGAATATCTGCCTGATCAATAGCCATGAGGCTCTGCTGGCGTATGATATCAGAGAAGCTGTCTCCATCGTCTTTACCCACAATACCCCCTGTGTCGATTATTTCGACCAGGTGGCCATTCCAGGTGATTTTTGCATATCGACGGTCCCTGGTAAGGCCGGGTCTGTAATCAACCAAGGCCTTTCTGGATCTGGTCAGCCTGTTGAAGAGGCTGGACTTGCCCACGTTTGGTCTGCCTATCAGTGCAATTTTTACCGGTGATATCGATTTACCATACTGATTCATGGTATTGTATATTAAGTCTTTTGAAAGGGGTTCGCATCTGTAATCTTAGGAAACCTGGGGTTGGCAGGTTGGTTTTTTTATCCGAAGATATGTTTTTGATTAGGATGGACAAAAGGCAAAATGTTTCTAGGAGGCCTTATCTCATGCTTCGTTGTACCCGCCTAGGGAATGAAGGTTGACGTCGGGCCGTACTATCATCTAATCTATTAGGAAAATTGCAAGGATCTTTCAGGCCCCCTGGTCTTGGGGGTTTTTATCTCGTCTTTCACGGAATAGAAAAGGATCGGCCGTCATAATCAAAAGTCTGCAAATCATCCGACATCCTTGAGGATGGAATGGTTTTCTTCCCGCTAACCCTGATCTATTTAACCTATTATTAACCCGCATAGGCTGCTCCTAAGCGTCTCGGGCATGATAGCATTGGTGCCGTTTCAAGGGCAATAGATCCAAGGAGGCTCAGGGTAGCAATAGGGAGGGCTTCAAGCCAGTGGAATTTCTTGCTGACAAGGATAAGATGTATAAGATCAACATGGGGATTGTCCCGGATTATGCCAATGGGTGATAGACTGGGTGTGTATGTCATTGGATATGCTAATTAAAGATACCCTGACATGCGCGAGTTTCCCCCTTCTTTAGCCTTCAGTTACAATTTATGAAGGCAGGCAGAGAGAGTTACAGCAAACAGGGAAATGCCCTGAAAAGGCCAAGGAGAAACAGTTTTATGCGTAAAAAGAGACGAAGGCGTTCAAAGAATAAGTTTAAAGAGCATGCCCCTAAGGTCAGCAAGGCCAAGATCCCGGTACCATCCAATATGGCCTCTGGACTTCCGGTGGAAGTGGATCCACTACATCAGTATCTTGCTGAAATCAGCAAATTTCCTCTTCTTACCAGGGAGCAGGAAAAGGCGCTTACCAATGCCTATTATGAGACCCACGATCCTGCTATTGCCTCAAAGATTGTAACCTCAAACCTCAGGCTCGTGGTAAAGATCGCCCTGGATTTTCAGAAATTCTGGATGCAGAACTTCCTTGATCTAATACAAGAGGGAAACGTCGGCCTCATGCATGCAGTCAAAAAATTCAATCCATACAAGGGGGTCAAATTTTCCTATTATGCGTCGTTTTGGATAAAGGCCTATATCCTCAAGTTCATCATGGACAACTGGCGACTTGTAAAGATCGGTACCACCCAGGCACAACGCAAGCTGTTCTATAATCTCAACAAGGAGAAGGAGCGGATCCGGGCAATGGGTTTCGAGCCTGTGCCGAAGCTTATTTCAAAGGGTCTTAACGTATCTGAAAAGGACGTCATAGACATGGAGCAGCGGATGGGTTCCTGGGAGGTATCCCTCGATGCGCCTGTGCGTGAAGATTCCGAGGACCAGCATGTCGATTTTCTTGCAAGTGGCGAGGTTTCCGTAGAATCTTTAGTAGCTAGGGATGAAATAGGTGCCAGATTGAGGAGCCAGTTAAATGAATTTAAAAGGTGTCTTAACGAGAAGGAAAAAAGGATTTTTGAAGATAGAATGTTGAGTGAAGAGCCTAAGACATTACAAGAACTTGGCAAGGAATTCGGGGTATCTAGGGAAAGGGTGCGGCAGATAGAGGCCAAGATAAAGGAGAAGCTAAGGAGGTTCCTAGAAGAAAGGGTGCCGGATATTGCGTCCTATGCGGAAGAGGTGGCGCAGCAATGACCATTATTTCGTATTTATTGGCACTAAACCCAGAAAAGGGACGTTCAGACACCCTAATGCCTGAGGGATCTATACCTTCAGGGAAAATTATGATGGTCCTGCTCACATTAGTATTCTTCCTGTATGCCTTGGCATCATCTTGTATGGCAGCCTCTAATTTTTCCAAGGCCGATGCCTATGCCTATTATATGCAGGGACTTTTGGATGAAAGCCATGGGAAACTGGAATCAGCCGCTTCCAGCCTGAAGCTCGCCCATGAATTCGATCCAGATTCCTTTGCTGTCCTTGAGGAGCTTGCCAGGGTTTCGGCCAGGCTTGGCAACTTGAACGAGGCTGAACAATGGGCTGAGGAGGCGCTGGAAATCAATCCAAAAGATAACGATGTCAAATTGTTATTGGCCAGAATCTATGTAAATAAAAATAACCTGATCGATGCCCTGGATCTGGTTGAGGAGGTATTGAAGGATAGGCCCAATGACCAGGAGGCCTTGTTTCTTGCCGGCACCCTGTTCGCCGAATCGAAGGAATACAAAAAGGCGATTGATATGCTGGAACGGGTTTCCAAGTCGGGGGGCAGGCGTTCGTTCCTGGCT
>WFZW01000213.1 GCA_015489365.1 Deltaproteobacteria bacterium | reverse complement strand
CTGTAACCCAGGTAGCTGATATCCTTCCCCGTCTCCGCTATATATCGGATGCCTGGTTGTCCAGGAAACATATGAGGGAAAAGGGATTCTCGCTAGGGTTCTTCAACGAGGAATATATGCTTCGCTTCCCTGTGGCAGTAACGGATATTAGGAATGAAATCATTGCGTTTGCCAACATATGGGAAGGGGCGGAAAGAGAAGAGCTTTCAATTGACCTGATGCGTTATATGCCCGATGCCCCGCATGGCATCATGGATTTTCTCCTTATAGAGCTAATGTTGTGGGGAGCAGGGCAGGGATTCAAGGAGTTCAATCTGGGAATGGCACCACTTTCAGGCCTGAAGGGGCATCCTTCTGCCCCCCTTTGGAACAAACTCGGAGCAATGCTCTATGAGCATGAAGAATACTTCTATAATTTTCAAGGCCTTAGGCACTATAAAGAAAAATTTTCCCCTGTATGGGTTCCAAAATACATAGCAAGACCTGCCAGGGCCTCGCTTGCCCATGTATTAAAAGACATAGCTGGGATAATCTCCAGGGGGCCCAGGGGAATTTATCGTGAAGATGCATCTTGAATAGGGATGTATCTTAGAAGAATTGGAGGGCCACTACCCTGTGTACTAAGGTACTTTGATGCGGCAAGTAATTGGATTTTATAGAAAGGTCAAGATATCTTTCATGCAGGATAGGGCCACCGATTGACAATGTCATTACAAGTACCTACTTATCTCATTATAATAGCTTTAAGGATAATACTCGATAAGGCCCTTTGGCAGGTATCATCGGGTCCATCTTTACAGCCTTAGCCTGCAATAAAATGTATTTTTGCTTAGCTATGGACACACAAGGACCATAGGAAAAAAGCAAAATATTCCCAGAATGCATTTTATACTTTGTTGTGTCCATTCTGGCAGTGGCGGTTACCGTGAAATTATACAGCCTGCCCATGGGTTGTGTTTTTTTAATACTCTGAAAGCGGCTTGAGGTATGAGGCCGCAGGAAGTTTTTGGAGGAAGACATGGATGTCAATCAAGCCAAGACACTTGTAGCCTCCCTGTTTGATGGCGAAAAACGGTATCCCTGCACCATCAAATTTTGGGATGACACGGAACTTTCCTTTGGCGGTTCAGAACCCGCCTTCAAATTAAAGTTCAATACCCCTGAATCATTTGAGGCACTTCTCACCGATATGTCCCTTGGATTTGGTGAGGCATATACCAAGGGTGACATAGAGGTGGAAGGCGATATTTCCCGTCTATTGGAATGGGCCTATAAGAGCGACCTTCAGTCAAGGCTTTCTATGGGCCAGAAGGCAAGGTTGTGTTGGATAAATTTCAAGAAAAAGGCCACGGTAAAACAGACCAAGAAGGATGTTCAAGCGCACTATGATAGGGGCAACGACTTTTATAAGTTGTGGCTGGACAAGAGAATGGTTTATTCCTGTGCCTATTTCAAGAAGCCAGACGATAGCCTAGAGAAGGCACAACTGCAGAAGATAAATCACACACTTAGGAAGATGAGGATCAAAAAGGGCCAACGACTACTGGATATAGGTTGTGGATGGGGGGCCTTGTTGATAGAGGCCGTCAGGAATTATGGTGTCAAGGCCGTGGGATTGACCCTTTCGGAGAGGCAATTTGAACTTGGGAACAAGCGTATAAAAGATGCCGGGCTTTCCGATATGGCCGAGATAAGGCTTGAGGACTACAGAGAACTCCCAGAGAGTGAGGACAAGGCCTATGACAGAGTAGTATCTATAGGGATGTTTGAACACGTGGGGAAGGAAAATATACCGGTATTTTTTAAAAAGATGGGGCGCCTGTTGAGACCAAAGGGAATACTGCTCTTGCACACCATAGGAAGACTAAAGCCGGAGGCCATGGACCCGTGGCTATCAAAGTATATCTTCCCAGGTACCTATGTTCCGGCACTTGGTGAGATCTTTGATACCGCCGAAAAGTGTGGCTTTGATTTTGCCGACCTGGAGGACCTTAGGCAACATTATGATCGTACGTTGGGCGAATGGGCAAAGAGATTCGAGGCAAACATCGACCAGATAAGGGAAATGATGGGTGATGAATTTGTAAGGATGTGGAGGCTCTACCTGTATGGTACCCAGATGTCATTTAGGCACAATCCCTTGCACGTTTTCCAGTTGCTCTATTCACTCGGACGTAGAAACGACTGGCCATTGGTAAGGATATGATCTCGAAACCATACGGGGATGGTTTCAATGCAACCGGATATGATCCCTCCCTGGAATCCCTCAAGCGCTCACCGTTATTAAGGAAACTTAGCAAGAAGGAGTTTCGTGCCTTGCTTCCTTCCATGAAGGTAGAGGTCTTTGGACAGGATGATGATCATCCGCTTACCAGGCTTGATACAATGGGGCGCTTTTACATGATCATATCCGGCAGGCTAAAGGTTTATGAACAAAATTCCATGGTGGGCAGGGAGATTACCTTGTTTCTCTTACGGCAGGGGGATGTCTTCGACGTAATAACCTTGCTCGATGGCCAAAGGCATGAGGTATTATATAAATGTCTTGACAAGCAGGTAAGGTGTGCCTCTGTTCCCATGGAACTGGCCAGAAAATGGGTAAAGGAGATTCCGGCCTTCAATAGCGCCTTTTTCCCCTATCTAGGCCATCTCCTAAGAAGCCTCGAGGAACTTGCTGCCGATTTATCCCTTTGTGATACCGGTACAAGGTTGGCGAAATTGATCCTCAAACATGCCGATAGCTCCTCAGGAAGCGGGCTTCGACTCATACATGATCTGCCACACCGGGAAATAGCAGGGCTCATAGGATCCGTGAGGGTAGTGGTAAACAGGCAGATGCAGAACCTGAAGAGACAAGGCCTGTTGGGAATAAAACGTGGGAAATTGATAGTCAGGGATATAGAATTGTTGACCAAGTGGATAGAGGACAGATGGAGTGGGAAATGACCCGGTGGAATGAGTGATATCGTATCCTGCTAATGATCAACTTGAATGGAGTTCGCCTACATGGGTAGGAAGCATGATCTCCACCGTGGTTCCTTTGCCCTTTTCACTTTTGATCGATATCTCTCCACGGTGTTCCTCGATTATTTGACGCACGTAAGGTATTCCCAATCCTGTTTCGCCCTGTTCAGTATGGACAAAGGCCTCGAATATATGCCTGAGGACGTCTTCTGGGATACCCGGACCATTGTCCTCTATCTTGAGAAGGATTCCCTTTTGGGCCAGTTCAGTGGTTACGGTGATCTGGCATCCCCTTTTACATGCATCTACTGCATTTCTCAGCAAGTGGATGATGGCTATCTTGATCAGCCGCCCATTTCCCTGGAAGATCAACGGGCTTTTAAAGCGCTTGAACCTCAATCGGACTTTTTTGTTTTCTGCCTCTATCTTTACCGCATCCACTGAGTCTTTGACGAGTATGTTGAGATCCTGTGGGGCAAAGCGTTTGTATACAGGTCTTACGTCCTCGAATCTACTGACAAGGGATTCAAGCTTTTGTGCCTGGTCCATTATCTTCTGAAGCCTCGGATCCTTGTCTTTGGAGCATGGTCCCTCCTTCAATATGTGGCGTATCAGGCCACCGATTATCATCACTGGATTTCTGATCTCGTGTGCTACCCTTAGCGCCATCTCGGCCATGGTCCTTTGGGATACGATATCCTCAAGGTCCTCGTTCAATTTCAATAATTCCTTGCTGGTATTCTCTATGCGCCGCCTGTCCCGGGCCATCTGGGCCATGGTCTTCTGGATGCGATGAAAGAACATGGTGGTCGCCGCAATCATAATGAATACTATGGTGTTTATGGAGCCGCTTATCGGCGAAATTTTGATCCACACATCCTGATGCCCTGTGAAGATCAGGAAATACTTCACTATGTGGCCAAGCGGCCGTGAGAAGGAAAAGGCCAGAATCCCTAGAAAGAACCAGAGCAGATACGATGCAAGGACATCTTCAGGATCGCGTGCATATATCCTAAGCACGATTTTCAGGCACATTACCGAAAGGGCTATCATGGCCGTGGCGCCTAAGAGATCTATTATCCATATCGGAAGAAGTGGCAATAACATCGTCTTGTCATTAACCCAAACCTTCATACAGCCCGTATCCCCCGCGTTGCACCCGCAGGGTATGAAGATACAGTCCGTATGAATACCGTATTGCTCACGGTAACCGCCACTGCCGAGACAGGTACGACGAGGTATGAAAATGCACCCCTAGGAAACAGTTTGTTTTTTGCCCATGTATGTCCATGGCTAATCCAAAAATGCATTTTCGGATAAAACTTTCATACAACAGCCTGCACCTTGGAGACGCATCCCCAGGGTATGAAAAAATCAGCCCGGGCGCAGAAACGTGGCACTGTTGTATGACCGGCCAGTTGTAACTGGATTACAGGCTTGAAATGGATCGGCAACAGGTTCAATCTCCATGGCAGAACTCCACGACGTAGATATATCCTTAACCCTGCAGATAGGTATGATGATCATGGCTGGTGATGCCTGTCTTGGGAAAGATCTCAAGCAGGTCCTTTAACCCAAGATAGAAACAAAACAGGGCAGGAACGCACAGGATATGGTCCATCCTTAATATATAATAGGCTACGTCCAACCATGAGACGACCAGGAAGTCAGGTGCTATGTTGTCCCCAAGGTGTATGAAATGGCTCGCTGGAATGTAGAGCGAGATGATATGACCTGCCATGGCCCATATGTTCCAGGCGGTAAGCAGCCATGCACCACAGGCCATTCGTCTCCATGCCCTTGTCCTGTGTAACCGCGTGGCATGTATACGGTAGCCGAGCCCAGCCATTGCAAATCCAAATAAAACGTGTCCTCCCAGATGTACGTATATCCCCTCTGCTGCGCCGTGGGCCTGAATGGCAAAGGCACTTTCAGGAAAGATGAAGGTCTCGGCTAAGACCATGGCGGGTAAAAGGAGGGCAAGGGTCCTGTTAAACTGTATGCGATACCAAACTTTCATACAGCCCGTATCCTCACCTATCGCACCCCGCAGTGCATGAATTATAGCCCGCATCCCCATGGTGTATTTTTCGGTAATTTTTTGGGCCATTGCTATCATCATGCCCTGTGTGTGAAAATATAGCCCTCGCAGGATGTACTTACGGTAAGTCATGCACCTTGTTTATCCGAGGCGCTCCTACGTGTTTCAGGCTCTAAGACGATCGCGGCCAGTGGAGGCAGGGTAACAGAAAGGGAAAATGGTCGTCCCATCCAGGGCAATGCCTCGGCCTCGATCTTCATGTCCTGGTTACCTATGCCACTGCCTCCATAGATCTGCAGGTCGGAGTTGAATATCTCGCAGTAGGATCCTGGCTCGGGTACCCCTATCCTGTAGCCTTTTCTAGGTACGGGTGTGAAGTTTGTGGCCACTACCACGATGCCACGCTCAGACTTCCTCACGAAGCTGAGCACGGATTGTTCCGCATCGTGACAGTCAATCCATTCAAAACCCTGCCATTCAAAGTCATATTGGTTTAGTGCCTCAAGGCGTTGGTAGAGCCGGTTGAGGTCCTTTATCAGCTGGCTGATGCCCTGGTGGAAGGGGTATTGTAATACATACCAGTCCAGGGTCTGGGAGCTGTTCCATTCCCTGCCTTGGCCAAATTCGTCCCCCATGAACAGAAGTTTTTTGCCCGGATGACAATACATATATGAAAATAACAGCCTCAGGTTAGCAAATTTCTGCCATTCATCCCCGGGCATTTTATCCAGAAGGGAGCCCTTGCCATGTACTACTTCATCATGGGAGAGAGGGAGGAGAAAGTTTTCCGTGAAGGCATACAACATGCTGAACGTAAGCATATTGTGATGGTATTTCCTGTGGATAGGATCATGTGACATGTAGCTTAACACGTCGTTCATCCACCCCATGTTCCATTTCATGTCAAAGCCCAGCCCGCCAAGATAAACAGGGCGACTTACCTGTGGCCATGAGGTAGATTCCTCTGCCATCATCAGTATGCCCGGTTGGGCCTCATGGACCGCTATGTTGAGCTGGCGAAGAAAGTCTATGGCCTCCAAATTTTCCCTTCCGCCATATTTGTTGGGAACCCATTCGGTCCTTGAATAATCCAGGTAGAGCATAGAGGCCACTGCATCGACCCTCAGACCATCTACATGGCATTCCTCCAACCAGAACATGGCGCTTGAAAGGAGAAATGCCCGGACCTCGTTCCTTCCGAAGTTGTATACCAGGGTAGACCAGTCCTGGTGCTCTCCCAGTCTTGGATCGGCATATTCATAGAGGGCCGTTCCATCGAATCTGGCAAGTCCATGGGCATCCTTTGGAAAGTGGGCCGGCACCCAGTCTAGAAACACCCCTATGCCGTTTCTATGACAATGGTCAACGAAATATCTGAAATCGTCTGGGGTACCATAGCGGCTGGTAGGGGCAAAATAACCGGTGGACTGGTAGCCCCAAGATGGATCATATGGATGTTCCGTTACTGGCAGGAGCTCAATGTGGGTGAACCCCATTTCCTTGACATAAGGGACGAGCTGCTGCGCCAGCTCCCTGTAACCCAGGAATTCACCCTCTGGGCCCCTTTTCCATGAGCCCAGATGGACCTCATAGATGGAAATAGGCCTGTGTTGCCAGTCAAAGTCCTTCCTGGCCTCCATCCATTCGTTGTCCTGCCATTGATATGTTCCCTCTGTCCAGACAATCGATGCGGTCTTGGGACGAAGTTCATACCTTTGGGCATAGGGATCGGACTTTAGGAATACCTGGCCTGTTTCCCGGTTTCTTATCTCAAACTTATAGAGGATCTCCGGACCGAGATCCGGTATGAATAGCTCCCATACCCCCGTGGTGCCCCGGTGTCTCATGGGATGACGTCGGCCATCCCAGTTGTTAAAATCCCCTACCA
Source organism: Deltaproteobacteria bacterium (assembly GCA_015489365.1). GTDB lineage: Bacteria > Desulfobacterota > Dissulfuribacteria > Dissulfuribacterales > QOAL01 > S143-34. Next base: position 4,409 of record WFZW01000213.1, on the reverse strand, counting down.
CACTTACCCTTTCGGCATTTGGTGCCCATACGCTGAAGAGGACCCCTGCGATTCCATCTACCTCGTGGCAATGGGAACCTAGGAAGCGGTAGGCATTCCAGTGCTTGCCATGACCGAATAGGTAGAGATCGAACTCTGAAAGCTGTGGCTCAAAGGTATAGGGATCCCTGGCCATATGCTCACGATTTTGTTCATCACGCCAAATGAACCTGTAATGGTTGGGAATCCCCTCTGGTTTACCATGCCAAATGAAGAAATCCGTACCAGGGATCCGGCTCATCTTATGGCCACCGGAGACGATCATGACCTCCTGTGCTGTGGGGATGAATGCCCTGATTTCTACGTCCTCCCCCATCTGGTGCCTGCCAAGTACACTAAATGGATCGTGATGCCGTGCCTCTATGATCTTCCTGAATTCAGGATCCAAATTGTCAGCGACATTGTCATTCATGAATCTATCCTGCTTCGAAGTCTATGTAATTAAATGAAAATCCTTGTTCAACGGGCTGTCTTGCGCTGGAAAATTCCAGGCCTATGGGTCTTGGGCTAGAAAGGGATCTTACAAAGTTTACCTAGTTCCAGAAATTAATTAAACCCCTTGGGGCAAACAAGTCCAGGAATATAATCCCAGGGCACGAACATGCCAGGCATGAGAAGGATGGCGACAGGACGGATTCGAAGCAGATTCCATGGCCATGGTGAATTTCGTGGTAAATCATCCAACTGTAACTTTAATCACTTGACTTCGGTCGTTGAGTAACTATTTGTTATAGGTATAATTAATATCTTGCCATTGAGGAGATGGGTCATTTCGGAAAAAGAGCCTTTTATTTCATTTGGTTAGATTCATGTTCATCTGATTGGCCGACAAGGTGCGCCCAGTACTTCCATGGCAGTCTATTCCCTGAACCAATGCCTGAAGATACCGAGCATAAAAGGATTTGAGATTTGTTCTTTACCAAACACGCCGGCTATATCTTGATTGTCGATGATGATGTATCGCTTTGCGATGCCTTATCAGAGGTACTGAAGCAAGAATCCTACAAACCTGTCACGTGTCACCATCCCAGGGACGCCCTCGTTGCCATCCATAACAATAGGGATTTTGAGCTCGCCTTTGTTGATATCCACCTGCCAGAGATGGATGGTTTAGAGCTTGGCAGACGTCTCAAGTCCGATCTGCCAGGACTTGAGATAGCTTTTATCACCGGTTACGGAACCTTTGAAAATGCTGTACAGGCGTTGAAGATAGGTGCATATGATTATCTCAGGAAGCCTTTCTCTATGGATGAGTTCAAGCTCTGCCTCAGAAGGTTCGAGGAACGAAAGGCACTCAAGGAACGAGCCAGGCAGGCAGATAGTCGATACAAACTTCTGGTTGAAAACCTGCCTGTCTTAATATTTTCTATCGGTAAGGACTTCAGACTTGAATTTATAAACCAGGCTTCACAGGGGATGCTTGGTTATGCGCCTGAGGAGGCAAAGGGACTTGAGCATGGCTTTTTATCCCTGGTTCATCCTGAAGACAGACGCAGGATAAGAAGACTTATAAAGAGGATGATGTCATCCACTTCTCCATCCCCCTTTTCTACTGAATGCAGGCTCATCCATAAAAAGGGTTTTATCGTTCATACCCTGTTAAAGACCATAAGCGAAAATCGATTCCCTGGTTCTGCACAATGGTCCATCGAGGGACTAGCAGTGGATATAACCGACAGGGTCTTGCTTGAAAAATCCGCCATTCAAAATGAGAGGCTTAAGACCCTGGGAACGATTTCGGCCGAGGTAGCCCATGAGATTAGAAATCCCCTAATATCCATAGGAGGATTTGCCAACAGGCTGAAAAAGAGGCTCCCGGCCTGCCAGGAACTCGACATCATCCTGACCGAGTCAGGACGCCTTGAGAGGCTGGTACAGAGGATCAACAATTATTTGCGCCCATCCATACCCAAGAAAAAGACCTTTTCCCTCAATTCGATCCTGAAGAGAAGCTTGGTTCTGTTATCCCCTGAAATCGAAAAATATCATATCAAACTGGATGTAAATCTCAATAAAGGTATAAAAAAGATCGAACTGGATGCAGATCTCCTTACCGAGGTCTTTATCAATCTCATAAGAAATGCCATATTTTCTCTGCATGAAGGCGGCACCCTCCACATAAGATCCTACGAGACCAATGGCAATATCTGTATAGAATTCAAGAATCGGATGGAAAAAAGGAGGGTCAAGAAGGCAGAAAAGTTATTCCTGCCCTTTGGCGAGGGGGGTAAAAGCATAGGCTTGCCCCTTTCCTTCCGGTTGGTCAAAAATATGGGAGGGCTCCTTTCCTTCAGCCAGGAGGGCGATTTCGCTGTCTTCACGGTTACCTTCTCCAAAAGCGGCAGCCTGCCAGTGCCTGACCAGGATGCTGGAGGTGTCGATGATGGCGTGGATGTAATGGACAGGTCCTTAGAGTCTGTAAATTGATGCAGCCTTGCGTCCCTGTATCATAGGCCCTGGGAAAGGGCCTTTTTATTTGAAGTGTCGTTAGTTGTGGGAAACACCCGTGCCAAAGAATGGTGACAGTAACCAGATTCCTTAATTGTTCTTTCAAACTCTTTTGAGTCGACCTAATATATTTCCTTGTTACATATGTTGCAGAATTCATGGGGTAGGCATGGTAGGGACAGACCGGTGAACGCTCTCCCAGGTTATTGCAGGCCATGTAGGTGAAGGTTTGGATACCGGGAGAGGTAAGGGTAGATACATGCACGACGAGGAATCATAACAAAGGGGGGAAAGATGATAAAAAGGATACTTGTGGCTACCGACGGGTCAAGGATCGCAGAGAAGGCTGCTGGATACGGGATTCGGCTTGCCGCACAGTTGAAATGTCAGGTCCTGGCTGTATGTGTTGTAGAGGACTACAAAAAGCTTTCCATGAACGAGATGGCAGAGATTTCCGTTCAAACCCGTAATGAATTGGTAGAGACAATGATGCAAGAGGCCAGAGAGGCTGTGGCACGGATAACCAGGCAGGTATCCAACCAGGGAATCGAGGTAACTACCGAGGTGCTCGAGGGCAGGGATGCTGCGAGGGAGATCGTTGACATTGCCGAAAGAGAGCAGGTTGATTTTATAATAATTGGCTCCCATGGCCGTACCAACATCACTACCTATCCATTGGGATCGGTCGCCTCAAAGATACTTGCCTCTGATAGTGAGATACCGGTATTTGTGGTAAAGGCAAAAGGTCAGGTACTAGAATCGGCTTGAACAACCTGCCAAGGGTTAGAACCATATCCTGTAATGGGAATATCGGACAGAGGTGCTGTTAAATGGATTTTAATCCGCTTTTTTATCCTGAATCAATGGCGGTGATTGGTGTTTCACTTACCCATGACCGTCATCCTGCAAATGTTATTTTTTCAAAGAATCTTCTTCGATATCCAGTAAGGATCTATGGCGTAAATCCCAAGGGGGGCGTTTACATGGGTCAGAAGATATATAAAAGTATATCCGATGTCCCTGAAAGGGTAGACCTTGCGGTGATAGCCGTAAAGGCAGATGTGGTGCCGGTGGTCCTAGAACAATGTATTGCCGCAAGGGTTGGCGGGGCTGTGATAATATCAGGGGGGTTTGCCGAGACCGGAAGAGAGGAGCTGCAGAAACAATGTGCCTCCATGGCCAGTAGGGCCAATTTCCCCTTTGTTGGTCCCAATTGCCTGGGTATATACATTCCATCCAGAGTCGATACCCTTTTTCTCCCTACTGAGAGGATCATACGTCCAGAGGTTGGTAACGTGGCGTTGGTAAGCCAGAGTGGTGGTGTGCTGGTGGATCAGATGCTCCGATTTGCAGAAGAAGATGTGGGGCTGTCCATTGGCATAAGTATAGGTAACAAGGCGATTATCCGGGAAACAGACCTCATGGACTATCTTGGCAGGCATGAAGCCACCAGAGTGATTGTATTTTATGTAGAGGGATTTGGGGAAAATGAGGGTAGACGGTTCGTACATGCGGCCCAGGGGTGTCCCAAGCCCGTGATCGTACTCAAGTCAGGCAAGAGTTCCAGGGGGGCATTGGCCGTGTCGAGCCATACTGCTGCCCTTGCCGGGGACTATGCAGTGTTTTCCGCCTGCCTTTCCCAGTTTGGTGTGATCGAGGCCAAAAACGAGTCCGAACTGGTGGCATTTTGCGAGGCCCTGAGCTGTTACCAGAAATCGATCCTTGGAAAGATGGCCATCGTTACCGGCAGTGGCGGACATGGTGCCCTTGCAGTGGATCTGTGTTCCCGGTTTGGGCTTGAGGTGCCAGGGTTTTCAAATGAACTCAAGGAGCGGGTAGGACAGAGACTTTCTGCAAGCATCAAGTCGATTGCATCCCTGGCCAACCCACTCGATCTTACAGGAAGTGCGGTTGATGACGAT
>WFZW01000212.1 GCA_015489365.1 Deltaproteobacteria bacterium | reverse complement strand
CCTCAAGGGTGTCCTGGCCATCACCAAAACCAACGAAAACATCTTCTATTTCATGGGGACTGGCCACAGCTACCCCGTTATATGCCTTTTGGCCCTTAAAGATCACGTTGTAACCCATTTCGGAAAACGCCTGGACGGGAAAGTCAGGATCCTGGACCTTGGTTTCCTGTATACATAGGCAGTCAACCCTGTGTTCGGCCAACCATTGTGTAATGATGGGAAGCCTCGCCCTGATAGAGTTTGCGTTGAATGTCGCTATGGTAAAGGTATTTTTCATCCTGCTTGACCCATCGGCTTGGATCGTATCCGTTTAGGTTTGGGAATGTTCCCCATGCTAGCTGCTTCTTTTTTTATTGTCCAGGGATTTGCGGGGCCTGACAAGACGTAGGATTGGTGGATGCCAGTCAAGTTTGAATCCAAGATTGAATCTTGGAATTTGATCCATAAAGTCAGGGGACAGCATGTTTAGCGAGGTGGGATATGTGCCAAGACGTTGTTTGTATTCCTGAATGGCCTCTGCTACCCTGCATGCCTTTTTGAATTCCATTATCTCCATTTGATAACGTTTTTTTACCGTTTCATCCTTTTCCCGTGCCTCAACTGTCTCCAACCATTGTAGCCCCATTTGAATCCTTCCACTGTCTGCTGCAAGTATTGCGGCCAAGTGGGCGATCCACGAAGGGGCATTGGGCCTGGTTCCGGCCTCGTGAAGGTAGTCTGAGGCACCTGCCGTGTCATTGAGATAATGCATGGCGTTGTAACCTGCAAAGAGCGGCAGAACCCAATTGTCTGGTATGGCCTTTATGCCTGTGTCCAAGATGTTGTTTACAATCTTGTCATAATCACGACCCAGATAGGATAGGCTCGATTGACAAAAGAAATATGTGTCAAGGAATGGAGGATGAAGCCGTGAGGCCACCTTGAAGTACTCACTAAGGACAGGCGCATATTCATGGGGATCTTGCCCTGAATCCGTGGTGCCCAGGAATACCGCAGCATTCACGAAATACATCTCTGCCCCTAGTTGGCGTAGAAAACCCAGGGCAGCTTGTTGCAACATGGCAGGTAGCAGGGGGGCAAGCTCCATCTTGTGGGTCTGGGTAAGGCGATCCTGTACGGAGAAGTTAAGCAAATATGCTGCGATGATGACCAGGAAAAGGAAAAGCTTCTTCATTGCAGGTCCCGCTTGTTGTAGATCAGACATGCAACAAGGATGATCATTAGGATATAGGAAAAGGCAAGCGTGAAACCAGTCAGGACAAATACAGGGTTTAAAACCGGATCTGTAACCGTGACAAAATCCTTGAAATCCAGTTTCCCAAGATCCGGGAACAGCAATGTGCCAGCCTTGAAGAGCAATGGTATCACCGAGTTTGATCCAGGAGGGATACCCTGGATGACGGCCTCCTTAGCTACTGGTAATCCGGAACATATGAAGTAATACGATACAGTCAGTAACAATACGATGAATCCACCTCTGATGGCAGCTGAAATCAACATGATGACCGAAAGTATTATCAGCTCTGCAGCGGTGAGGCCCGCCCATGAAAGAAGGTAGAATTTGGGGGACAGGACGCGGAAATATACGGTCAGCACCTTGTGTTTTATGGCGATCAGGGTAAACCAGCCAAGAACTCCCAGGATAAGGTTCAGCAGAAATAACAAGGTCGCCAGGCCCAGGAATACACCAATCACGTATTCATTCCGCGAGATGGGCCTTGCCAGCAAGGTATAGATGACGCTTCGTTCCTCCCGCCACGAGACGGTCTGTATTGCATGGAACAGAAGGAAGAGCATGCCGGATATCCAGGCTATGGAAAATACGAAATCGCTTGATGCACGGCCTATATCCCTGGGTATAAAGTCGAAGAAGAGAAGCGCCCCGGTCTCGGACGCCAAGCACAAGGCAACCAGGGCCAACAGGGCATGCCGTCTGAGCCCATCGATGACTATGAGGCGCGATAGGGAAAGGCTACGTTCAATGCACTTGATCACAACCGTCTGACTCTCCAATCAGTTTGAGAAATGCATCGGGAAGATCCCTTGCCTGCCTGGTCTTGCACAATGTTTCAGGACTGCCAGAGAATAATTTTTCGCCCTTGTGCAGTACCAGTATCGTATCCGCCACCCGATCGATGTCCTCCAGGATATGGGAACAAAACAGGATAGTCTTCCCCGATTTTTTAAGTTCATGGATGAGACAAAGTATTTCGGCCCTTCCTACAGGATCAAGGCCACTCATGGGTTCATCCAGGATAAAGAGGTCAGCATCATTCATGAGGGCCAAACAAAAACTCGCCCTTTGCTGCATCCCCTTGGAATAGTTTCTAAGAGGTCGGCGCCTTGCTTTCCACAGGTGCAGTTTCTTGAGCCAATGTTCGGCTCGTACTCTGATCGTTGTTTCTGATAGGTTACATGCCTTGCCTGTAAAACGCAGCATATCTAGGATGTTGAGATTGGGGGGGAAGCTAGGAATCTCAGGCAGGTAGCCGATCCTTTTCCTAAGTCTTCGATTACTGGGTGGTGATCCCAGTATACTTATGGACCCATCGTCTGCCCGGATGAAGTCCATCATAAGGCGTATGCACGTGCTCTTGCCAGCACCGTTTGCCCCTACGAGCCCCATGGTTTTCCCATTTTCCAGGGTGAAGGAAAGCCCCTTGAGGGCCTTCTGGACCGGCCCGATCAGGCCCCCGGCATAACTTTTGTAAACATTATCGAACTGGATCATCAGGCCTCTACAATCCCCTCTTCTCTCCCTGGTTACAAAAAAGGCACTGGCAGGAACACTGCCAGCGCCTTTTACGGTTATGTCCAGCCTGTCAGGCTATTTTGCCGTCCAGTTGTTGCCGCTTGGTCCTGCAACGCCGGCAAAGTCATCAGCATTGGTGGACGCCGGGCAGTCACCTGCGACCAGTGCGGTACCTGCACTATTTGCAACCTGGTCGAAGTACATGGCCGAGGAATCGCCATCCGTGCCATAATAGGTGTCGCCATTACGATGCTT
>WFZW01000211.1 GCA_015489365.1 Deltaproteobacteria bacterium | reverse complement strand
GTAATGTATTGTATTTTAAACAAATTCTATTCAAATGTATTTGAAGTGCATAATTTACCGTGGAAATATAGTGCCCATATGGGCTTATCTTCATGCCCTGGGGTGCAGCGTGGATAATATGGGCTGCATGAAGGTTTAAAAGCAATAACAACTGGCCCAGATAACATAATATTCTTGTTTGAGGGTCCCAAGATGGGGTCTTTGGTCTTGTCCTTACCAAAGGAAGAAAGTCGATCAACAGAACGGATAAAACACCTGGACAAAATATCTTAGCGAGGAGGTTATCATGCATAGGGGGCAATCTTACACGCATCTTTTTTTGATCCTTACCTTTATATTAGGTATGGGGCTGCTTTCAAGCTGTGCCAAGAAGGCCGTAGTGGCACCAGAGACACCATCTGTAGCAACAGAGCAGATTCCCGAGGCACCAAACGAATCGGCGGTTACTGCTGCTGGGGCTGAATCGGAGCAGGGCATTGGAGAATCCGCATTGTCGGGCCAAAATGCAACCACCGAAACCTATGGAGAGGAGATATCGGAAGCACGTACAAGTGCTCCCATGTTGCCGATTTACTTTGACTTCGATAAATACAACATCAGGCCGGATATGAAGTCACGGATAGAACAGAATGCCAAATTTCTTTTGGATCATCCATCGGTTAGGATCGAGATCCAGGGGAATTGTGATGAAAGAGGAAGTAACGAGTATAACCTGGCCTTGGGTGAAAAAAGGGCCAAGGCGGCAAAGGCATATCTTGTAAATTTAGGGGTCAATCCTGACCGTATAGAGACAGTAAGTTTCGGTGAAGAGAAACCCCTTGATCCCGGTCACAATGAAAAGGCATGGGCGAAGAACCGCCGGGACGATTTCGTAATCATACGTTAGCAACTGTTACCGTCTTTTTAAAGACAGAAAGGATCCTTTGATCCATATCGGTTAAGCTATCAAGCATCAAGCTGTCCATCGATCAGGTTGGTGGTTGGCGTTGTCTGCTTTGCAGGATGATTAAGAAATCGAATGACCATGAAAAGTTCCTTGTTTTAGCCAACTCTTTATTTTCAGGAGGAAGAATTTATACCATGATTCAGCGTGAACTTAGCAGCGCGATTGCCATTCTTGTCGTTTCAGCGGTCCTGATTTTCTTTTCGCTAACTGTGGCAGGCGCTGCCAGCCAGCCAGTAAAGATTGCCACTATAAATATGCAAAAGGTAGTCAGAAATTCCGCCGCTGGTAAAAAGGCCATGAAGGAACTCAATGAAAAATTTGAGGCCCTTCAAAAAAAATTAAGGGCAAAGCAGGAGGAAATAAAGGCATTCAAAGAGGATTTGGAAAAGAAGGCCCCCTTGATGAGTGAAGAGGCAAGGGCGGACAAGGAACGTGAGTATAAAAAGATGCTTCGAGACTTCAAGGACAAAAGTGACGATGCCCAATATGAGATGCGCCAGGCAGAGTCAAAGAGGATGGAGCCCATATTGAAGGAACTGGAAAAGTTGGTCAATCAGATCGGAAGAGATGGTAAGTACACCATTATATTAGAACACAACATGCCAGGTCTTTATTACATATCGCCGGATATAGACATAACCGATATGGTTATAAAAAAATATGACAACCAGACCGGCGCGAAAACAAAATAGAAAGAGCAATCCCTGAAAAAGATCTGGGTCTTTACCGCAAAGATATATTCTGTTTCTGGATTAATAACGTTTGCTATACTGCCTGAGGGTTGTATTCTTGGGGGCTAAGGTCCTAAAAGGATAGGGAAAATTCAAATGTTTCAGGTCGATATCGAAAAACAAGGGGAGCTTTCCCAGGAACAACTGGATGAACTTCAAAGTATGTGGACCCGCTGTGCCAGCCGTGTAATCCTTGCTACCACGCTTGCTGGTAGTGGTCATCCCGGTGGTTCATTGTCTTCTCTCCACATGTTGCTTGTCCTCTACAGTGTCATTCGTCACAATCCTGAGGAGCCTGACTGGGATGGCAGGGACAGGCTGATCATAAGTATCGGGCACATCTCGCCAGGGGCGTACAGCGTTTTGTCGGAGTTCGGTTATTTCCCGGAGGATCGTTTCCTCACCGAGTTTAGGCAGGCAGGCTCCCCCTTTGCCGGCCACGTGGAACATGTCGTGCCAGGTGTAGAATGGAATACAGGGAATCTGGGCCAAGGTCTATCTGTTGCCACAGGAATATGCCTGGCCCAGGGCCTCACCAGACGACCAGGTAAAACCATATGCCTGATGGGGGATGGGGAACAGCAAAAGGGTCAGATTGCCGAGGCCCGCAGATTTGCAGCCAAGTATCAGCAGGGACAACTGATAGGCATAGTGGATCGCAATCACCTACAGATCGGTGGCTCTACCGAAGGGGTCATGCCTGTCAGGATAAGGGAGGAATATAGTGCTGCAGGCTGGAACGTAATATACGTTCCGGATGGGAATGACTTCCAGATCTTTTTCAAGGCACTACGTAGGGCTTGGTTACATGAGGAACTTGAACCTGGAAAGCCCACCTTGCTAGATTCCAGGACGATCATGGGCAAGGGCATATCCTTCATGGAGAATAAGGCAAAGTATCATGGTGCACCCCTTTCCGTGGAACAAGCAAGGGACGCCTTGAAGGAACTCGGCCAACCCCCGGAACTGGTGGATGAATGGATGGAAAAGAGAAGGATGCACAGGATTGGCCCATCTTATTCCGCCCCGAAGGTTAGCCATCCAACCATAACCGTGGGTAGTCCTATAGAATATTCTGCCGGGGATAAGACGGATTGTCGCTCTGCCTATGGTGCAGCCTTGAAAGATCTTGCGGAACACAATAATCATCCAGATGCTATTCCAAGGATTGTTGGTTTCAGCTGTGACCTCGAGGGCTCTGTGAAGATGAAGGGTTTCCACCAGGTTTCCCCGGAAGCCTTCATCGAAACCGGTATCCAAGAGCATCATGCTGCTGCCTGCGCCGGGGCCTTGAGCCGAGAGGGGCTTGTGGCCTTTTTCAGCACCTTTGGCGTATTCGCTGCAGGGGAAACCTATAATCAACATCGTTTAAACGATCTGAACCAGACCCACCTCAAGATCGTTTCCACCCATCTTGGTCTGGATGTAGGCGAAGACGGTCCCACCCATCAATGTATTGATTATATCGGTCTTTTCAGTAACCTTTTCGGTTTCTCTATCTTCATGCCGGCAGATCCCAACCAGACAGACAGGATCGTCAGGTATGTGGCAACTCATCCAGGAAATGTTTTTGTGGGCATGGGCAGATCCAAGATGTTCCCGATCACAGACGCATCTGGCCGTCCATTCTTTGGCAAGGACTACGTATTCAAACCTGGTAAGGCGGATTGGTTGAGAGAGGGTTCACAACTTACCTTCATAGGTTATGGGGCACTTATACCAAACGTTATCAAGGCGGCAGAGATGCTCAAGGATGAGGGAATCTCTGCGGGCGTACTAAATATGGCTTCCATCAAGCCCATAGACGAGGTTGCCATCACCAAGGCCGCCTCCGTAGGGCCTATAATTACAGTGGAAGACCATATAGCAACTACAGGACTGGGGGCGATCGTAAGCCGGGTGTTAGTGCAAAATGCCATCACACAGCGGCTGGTAACCCTTGGGGTCACCGCCTATGGTTCATCGGGGAAACCAGCTGACCTTTACAGGCTTCAGGGGCTTGATGCCGAGGGACTTGCGATAGCTGCCCATAGGGCCCTTGAATAAAAGGGGCGCATCCTGCCAGAAGCTTTCGCAGCCCCTCCCCCCCATGACGCTTATCCCTGGGCATGAAAATACAGCCAATGCAACTGTTTCCATGGTGACTGTCATTTTTGGGGCGAGCGAAGCGAAGTATAATAAAAAGTACCTCTAGAAACGTTTTGCCTTTTGTCCATGTATATATTCCCTGTGTGTCCATGGCTGACCAAATAGGCAGGGTGTATTTTCAGGGTAACAGGCTGAATCTATGCCGGTAAATGGAAAGGGTACACTATTTTATATGATGGGGCCCTCAGGTGCGGGGAAAGATGCATTGCTCCGATTCGCTAGGAGACATATTGACGGACGCAATGGCATTGCCTTTTCCCATCGCTATATTACAAGGCCTGCGGATTATGGAGGGGAAAATCATGTGGAGCTATCAGAGGGGGAGTTTGCTGAGCGCAAGGCATTTGGCTGCTTCTTTATGGATTGGGCAGCACATGGCTTCAAATATGCCATAGGGATTGAGGTAAATATCTGGTTGTCAAAAGGGTTGAGCGTAGTGGTCAGTGGTTCAAGGGAATATTTCCCCCAGGCCCTTGGGATCTATCCCAGGGTAAGAGGTATACTAGTGACCGCCAATCTGAAAACCTTGCGCAAGAGGCTTGCTATGCGGGGTAGAGAGGATGGTGCTGCTATCCTCGAAAGGTCCATTCGGACCGTGGAACCCAGTGGGAATAAACGAGATATATTTGTCCTCGAAAATAACGGCCCCTTGGAAGAGGCGGGTGAAAAACTCGTTATGTACCTGCTGGCCCATGCCAGTAGGTGACTTCCTATATGTCCATTGATCATGGAAGGTTTCCCTTGAATTTGAAAAGATTATACTTACACTTTTTTCTAGACAGACTTACAGGCCTCTAGGAAATCGTTTTTTATCTCGTGAGGTGTTATGTGTGACTGTCGGTGTGGCATTTTTTTATCCTGCAGTCGTTTTAGTACCGGGAATGTCGAAGCAGATGCAAGGAGAGAGGTAAGTTGTTTCCCGGCGCAGGCATATTTGCAGTAGATTGAGAATGAAAACAGTGAAAGAGATGAGGCAGGTATGCCTGTTCAATGTTCGCATGCCGGATGACTGCATAATCTGAGTTTTAACCCATTTATTAAAGGAGGTAGTGCCATGGCTAAGAACAATTTGATCGTCGCTGTTTTCAAGGATGAGGGGAAGGCCGCTGCGGTATTGTCTGACATGAAAGAAAGGGAGGACTTTCCTCTGGCAGAGCTTGAGGATGCAGCAATCGTCATTAAGAAGAAAAATGGGAAAATCAAGTTAAAGCAGACCAAGGAGATCACACCCGGTGAAGGGGCGCTGGGTGGTTCTATTATCGGTCTAATTACTGGGATAGCGACGATCATTAATCCACTGGTTGTTGCTATTATTGGCGGGGTAGGAGGGGTCCTATGGGGCCTTTTTAATGATGTCGGGGTAGATGACGATTTTATGAAAGCCATCGGCAAACACCTTGTTCCAGGTACTTCGGCCATCTTTATCCTGGCCCGTTCGGATCTGAGGGACACTGTCATAAAGGAACTGGAGACATTTGGCGGCACAATCTTTGAGACTAGTGTGCCCGACAAGGTCCACGAGGCGCTGATCCAGAAGGGTATCGACGAATGGAATAAGAAACTTGCCCATGGGGAGAAGGTGGCCTGATCTGGCATGAACCCTATAGCTGGTGTCTGTCTATGAATGGCCTTTCAGCCGATTCCAGGATTATACGGGAGATTTTTTCTCGAAATACCAGTTCCATGTCTGGGGCCAAGCACTCAAGAGGCCTTTATCCAGACAAGGGTCCTTTATTTACCGTGAAAATACAGAGCTTATGGGCTGTATCTTCATGTATTGTGGGGGGCGGCACCAAGGTGCGGGCCGCATGGAAATTTAGACAGACACTAGCTTATTGTTGAGATGGGCCCTATCTTTGGCCTGTAAGTTTACCATACCGGTTTTCCTAATTAACCCCCCATTAGGCCTGCCTGTTGGCTCTTGGTCATTGCGAAAAAATCTATTTTGTATACTGTGAAGAAAGGAATTGCCTGGCACCTGACCATGTAGGAGACGTATTTTCAATGCAACTTTCATAAGGCCTGGGATTCAATCGTTCTTAACCTTGCGCGTGGGGCAGCCTTTCATTATAATTGGTAAACTTTTTGGAGGGATGGCCGAGTGGTTTAAGGCGGCGGTCTTGAAAACCGCTGTGCCGAAAGGCACCGTGGGTTCGAATCCTACTCCCTCCGCCAGATTTTATATACTTGGTTTTGTATTCCGTAGATAACGGAGAGGTGACCGAGAGGCTGAAGGTGCTCGCCTGCTAAGTGAGTGTACGCCGAAAGGTGTACCGTGGGTTCGAATCCCACCCTCTCCGCCATCAGATAAGATAGGCAAACCATCTTCCTGTGAAGTGTACCTTCGGAATGGTAGGCCTGTTTTGTCCCAGTTACTTCCGGCAAAAGGCCGGTTTTTTTTTAGGAGGTCCTTGAATTATGATGCGAAATTTTCTTTTTACCTCTGAGTCTGTCACGGAAGGGCATCCGGATAAGGTGGCGGACCAGATTTCTGATGCCATCCTGGATGCCATTCTGACTAAGGATCCCTACGCCAGGGTGGCCTGTGAGACACTGGTGACTACCGGGTTGGCCTTGATCGCAGGTGAGATCACCACGGATAGCTATGTGGATATGCCAAAGGTGGTCCGGGGAACCATAAAGGAGATAGGTTATACGGATTCAACGATGGGTTTTGATTGGCAGACCTGTGCCGTTTTAACCAGCATAGACAAGCAATCTCCTGACATTGCTGCCGGGGTTGACCGTAACGGTGACATAGGTGCAGGGGACCAGGGGCTTATGTTCGGCTATGCATCCGATGAGACCCCTGATTACATGCCTATGCCTATATGGTATGCCCACAGGATTGCAAAGAGGCTTGCCGAGGTCAGGAAGAGCGGAGTGCTTCCCTTCCTAAGGCCGGATGGAAAGTCACAGGTTACCATAAAATATGAGGATAGAAGAGCGATTTGCGCCCATTCGATCGTGGTCGCTGCTCAGCATGAGCCTGAGGTGACCCATAAGGAGGTAGAAGAGGCCGTCATTGAAGAGGTAATCAAAAAGGTGGTGGATCCTGAGCATCTTACCGCCGAGACCGAGTACTTTGTAAATAGTACCGGAAGGTTTGTAGTGGGCGGTCCATTGGCTGACTGTGGTATGACTGGCCGTAAGATCATAGTCGATACCTATGGGGGCCGGGGGCATCATGGTGGAGGTGCATTTTCTGGCAAGGATCCGACAAAGGTGGATCGTTCACCTTCTTATATGGCGCGTTATGTGGCAAAGAACCTTGTGGCTGCTGGCATCGCCAAGGAGTGCGAGGTTCAGGTGGCTTATGCTATCGGGGTTACCAGACCCCTTGCTATAAATGTGCGTACCTTTGGTACCGAGGCCATCGATCAAGAAAGGATCGTTGAGATCATTAATAACAATTTTAGTTTCAAGCCGAAGGATATCATCGAATATCTTGACCTCAGGCGTCCAATCTATAAGAAGACTGCGGTGTATGGACACTTCGGACGTCTTGAACCGGAGTTTACCTGGGAAAAACTGGATATGGTGGAGAAACTTCGGGAAGAGGCAGGACTTTAAGGCATATCCGGCAAGATTCCGGGATAATAGAAGGAGCTGGTCATGGAATATCATATCAAGGATGAGGGGTTGGCAGATGCAGGGAGGCTCCGTATCGAATGGGCTGCCAAGAGCATGCCTGTCCTCAATTTGATAAAGGAACGTTTTTTGAAAGAGAAGCCGCTTGAAGGGATACGCATAGGGGCATGTCTTCATGTTACAACGGAGACGGCTGCCCTGGTGCAGACCCTAAAGGCCGGTGGAGCACTTGTTTATCTTTGTGCCTCAAATCCGCTGAGCACCCAGGATGATGTGGCCGCATCACTGGTAGTACATGATAAGATACCTGTATTTGCCATAAAGGGTGAAGACCACAATACCTACTATGAGCATCTAAGAGCAGTGCTTGATTCAAGGCCACAGATCACCATGGATGACGGTGCTGATCTTGTCTCTACGCTCCACACGGAACGCAAGGAACTCCTCGAAGGTATAATCGGCGGAACGGAAGAAACGACCACCGGGGTCATAAGACTTAGGGCCATGGCAAAGGACGGGGTGCTGGCTTACCCTATAATCGCTGTCAACGATGCGGATACGAAGCATCTTTTTGACAATCGTTATGGTACAGGCCAGTCTACCTTGGATGGTATAATAAGGGCCACGAACAGGCTCATTGCTGGAAGTATATTCGTGGTCGCTGGCTATGGCTGGTGTGGTAAGGGCGTGTCCATGAGGGCAAAGGGACATGGTGCGAGGGTCATCGTTACAGAGGTGGATCCATTGAGGGCACTTGAGGCGGTCATGGACGGCTATGAGGTCATGCCTATGCACGAGGCCGCTGAAATGGGAGACTTCTTTTGTACGGTTACAGGTGATGTCCATGTAATCCGGGAGGAACATTTCCTAAAGATGAAGGATGGTGCTATTGTTGGCAATTCAGGCCATTTCAACGTGGAGTTAGATCTTGAGGGCCTTGAAAAGATCACCACATCCAAGAGGACTATAAGGCCCTATGTGGAAGAGCATACCTTGGTAAATGAAAGGCGTATATATGTGCTTGGAGAAGGGCGCCTCATAAACCTTGCTGCAGCAGAAGGTCATCCCTCTAGTGTTATGGATATGAGCTTTGCTAATCAGGCCCTGTGCGCCGAGTATATGACAGGCAAGGCAACGAATCTGGAAAACCAGGTTTACAGTGTCCCCAGGGATATTGATAAGCACATAGCCAAACTGAAGCTTTCAAGTATGGAAATTGAAATCGATTCCCTGACAGAGGAACAGGATAAATATCTTTCTTCCTGGGAGATGGGTACCTGATATCTAACTGGTAATAGGGCATATGATCTGCAAGGGCAAACAAAAAGGCAGTGAAGAAATAAATCTTTACTGCCTTTTTTGATTGTGTATCAGGTGGGCCCTTTTAGGCTATCCCGAGCTCCTTTTCCTTTTCTGCAACCAGAAGCCTGGTCTTTACCGCGGTATCCGGCGTAAGACTCATGGAATCAATTCCACATTCCACCAGGAATGCAGCGAAGTCCGGGAAATCGCTAGGGGCTTGGCCGCAAATACCGATCTTTCTACCAGCCTTCTTGGCCACGTCTATAACCTGTCTGATGAGCCTCTTTACCGCCTCATTTCGTTCATCATAGATGTGGGCTACGAGTTCAGAATCCCTGTCAAGGCCCAGGGTAAGCTGGGTCAGGTCATTTGAGCCTATGGAGAAGCCATCGAACACCTCGGCGAACTGGTCAGCCAGGACCACGTTGCTGGGAATTTCGCACATTACGTAGATCTCAAGGCCATTTTCTCCCTGCTTGATGCCATATTTCTCCATTACGCCGATTACCTTTTTGCCCTCGTCCACCGTGCGGCAGAAGGGGATCATGGACTTTACGTTAGTAAGCCCCATATCGTCCCTGACCTTTTTCAGCGCCTTGCATTCAAGGGCAAATGCCGGTTCGAAGTCAGGTGAATAGTACCTGGATGCCCCGCGCCAACCTATCATCGGGTTGTGTTCTACCGGTTCGTATATCTGGCCCCCTATGAGGTTTGCATATTCATTGCTCTTGAAGTCCGACATCCTGACTATAACATCCTTCGGATAGAAGCCAGCGGCAATAGTGGCGATACCCTGTGCCAGGGTATCCACGAAGAATTCAGACTTGTCATCATAGGCAGCGGTCTTGTCATCTATAGCCTCGACTACCTCCTTGATCTCCGGGTCCGAGGCGGCCTTTTCTTTGAGTTCTGCATAGTTCAGCAGGGCAAGAGGATGGACCCCGATGTGGGAGTTGATGATGAACTCCAGGCGGGCAAGGCCGACTCCATCGTTTGGGATCTGTCCCTGGGTAAAGGCCTGCTCCGGTATGCCTACGTTCATCATGATCATGGTCTTGGTCTTTGGAACATTGGCAAAGTCTATCCGGTTCACCTCGTATTTTAAAAGTCCTTTGTAGATCCGCCCCTCCTCACCTTCGGCACATGAGACTGTAACATCCATACCGGTCTTCAGGACCTCTGTGCCATTTTCCGTGCCTACAACACAGGGAATACCAAGTTCCCTCGAGACAATGGCCGCATGGCATGTACGCCCTCCCCTATTGGTGACGATGGCAGAGGCAATTTTCATGATGGGTTCCCAATCAGGATCAGTCATGTCGGTTACCAGGACCTCGCCTTCCCTGAATTCGGCAATCTGATCCGCGTTTTCAATGACATGGACCTTTCCCTGTCCTATCTTGCTGCCTACGGCCTTGCCGGTTACTAGGATTTCACCGGTCTCCTTGAGTGAGTAGGTCTCCATGTAGTTCTTACTCTTTTGAGAGTGTACGGTTTCCGGCCTGGCCTGGACGATGAAGAGTTCGCCAGTGCCCACTTTTTCGCCGTCACCATCCTTTGCCCATTCTATATCCATCCCCTTGTTGTAATGCTCTTCAATGATACAGGCCCACTTGGCAAGTTGCAGAATTTCGTCATCCGAAAGTACAAACCTTTTTCTCTCTTCAGGGGTGGTCTCGATATTCTTTACTGGCTCCTTGGGGTCATCACTGTAGATCATCTTTTTCTGTTTGAGCCCAAGGCGTTTGCTTACAATAGGTCTAAATCCCTTTTTGAGGGTAGGCTTAAATACGTAGAATTCATCCGGGTTTACTGCCCCTTGGACCACGTTTTCTCCAAGCCCCCAGGCCCCGGTGATATATACCACGTCTTCGAATCCGCTTTCCGTGTCCAGGGTGAACATGACCCCAGAACTGGCACAGTCGCTTCGTACCATCTTTTGAATGGCTATAGAAAGGTAAACATCGAAATGCCCAAAGCCCTTGTCATGGCGATATGAAATGGCCCTATCCGTGAACAGGCTTGCAAAGCAGCGATGACAGGCATCTATCAGTGCATCGGTGCCCTTGATATTGAGATAAGTATCTTGTTGACCTGCAAAGGAGGCATCAGGAAGGTCTTCTGCAGTGGCAGAGGAGCGTACTGCCACGTCTACATTGGTTCCATACAATTCTTCCATCTTGGCATATGCATCCTTTATGGCCTGCTCCAGATCCTCTGGGAATTTGGCATTGAGGATGATCTGCCTGACCTTTTTCCCCCTGGCCCTCAGATCTTCTATATTGTGGGTGTCGAGTCCTTCAAGTGCATCCCTTATGGCCTTTTCTATGCCGGCATGTTTCAGTAGGTGCTTATAGGCCTCTGCAGTTATTGCAAAACCATTCGGCACCTTGACACCTTTGCTTGTAAGATGCTGGTACATCTCACCAAGTGATGCGTTTTTTCCTCCAACCAGTGGAACATCCTTAATTCCGATCTCTTCAAACCACAGTATGAATGGTTTGTCACTCATGACCGACACCCTCCTTTAATCTCAGGATCTCATTGATGTTAGCATAAAGGTACATCTTGTCCCTAGGCCCTGTCTTGCTCTATGCCTAGGGCTACTTAACTCTTATCACTGTTAAGGCTACCTGAACCATTCAGATAACCCTCTTGCGACCCGTTTCCGTGCCTAGCTGTTGCCAGCAGGTGTAAAATAGAATTGGATCTTAATTGAATCGGTAAATAAACTCAACTGCTTCCATGCCTTTCTTCGAGTGTGGGCCCCTGTCTCCATATAGGGTTCCTGTAGTAGCAGCAAACAAGACGTAGAAGTTTATGCTAAATCTAGCAATGTAAGAAGCTCCTTGTCAACCTGGCCAGGTAGAGATCGATTTTATCCTTTGCCTTCCAGTATCACCACTGCCAATGCATAATCTCCTTCGTGGGATAGGCTGACATGCCATGTTTTTGCCCCCAGCCTTTCTGCCGTTGTCTTTGCCTTGTCTTTAAGCTCAAGTACTGGTTTACCGCTTTCCTTGCGGCTGATGGATATGTGTCTCCACGAGATCCCGTTACTTATACCGGTGCCAAGTGCCTTGGCACATGCCTCCTTGGCTGCAAATCTTACGGCCAGGGACTTCTCCGGACTTTTATAGGCCTTACAATATGCTATCTCAGAGGGGGTAAAGACCCTGGTGAGAAATCGTTCTCCCCATCGTTCAATGGCCCCTTTTATCCTGGGAATGTAGACAAGGTCCGTTCCTATTCCACAGATCAATCGTCTTCTCCGTGCCTACCCTGTCCTACCCGATACTAGGTGCCCTTTACTATCTTGAGCATCTCGCGTACCGCCTGGTCCAAGCCGGTAAAGGCGGCCCTTGCGATTATTGCATGACCTATGCTGAATTCAACAATCTCGCTGATTGCCGCAAGGCGTCCAGTATTTCTATAGTTCAAACCATGACCGGCATGTACCCTGAGCCCAAGATCTGTGGCCATGGTTGCCATCTTTACTATTTGTTCGAATTCATCCTCTTGTTTTTCGGCGGTTTTTGCCTCGGCATACCTGCCTGTATGTATTTCTATGCACTGGGCCCCTACACGTCCGGACGCCTTTATCTGGTCTACCTCAGGATCTACAAACAGACTTACTGGTATGCCGGCATCATTCAGCCTGGCTACTGCATCACCAATGGATTGTTCAAGGCCTGCTACGTCAAGGCCACCTTCGGTGGTAAGCTCCTGGCGTTTTTCAGGAACCAATGTCACTATATCTGGCTTGACCTCAGTCGCTATGGCAATCATCTCGTCCGTTGCTGCCATCTCAAGGGTGAGCCGGGTTTTTGCAGTCTCTCGGATCAGTCGTACATCCCTGTCCTGTATGTGCCTTCTGTCCTCCCTGAGGTGTACGACCACGCCATCTGCGCCGGCAAGTTCCACTATGGCCGCCGCAGCGACTGGATCGGGTTCATCTCCTCCGCGTGCCTGTCTTATTGTTGCGATATGATCAACATTTATACAGAGATCTGCCATGATATTCTCCTTGCTAATCAAGATCTTGAGTTCCTGTTCCTTTCTTTGCATCCGCTTCGCCTCTTCAGGGCCTGCCTCGTGATCCTCACCAAGCAAGTGCACCATGCCATGGATCAAAAGCTCCATTAGCCTTTGGCCCAGGCCGGTCAGGGCCTCAGAGGCCTCACGCCTTGCAGTATCTGCAGAGATCACTATGTCGCCTAGTAGGTCGGTCTCATCCTGGGGAAAGGAGATGACATTTGTAGGTCCCTGCCTTCCCAGCCATTGTTGATTTATCCTGGCGATATCTTCATCATCCGTAACCAGGATATTTAGTTCCTTGGATGCGAGCCCACATGCCCTGAGAAGCCTGCCTGCCACCCTATTGAGGGCACCTTCAGGTATCCAGCCGGGATATCTGTTGATTACCATCGCTGGCATGTTCCTTATCCTTTCCTGATAGGATCTCCCGTACCCCTCTTCTTTGTCTCAAGCTCTTCATAAGCCTGGATTATGCGTCTTACCAGCTTGTGCCTTACCACGTCCCTTTTGGAGAACATGGCGAAGGCAATCCCTGGTATGCCTTGGAGTATTTTCTTCGCCTCTACTAGGCCTGAAGCCTGTTTCTCAGGCAAGTCGATCTGGGTAATGTCACCCGTGACCACCGCCTTGGAATTAAAGCCAAGGCGGGTAAGAAACATCTTCATCTGTTCAGAGGTGGTGTTTTGGGCCTCATCCAATATAATGAATGCCTCGTTGAGTGTCCTGCCCCTCATGAAGGCTATGGGGGCCACCTCGATTACCCCCCGTTCGAGCAGGCGACCTACACGTTCAAAGGACAGCATGTCATAGAGGGCATCATAGAGTGGTCTGAGATATGGATTGACCTTTTCCTCCAGATCCCCTGGAAGAAAGCCCAGCCTTTCACCTGCCTCTACAGCTGGCCTGACCAGGACTATTCTCGATACCTCTTCTTTTATGAGCGCAGATACCGCCATGGCCATTGCAAGGTAGGTCTTGCCGGTGCCGGCAGGCCCTATACCAAACACGATATCGTTGTTTCTAATGGCCTCCACGTATTGTTTCTGGGCAAGACTCTTAGGTGTGATCAGGCGCTTGCCTGATTTTACACTGAGCTTGTCCAGGAAGATGTCGGCCAGCCTTGCGCTCGAATTGGCCGAGATAATATCGATGGCGAATTCTACATCGGTAGAGCCTAATGGATAGCCCCTGGCCACAAGGTCATAGAGTTGGGAAAGGGTGCGTGCGGCCAACTCTACATCTATATCGTTTCCATCGATAACCAGATGGTTTCCTCTCACATCGATACTTACAGCAAATGCCTCTTCAAGTATTTTGAGGTTGGCCCCTCGTTCGCCGTAAAGGCTGAGGGCCAGGGCGTTATCTTCGAATATGAGTTCCTTTTGCATGTGATTTAGACATCTCCCAGTGCCCTGTCATAGAGTTTGCCAACGCCATACTCCTTTCTGCGCAGGAACTTCTCCCATGGTGGGCCTATGATCTGCATCTCCGGATGTTCCTTTTGGATTTCTAGAGCGATCTGCATTTCCTTGGTGCAGCCGGTGCTGTAGGTGGCATCCTTACCCACCCATTCCGGTGGTACCTTTTGTCCCATGAGCTCAAAGGCCTTTTCTATGTCCTCAACGGTTTGAAACCGCCATATATCTATCAGGCCGCTTCTTTGGACAATTTCCCACATGTACATTATGTCGTCTGCGTCCATGCCTGGTTCAAAGTGCTCTGCAGGATTTATTACTACCACACCTTCCTGTTTCTGCCTTAGGTAATTGATAAAGACCTTGAGGATCTTTTTGGCGGTTTCAAGCTCCTGGGGAATGCTCCCAACTATGGCACTGTAGAACATGATAGTCTTTCCCCGTTGTTTCTCCATCTTCAGGTGATATATCAGGGCCTCTGCCTTTGCCCTGAGATCCGCCTCGGAAAACCTGATGACCCTGGGATGCCTGGGCTTGACGTGGAGTTTTATCTCGCCAGGACGGCTGCTTGTTATTACCAATATGTCCCTTGTAAAGGAGAAACGGGTTTTCAAAAGGCAAGGGCCATCCGCATCACTTCGATTGATAACTGCGTCTGCCTCCTTGAAGGCCCTAGCAAAGGTTACAGACATAAGTAGGGGATTGAAACGTTCCTGGGTGCCATCTGATATGACAAATAGCATCTTGTCGCTTTTCAGCCGATCTATCAGGGCATTTTTTGTGATCCTGGGATTCGTGATTATCTCGGCATCGTATAGGAACTCTTGGAGGAAGGGGTCTTCGAGCACGTCGGCCATGGTAACGGCTTCATAATAGAAGGCCTTCTTGACCACCAGTATGACCTTGATACCCATTTTTATGAGTATCCTGATCATGGTCAGATCAAGCAGGATAGAACCTGCATTTACCCCCATCCACAATAGGTAGTGTCTGGTTTTTGCAAGTGACCACTCTTTCAGCGTATCTTGGAACCACACCCAGCCCTTGCCATTGAGACGGCAGTTCATCATGGCGCTCAAGTCCTTTTCTTTAAGTTCTCTGGTGCCTGTCCAGATTTCAGGATATGAAGCAAGGCCCAATAGGCGGCGTAACTGGAGCATGTTGATCCTAAAATTTATTTCGTCAAGGGGCGTGCCATTACCTATTTCCAGTCCCTTATGGGCATTGAACGCCTTGTTGAATGCCTCGGATCTTATTATGTCATTGGTCCGCCTGTTTTGTCTTTCCTTGATAGAAGCAAGGGGCCGATCTATGTCACTTACCCTGACAAAGATCTGAAGAAGCCGCTTTTCCAGCCTGGAAGGCAACATGACCAGGGAGGCCGTCTCATGCCTAAATTTGATCTTGAGCAGCGTCAGCAGGAATCGTCGTTTGTAGGTGTTGTCCACCACGGAACGGACTAGTGGTTCAAGCCTTTCCCATATCTTCATGTAGGAAAGGACCAGGAATTCACCGCCCTTTTTATCTACTATTGTATGGAATATCCTGTCGGAACAGGGATAATAATAGGGCTCATCCTCCAAAAATACGATGAATCTCAACTGCTCTGGGGAGGCCACTTCATGTGGAAATACCTCATATGCCAGGTGGTTTTCCGTATAGAAGTTTGCTATCCAGGCATCTTTTTCTGGATTGGTACCAGGGCGTGGGATAACAGGGTACTCCATGGGGCGTTTTTAGAACATCTTCTTTTTTATAAAAATGTACACGACTAGCACGGACAGGAGGAAGGATAGGCCCATGATCAGGGCAAAGGCATGTGGAAAATCCTGAAACGGTAACGAGATATTCATGCCGTATATACTTGCCACCAGGTTTGGAAGCATCAATACGATGGTTACCGAGGTCAGGAACTTCATCACGATGTTCAGGTTGTTGGAAATGACAGAGGCATAGGCATCCATCATGCCGCTGAGGATGTCGCTAAATATCTTTGCCATCTCGATGGCCTGCTGATTTTCGATCTGGGCGTCTTCGAGTATATCCTCGTTTTCTTCATCTATTACCAGGTACCTTCCACTTTCAAGGCGGGCCATGACCAAGTCATTGGCCTTGAGGCTGGTGTTGAAATATACCAGGCTTTTTTCTAGGTTGAGGAGCTTGATTAGTTCCTGGTTTCTCAAGGACCTATGGAGCTCTTCTTCATATTCATTGGTCAGGCGGTCGATGAGCCGCAGGTGCCGCAGATAGGCATTTGCCACCCTTAGGAATATGTTGAATATAAATCTTACCTTGTCCTTCAAGACCTTCTTGATATCTTTTATCTCAAGCAGTTGGTCCAAGACAGAGGTATGGTGAAGGCAGATGGTGATGACCACGTCAGGTAAGACGATAATGCCAAGGGGTACGGTCTCATATCGTATCATATCCCCTTTGTGCTGGGGCAGGGGGATTTTCAGGATGATCAACAATTGTCCTTCATCGCTTTCCACCCTGGAGGTCTCCTCTTCATCCAGGGGATACCTCAGAAATTCAGGCAGTACGCCGAGTTTCTTCTCAACGGATTCGAGCTCCTGCTCTGTGGGATTAATGAGGTTGATCCAGCTGCCATCGCAGAAACTTGAACAGCGTTCTATCCCGTTTTCATTTTGTCGAAAAATAGTCAGCACGGTACTATGGCAATTGTCCTTCAATCCTGGTTGAATATGTTGCCGTAAAGGTAAATCCCTTGGGTCGTGTCTTTACCTGCCCTAGGGTGTGGCATCAATGGTACGGGCTGCATAAAGCTCATGCCGATTTGGTCGATTACGAGTTGGATATGTATACGCCATACGATCCTTCAAGGCAAGTAAAGACTGCCAAGATATGGTCTAAGGCCACACCAAGTTGATAACGGTTATTCAAGGATGACAAAAGACAAGGTTAGAACACAGGAGGTTGAACAAACCCTGAGAGGCAGGGTGGAGAGGGTAACCTTTGCATCCAGGGAGACAGGTTTTGCTGTATTGAGGGTGAGGCCTTCCAGGGGGGGACTCTTTACAGCCACCGGTCATGTGCCGGAACTTTTGAATAATGCCGGCCTTGAAGGAAGTGAATTCCAATTTTTTGGTACATGGACCATGACCAAGTATGGCCGCCAGTTTGCCTTTTCCCGGTGCAGGCTCATGGGGAGCGAGCTTCTTTTCTTCCTTTCAAGGGTGGTCAAGGGCCTTGGGGAAAGGCTTGCCAGCGAGCTTATAGAACGTTTTGGCGAGGAGAAATTGTGTCGCATACTAGATGAAAGGCCACAGGAACTCCTCAAGGTCAAGGGGATAAAGGAAAAAAGGTTAAATCTGATACTGCGTTCCTGGCATAAGCACCGTAGCCTGAGGGCACTGGCCGAATATCTTGGAGGGCATGCTAGCATAACACCAAACCTTCTGATACGTATCTACAACCATTTTGGTGACGCATCACTGGAAATCGTAAGGAAAAATCCCTATAGCTTGACCGAGATTAGGGGGATAGGGTTCAAAACCGCAGACAAGATCGCACTGGCAATTGGGGTCAAACAGGATTCCCCGTTCAGGATAAGGGCTGCGGTCACACATGTGCTAGTCGAGGCCGCCGAATCAGATGGTAATTGTTTTTTGATGGAAGGTCCCTTTGTAGATGCTGTACAGGAAGTGCTTTCTTCAGAGGACCTTGTGCCAGAGCGTTCTTTGATCATGGACGTGTTGGAGCCCATGAGGCTTGAGGGGACCTTGGTGATTGGGCCCAGTGGTGAGATAGGGCTATCCGCCTATAAATATATGGAAGACTGGCTAAGGGAGTTTTTTTCTTCAAGGGCTAAACCTGGCAAAAGGCCCTTGATCTCCGCCGAAGAGATTCAGAATTTCCTAGAAAGATATGAAGATAGTCTTGGGATCGAGCTTGCGCAGGAGCAGCGGGAGATAGTCCGTTTAGTGGCAGGAGAGCCCCGAATGGTGTTTGGCCTTGCAGGCTACGCCGGTACAGGTAAGACAACGGTTTGTCGAGCGATCCTTGATCTTTTGTCGGACCGTTATGCCGTAAGGGATGAGATGATGTGCTGTGCCTTTACGGGCATGGCTGCCTCCAGGCTCAGGAAGACCACGGGATATGAGGCCTTGACCATTCATGCACTCCTTAAGTACAAAGGTGACAATCAATTCGAGCATGGTCCTGAAAAGCCTCTTCCATATAGGGTAATGCTTTTGGATGAGGCATCCATGGTAAGTCTTCCTCTTTTTTACAGGCTTGCCAGGGCGCTCAGGCCTTCTACCCTTTTCATATTGGTGGGTGACCCGGCACAATTGCCCCCTATCGGCGCTGGGAATGTCTTTGCAGACGCCCTAAGATGCGACCTTATCCCATCGGTTCACCTTACACAGATCTACAGACAGGGGCCAGGAAGCGTGCTTACTCTGTTTGCCAACGAGATTCGTCAAGGTAAGGTGCCCAAGGGTGTAGAGGAGTCTAGCTGGCAGGATTTCGTTTTCGAAAGGCTTGAGAAGCACAATATCTATGCCCTTAAAAAGGGGAGTACCCCACGGGAGTTGAAACGCTTTAGAGAGGAGAACAACCAGGCGATCCTCGACCGAATCCTGGAACTGGCCAGGCAGTACAAACGCTCACTTACCCATCCGATATGGGATTTCCAGGTACTTACCCCCATGAGGGTAGGTCAGCTTGGTACGGAGATATTAAACAGGGAGCTTCAGAAGATACTCAATGCCGAGCCTGGCAAAAAGGGCATAAGTAGGGCAGGTATTCATATAAGGGAGGGGGACAAGGTGGTTCACCTGCGAAACAGGGATATGCCTGTAATGGACTGGCAATCCTTCATAAGACAGGGGAAGGAATTTTCATCGGACGGGTTCCGGCGGATCTTTAACGGGAATGTTGGGCTGGTTATGAGGATTGATAGCGAGGCACAGCAGTTCCATGTTGTCTACCCTGAAAGGGTGGTGGTAGCCTATGATTTTGATCACCTTGGTGACATAATAGAGCTTGCCTATGCACTCACCGTACACAAGGCCCAGGGTAGTCAGTATAAGATAGTAGTTATCCCGCTTACCAATTCGCATTTTATTATGCTTAACAATAAATGGTTTTATACCGCCATAACCCGGGCAGAAGAGAAGGTCTACCTAATAGGTCAGCGCTATGCCTTGAATCGTGCATGTACAAACGTGCAAGGAGTTGCGCGTAATACCTGGTTGTGTAAAGAGACTTCGAAGGGCGAGTGAGGTCCTCTGGCAGAAATTCATGTTGACCGAAATGGTTTCGAATGGTAACAATTTAAAGTTAGACTTTGTTTGCCGTGAATATATGGTCGGTAGCAGCTACATGCCCATACTGGCAAGATTCTCTACAGGTCCTAGAGAGATAGCAGGCTTGGGTCCAGAATGATTTATGGGCAGGTAGGCTGGGCCGATTTGAAAATCCAGCCCGAGGAGGGCACGTGCAGTAGGGGTATATTACAATATGATCTTGATCCTAAAGAAGGACGTACAACCAGATGGGACAGAGGTCCAGAAGATAAGGGCCTTTTTTGAAAATTTTCCGGATATAAACCTAAAGATGGTGGAGTTTGAAGGGGAGACCCGATCCGTAAAGGAACTTCATGTTATTGGGCCAACACACAACGTGCCAGAGGAGGTTTTAAAGGCCATGCCAGGTGTGGAGACGGTTGTCAGGGTCTCCACAAAATACAGGCAGATAGGCAGGCACGATGTCAATTTTGTTCCTATAGGATTTACCTATAACGGGATAAAATTTGATCAAGAATGCCTCCACGTGTTTGCTGGTCCCTGTGCCGTGGATACCCCTGAAAATGTCGAGGCGACATTCAAGAAACTCAAAGAAATGGGTGTAGAAACGGCCAGGATGGGGGCCTATAAGCCGCGCACCAGTCCCTATGATTTTCAAGGGCATGGTGCCAAGTGTTTACCCTGGGTCTACGAGCTGGCTGGCAAGTACGGCATAAAGGTTATTGCCATGGAGGTCTTGCGGGAACAGCACATCGAGGAAATATTCAAAGCCCTTGAGGAGACCGGGCATCCAACCGGGGTTATGCTCCAGATAGGCACACGGAACGCACAAAACTTCGAGTTGCTGAAGGCCGTGGGCTCCCAGAATCAGCTTCCTGTATTGTACAAAAGGGGAATGGGGCTAACTATAGAGGAGTCTCTGAACGCCTGCGAATACATAGCAAGTGAGGGAAACCGCAACATCGTTTTCTGCTTAAGGGGGGTGAAGTCCCAGCTCGGTGCTCCACATCGCAATCTTACAGATTTTGCCCACGTTCCAGTGATTAAACGCCTTACGAGGTTGCCCGTATGTGTCGATCCGAGCCATACCATCGGCTCCAAGCAGGCATCGCCAGACGGCTTAATGGATATATTCCACGTAGCTGCCCAGGGAGTAGTGGCAGGTGCCAACATGATACTGGTGGAGTGCCATCCTGATCCTGACTCGGCATTGTGCGATGGTCCCCAATCACTTACATTCGATGAGCTTGAGCGGTTCCTTACAGACATGTCCATCGTGAGGGAGGCATACCAAAAAAGGGTAAACACCTGGTCACAAAAAATTGTCAGGGAGATGACCGAGGCTGCCTGAATCAATATAGATTGCCTGTACGCGGGTATTTAAGGGTGAAATGTACCTCTTGGAATATTGTACCTTTTTGCCATCTATGCCCTTGTGTGCCCACGGCTGACCAAAAAACGTATTTTTGAATAAACCTATAGGGAGGATATTACGGTTTTTCGATAGGTTTAAGGGTGTCTAAGCCCTTGAAGAGGGAAACAGATCAGGGATGAAGGGGGGTGATAGGTTCAACGAGGGTTAAGCTTGTTTTCTAGGGATTATTTATCATGAATTCAAGGTATAGGAGGGGTAATCCATGAAACAGAAGTTGTTTGCATTACTGGTACTAATTGCCGGGCTTTGCGTCGCAGGCATTGCCCAGGCCGGTCCAGGGTCTGTGGAGGTTCAGACCCTTGGCGATATTACCATAAGGATGGGGGCACAGATCAGGATCGTTCCCACAGCAGAGGTAGACAGGGATTTCGGCGTGAGCAACCGCCTGGATAATGCCAAGGAAGCAAAGGCCGCCGAGGCTATGAGATCCCTGGGGGTTGGAACTGACAGCACCAGGGTACACCTCAACGAGGCAGGTGGCGCGGTAAAGGATAGCTATATCAGGGGTGAAAACCGGTTATTCTTCAATTTCATACATGGCCAGGACTGGGATGTATATATGGCCCTGGAATCGGATACGGTACTTGACAGGAGGTCTGCTGACCGTACCGATTTCGCCTATGGTCGTCAAAGCCAGCAGTTCGGTATCGAAAGGCTCCTTGCCAGCTTCAACGTGCCCATGATTCATTCAAGGGTTAAGGCCGGATGGGATGCCAGGGGCATCGATATCGGCTACGGTGGACTCGTCTATGGAGACGATGATCCAGGTATCGGTGTTGATGGCGGTATGGATAATTTTAAGTGGTCCGTCTGGTACATAAAGAAGGACGAGGACGAGGCCGGTTATTATTACGATCCGAACAATCCATCCATCAACCCCATTGGCTCTCCGGTGCAGGGCAAGGACAACGACCGCACCTATATATACGGCAAGCTTGGCTATAGCATAGCCGGTTCCTACATAGAGGGCTTTGTTATGTCCGACCTGAACGATCTTAAGGGCATGAATATAGATCGTTACTTCATGGGCGTTAATTACAAGGGAACATATGGCATCTTCAAGCCAATGGCTGAAATTGCCTATGTAACGGGTGATTATGATGCACCTGGGGTCAAGGACAAGGACATCAGCTCCTGGGCCGCCTTTGCCGACCTGGCAATCGATCTGCACGAGATGGTCGGGATCAAGGAATTCGAGGTACATGTCGGCGGGATATATGCCCAAGGTGATGACGATATGAATGACAACGATCTTGAAGGTTGGGCACCTGCCGTTGGTATAACCAGGTTCACTCCGCGTTTTGGCAGCGAGCAGAGCATTTCGTTCGATGGAAACCCCATCCTGGGTCAGACCCTATACAGCATTATGCCTGCCTACTACGGTACCATAAGGGGTGCTGGCATCAATGGCGCTGCTGCGCTTGACAACCCGGGGCTCCAGATGATCGGAGGCGGTATAAAGGCTGCCTATGGTCGTTGGACCTATGTCACCCATGTGATGGCCATGTGGTTTGACGAGAGTGATGCAGTAGAGACCTACTACACCAAGGTTGGCAACCTGGCCAACGTGGACATAGACGAGTTCATGGGGGTTGAATGGAATAACGAGCTTCGCTACCAGGTTTACAAGTCTGTAACCTTAAAAGGCGGGGCTGCATTCCTGTTCCCAGGTGATGGTGCCAAGGACATTACAAAGGCACTTGATGCAATAGGCCGTGGGCTCACCAATTTCAAGGATGGTCGTGAATCTGATGACATATCCATGAGGTTTGCAGCGGAACTGCTGTGGTTCTTCTAACATAATCCCCTTCGTGGGGGGAGCAGGGTAACTCCTTGAATAGAAAGGGGCATGGCGTTAATTGTCGTGCCCCTTTTTTAGGGTGCGCCCTACAAGGCATAGAATTCATAGGTTGGAAGGTCCTTTAGGCATATGGGTGAGCTTTCCGCGCACGGCACCAACCAGGTAAAGGGAACCTGCCACACACAATAGGTCCGTTTTCTCCCTACATGTATCTAGACAGTAGGCAAGCGCCCTGTCCCAATCCCTTTCAAACCGGACACCTACCAGGCCCTTCAAATGTTTCTCCCATTCCTCTATCGTAACAGGATGTCTGGGGCCAGGGGGTTCGGTTATGATGATCGTATCGAAAAACGAGGTTACCTCCTCCAGCATCTGGGTGAAGTCTTTGTCCTTACCTTCGTTTGAGCAGGCCCATAGTAGAATCCAGGTGCTATTACTGTCCCTAGATCCTGCCATATCCGTAAGCAATCCCTTCAATGCCTTTACGCCGTCCAGATTGTGCGCGCCGTCGATGAACACGTCACGTCCCTCAAATTGTATCCTTTCGCCCCTGCCAGGCCATGCGAGGTTATCACACCCTTTTACCATATGGGAACGGTTTATATTGAACCCTTTTCTGGTTAAAAGTTCGCATGTTGCCAGGGCCAACGATAAATTATCTGCCTGGTGCCTGCCCTTGAGTTTATGCTTTAGCCCTTTTATTCCCAGGCAGATACCTGAATAGTTGATCCGGCCTTGTTCATCAAGGGTGATACGAAAATCCCTTCCCCTTTCAAATCTGGTGACACCCAGTCTCCTGCATCGGTCTGATATTATTCTGCCCGCTTCACTGTTGGAGGGGATGCCGCTTACCACGTCCACTCCAGATTTTATGATACCAGCCTTTTCATTAGCGATTTCCCTGATGGATTGTCCCAGATACTTCTGGTGGTCAATGCCGATGGTGGTGATTACCGCCACTAGTGGTGAGATTACATTTGTGGCATCAAGCCTGCCCCCGAGGCCTGTTTCGAATACGGCGATATCTACCCGGTTTTCTGCAAACCACTCCATTGATATAGCAGTAGTGTATTCAAAGTAGCTGAGTTCATAGCCGGCCTCTACCAGGTTCTTGATCCTGAATATCATTCGGGCCAAGTCCTCGTCTTCTATCATCCTGCCGTTTATCTGGAACCTTTCCGCAAGTGATACCAGATGGGGAGAGGTGTAAAGACCGGTTTTGTAGCCTGATGCCTGGAGTATGGATGCTATTGCAGCACAGACCGATCCCTTGCCGTTGGTGCCGGCAACATGTATCGAGGGATAAAGCTTGTGAGGTTCCCCCAGTGCCTTGAGTATGGCATGCATTCGTTCAAGGCCCAGGCGAAATCCATGAAGCTGGAATCTATTCAGGTAGTTGATGGCGTCTTGGAGATAGGATTTGTCTTTTTTCATAATCCGATTAGATTTCCTTCCTTGGAAGTTATTATTAGGACTATGCTTGGTGACTAGATGTTAAATTGTAAGGACAAGATCTTATATTAAACCCTTTCGGCCAAATCCTTAAATCCAAATCATGCACTTTAACTGCATAATCTACCATGAAAACACACCCTGGGGGTGTGGGGTTGTATCTTCATGCCCAGGGGGGTACAGCAGGGAATATGGGTACAGCATGAAGGTTTGGGTCTAAGGGCCTTGGTGCAAGGCAGAGGGTATGCGTAAGCATGAACTATATCCTTACAATCCTATAAAGCGGGTATGCGCTACCCGGGAATCTGCAGGTGTTGTGGAGATGAACACAATCGCTTACAGAACGAAACTGTTATTGTGCTTTCTGGCTTTATTATGCCTTTTTGGCTGTCAAGTACCCTTGGACAACTCTAAGCTAGGTAAATCTGGTTGTAAACGTTGTCATCCAGTGAGACTGGACAAGGCTCATGATCTAGCTTGCGTCTATTGCCATAGGGGCAATCCAGATGGACGTTTTAGGAAGGTCGCCCATCAAGGGCTTATCTCCCATCCTGCCTGCTATGAAGAGATGAAACGGACATGTGGATCGTGCCATCCTGGTGAGGTGACAAGGATGACCAATTCCTTACACTTTACCCTGGGCAAGGAGATAGCATCGGTATGGAGGGCCTTTTTCCCGGGCGATAAACCACCCAGTTTCCAGGATCTGCCCATAAAATATCATCCCGAAACCGCAAGGGACTTAATAGCAGACATGCTGAGACGGAGGTGCCTTAGGTGTCATGTGTATTATTCTGGCGACGATTATCAGGGGACAATGAGAGGTACAGGGTGTGCGGCCTGTCATTTCGTAAAAGGCCTTTTCTATCCACCTCTGGATCACCGCTTCAACAGAAAGGTGCCAGACGATCGCTGCCTGTCATGCCATTATGCCAATTTTGTGGGATGGGACTTCTATGGCAGGTTTGAGGCAGATTATCCCGAGGATTTCAGGGCCCCGTTATACAAGGGGGAAAACCTGCCTAGGCCCTATGGGGTAGAGTGGCACGCCATGGTGCCTGATATTCATCAGAGGGCGGGCATGGGATGTTCCGATTGTCATAATCCCATGGAGGTTAAACCGATGGAAGACCAGGAAACAGGGGGCGATACAACCGGTATAAAAGGGTGTCTTTCTTGCCACCTCTCCCCTGGTAAGGGACTGGCCAAGATTATGAATGAAGATACTATTGGACACAGGCCGACAGACAGGAAGATTGTTGCCTGTGCCACCTGCCATGCCCTTTGGTCCTTCCAGGATTATGGACGTGCGCTCATGCGTCAGGATATACCGGATTATGATGACTGGTTTCAGCTTGCGGTACAGGGAAGTAGTGAGGTCGAAACGCAAATAGAATTGAATCTTCAAAGGCCTGTCATGGATTGGGTGATACCCTGGATGAGCGACAAGTTTACCGGCGAAGATAGATACGGGCTGTGGTTGGAGGGATTTTCAATGCGCAGATGGGTCCCGGTGATGCTTGGAAAATGTTCTGGAAAATTGTACGTGATAAGGCCCATCCTAGATATCTCTGTCTCCTATGTGGATTTCAACGGCGATGTTCTGTTTGATAACCTCAGGCCCGCTGTTGGGGGTGGATGTGAGCCGCTTTTTGTTCCGGAATCACTTGGTATTCCTATTGGCCGCAAGCCAGGCCGTGAGGCCTGGAGGCCCTATACCCCTCATACCATCGGTAAGGCCGATGCCTTCAGAACCTTACAGGTGACCAAGTGGCTCACG
Source organism: Deltaproteobacteria bacterium (assembly GCA_015489365.1). Lineage (GTDB taxonomy): Bacteria > Desulfobacterota > Dissulfuribacteria > Dissulfuribacterales > QOAL01 > S143-34. The sequence goes on along the minus strand of WFZW01000211.1, from coordinate 5,801 downwards.
GGGATATCCTCGGCGCAATAGCGCCAGCTTCTAACCAGGCAATTGCATAATTCGGGGTAAGTGGTTAAGAATGGGTTCAGCTTTATGTTTAATTCCAGATAATAAAGTAAGTGAAACGTTGGCCTTGGTTCAGGATGTAACGAGATGGCCCAGGGGTATGATTGAGCTTATCTGTAAATGGCGTTAAAGATATCTCAGCAAGAGAAAGGACTATTCTATCATGGATCTTAAAATGCAACTCCTCCCGGAATCTGGCAGGAAACCATTACCAGATAGTAATAATCTGGGTTTCGGTATCCATTTTTCAGACCACATGTTCGTCATGAACTATCATGAAGACAAGGGCTGGCACGCTCCGCGGATTATCCCCTATGATAATTTTTCCTTGAATCCTGCATCCGTGTGCCTGCACTATGGCCAGGCGATATTTGAAGGTCTGAAGGCATTCAGGGGGGTAGACGGCAAGATAAGGTTGTTTCGTCCTGAAGAGAATATGAAACGATTCAATTCCTCGGCCTGGAGAATGTGTATGCCCAGGATAGACGAAAGGGACCTGCTGGAGTCTATCAAGCAGCTGATAAGGGTAGATGCGCGCTGGGTGCCAGAGGCAAAGGGAACCTCTTTATACATAAGGCCCTTCATGGTTGCAACCGAGGCTTTCCTAGGTGTCAGGCCTGCCAAGGAATATCTGCTCTGTACAATCCTGAGCCCGGTGGGCGCATACTATTCAGAGGGCTTTAACCCTGTAAAGATATACGTGACGGATAAATACGTGAGGGCAGCTCCTGGTGGTGTAGGAGAGGCGAAGACCGCAGGGAATTATGCTGCAAGTCTCATGGCCTCGGAGGAGGCCAAAAAGTTGGGTTTCACCCAGGTCCTGTGGCTCGATGCGGTCAAGAGGCGTTTCGTGGAAGAAGTGGGGACCATGAACATCTTTTTTCTCTTTGACGATGCCTTGGTGACCCCTGCACTCAGCGGGAGCATCTTGGCCGGTATTACCAGGGATTCAGTTTTACATCTTGCCAGGTCCTGGGGATTGAATGTGGAAGAGCGCCCCATTTCGATAGATGAGGTAATCAAAAGGGCTGAGAATGGTGACTTGAAGGAATGTTTTGGGACCGGTACAGCTGCAGTAGTATCGCCGGTAGGATCACTTTTTTACAAAGGGAATAGCTATACTGTAAACGGTGGCAAAACCGGTCCCTTGGCACAACGGTTGTTTGACGAGTTGACATCCCTCCAATATGGAGAGCAGGAAGATGTTTATGGCTGGATAGAGACCCTGGACTGATTCCATTGATAAGGCACACGGTCTTCCTTGTTTGGAAATGCACGCATTGATTCCTTCTTCCAGGCCCTAGTACTGCGATCGCCTAACAGGCATGGGTTTTTCCTGGTGTCTGTCCAAGGAGGGGCTATTGTTTTAGCCTGTTCTATCTCTTCCCTTCCCTCAAGGAATTGATTCCTTGTGCCGAAGAATGTTGATGAAGGCCAGGGGATACCTACTTCTTGTTACGGGAAGCTTCCATGATAAAACAAAAAAGAGGACCAATATCTTACCGGGACGGTAAGGTGCTCATTGTTGAAGACGATCTGCTTCAAAGGGAACTATTGTCACAGGTGGTGAGAACCTATGGGTGTGAGGCGATCTCTGCACAGGAAGGGGCAGAGGCCCTGGCCATGGTGCGGCAGGATGAACCGGACGTGGTCTTAACCGATGTCCTAATGCCAGGTATGAGCGGCTTGGAACTTTGCCGTGCCATAAAAAACGATGTTTCTATCGCCCATATCCCGGTGATAATAGTTACCAGTCTTTCGGAAAAACAGCATATGTTGGAAGGTATAGAGGCAGGAGCCGATGAATTCCTAACGAAACCCATCGATCCCCAGGAAGTAGGACTCAGGATAGGCAACGCCATATCTGCAAAACGTCTTTTCGAAGATCTTCGTAAGAATTATTGTCGGCTGAAGGAACTAGAACAGGCAAGGGACAGCCTGACGCACATGATGGTGCACGACATGCGTTCTATCCTTATGGGTATTTCAGGGAACGCAGAGCTGCTTAAGATGCGGACTCAGGATCGGCTGAGGCCTGACGAAGTCATGTTCCTGGAGAATATTCTTGCCAATACATCCTCCATGGTGGAGATGGTAGGGACCGTTTTGGATGTAAGCAGGATGGAAAATGGCAAGATGCCCCTTAACATCATAAGGGCTGATGTCAGAGATATTGTGAACAAGGCCATTGACCTTCTTGGGGTAAGGCACCGTAATATAGCAATGAGTGTGGATTTGCCTGATATGCCGGTTTATGCAGAGTGTGATCCGGACGTCATATGCAGGGTCCTTACAAACCTGATCTCCAATGCCTTGAAATTTACCAGAACCCTTGAAAATCCTGAAATCTCAATATCCGTGGCGCAAAAGAAAGGCAAGGTAAGGGTCAGCGTATCGGATAATGGCCCCGGTATTCCGCCAGAAGAACACCGTACGATTTTTCAGAAATATGGACAAGGGCTCACTACAATGGACCGTGGACGTAGACATTCATCGGGCATGGGCCTCTATTTCTGTATGCTTGCAATAGAGGCACATGGCGGGGCTATAGGCGTTAAGAGCAGCCCTGGGAAAGGTGCTACTTTCCACTTCGATCTCAAGGCCAGCAGTACCATGCCCTGAGGGTGATCATAGAAAGGTTCCCTTTCCCTAGGCCTTGTGACCTGTTTTCTTCCTTTCGTTCAGGATGGTTATACACCGTGTATCAGCGAAGGCTTTTCATATGCCTGGTCCACTGTGTATACCGTCCCTCTCTACCATTTCGTCTTCGAATAAGTGGTCTTGGGGTCTTGAGTTGATAGTGTCAATGTATCCTCCTGGGGTTTTCTCCAAGGGGCCTGGTGCGGGGCATAAGAATGCAGACAAGGCGGATCAGTTTCAAGGTCTTGGCGGTTGTCTTGGTCTTTCTGACTGGTGGAATATTCATGGGATGGTGGGCAATCGATGGGGCCCGGGCCAGGAACCAGAAATATTGGACCCAACGTATCCATGAGGATGTAAGGAGTACGAACCTTGAGATTGCTATCCTTGAGACCTATGCGGACATGTTGTCCGATGATCCCTATGTACAACGTGTATTGACAGATCCAGAAACACCCAGCGAGGAAGATCTGCAAGTTGCTAGGAGACATTTGGATGCAGTTGCCAGGCATTCAGGGATTCTTGGTGCCTTTCTCCTCGATGCCGAAGGAACCTGTGTTCTTTCGACCCAGGGCGACCTAGTTGGTGAGGATTATTCGTTTCGTCCCTATTTCAAAGGGGCCATGTTCAATGGCCAAGGGTTTTATACCGCCGTAAAAGGGGTAGGTGCTGGTTATCTGGATTTCTATTTTGCCTCAAGGGTTTCTATTGGGGATAAGGCCCTTGGGGTGGCGGTAATAAAGATTGCAAGGGATTTTTTTTCTGTTGCAAGGCAGGATCAAGCAGCAATTGGTGACAGCTGCCTTTATTTGTCTAGGCCGTTTAATGCCCTCGTAACAGCACAAGGGATAATAATCGATCATGGTACTGGTTTATATGTACTAGGTCCCTTATCCAAGCCCTTATATCCATCCCTGTACAATCACATGATGAAGCCAGGATCTGGCCCAGGATCATATTCAGGCAACAGGGGTAATTATACCGTTTCTGCAGATGGCCAGCAGGCCGTATCCCTTGGTTTCCCAGCGGACACATGGAGTCGCCTCAGGGCGCAGAGAGTGATGAGGGTCGACAATACGAAGCATGGCGGCCGTTTTTATCTAGAAATAGTGCCACTCGATGTAACTGGTCTGGTTTTGTTCCATTGCATGCCAGACGGCTTGACGGCCTCTTTCATTCCTGCTGCGGAACCCGTTTATGCCATCATCGTCGCATTTATGGCAACTCTTATAATCCTCATTGTCCTTTATTACCTACTTATGTCAAAGCATGCTGCCCTTCGCATGGCCAACGATCGTTTGAGAAAGGAACATCGGGAGTACAGTAGGCTCCTTTCCCGTTACAAAACACTTATAGATGCCACTAGTGAAGGATTTTGGATAGTAGATGCAGAGCATCTCCGGATACTCGAGGTAAACGACGCGATTTGCAGGTTACTGGGTTATACTAAACAGGCACTTATAGGTAAAAGTCCCTTTGACCTGGTGGACAGTAAGAATCGAAGGATCTTAATGGAACAGGCTGCGCGAAGACACGAGGACAAATGCCTGTGCGAGCTTGAACTGCTGACCAGGGAAGGGCAGGTCCGATACGTCAGAATATCCTCAATAAAGATCACCGGACAGGGTGAAGAGGGTGATCTTCGCTTTGCGTTCATTACTGACCTTACTGATTATGTCAAGTCCCAGCAGCAGATACGGAAACTTTCGGTGGCTGTGGAACAGAGTGCAAATACCGTGGTCATTACGAACACCCAAGGGGAGATAGAGTATGTAAATCCAAAATTTTGCCAGGTTACGGGTTACAGTAAAGATGAGGTGATGGGTAAAAATCCCAGGCTGCTCAAGTCAGGTTTGCAGAGCAAGGGGTTTTATCAGGATCTTTGGGATACCATATCCTCCGGTGCGGTATGGAAGGGTGAGTTTTGTAACAAGAAAAAGAATGGTGATATCTTTTGGGAAAGTGCCACTATCTCTCCAGTTAGGGATGAGCAGGGCAATATCTCCCATTACATCGCGATCAAAGAGGATATAACCGACAAGATAATATTGAGGACCAAACTTGAAGAGACGGCAGCGGAACTTGATCTCATCATTGAAAATGCCGGCATAGGTATAGCATATGTGAAAAACAGGCGACTCGTGCGGTTAAATAGTGCGATGGCCAAACTTTATGGAGCAAGGCCTGATGAATTGGTAGGTAAAGATACATCCTTTGTCTATGCCTCCATGGACGATTATGAGGATTATGGCAAGGAGATATACGCCAAGTTGGCAAACGGGGAGACCATAGTCAAAGAACTTCCATTAAGTAGGAGGGATGGAAGCACAATATGGGGCAGGCTTACCGGCAAGGCGCTGGATCCAAAAGATCCCGATGGTGGGTCAATATGGATGTTGGAGGATATCACCAGACGGAAGGCCATGGAGGCTGCCATTGCTAGGAAGGATGCCATCCTTGAGGCAGTGAGTATGGCCTCAAGCATCCTACTTACAGGCATAGATTGGCGGGCAGCCGCTGGGCAGTTTTTATCCGCCCTAGGTAGTGCCTCAGCGGTTAATCGTGCCCTGATCCTGAAGGTCAGAAGGGGCGAGGGCGGTTTCGTAGGGGTTAGCAGTGTAGCCCATTGGGCTAGCTCCCCTGCCACGTCTGATCCGTTGGATTTACTCAATGTCCTGTCGAATAAAACCCCCTTTAAGCCATCCCTGTTGGGAAGGTTGGAAGGCGGAGAGATAGAGGTCATATCTCCTTTCTTTGATTCTTCATCAGGTGGGCAAGCAGTGGAGCAGCAAGGTGGTTCCCGCTCTTCCGTCTGCCTATGCCCCATAATCCTTGAAGATACTCTTTGGGGAATACTTGTTTTTGAAGATCTTATGCACGGGAGGATATGGTCAGATGCGGAACTTGAGGCCTTCAAGGTGGCAGCAAATGTAATAGCCGCTGCAATACGCAGGGAACAATTCGAGCAGGAGAAGAGACTTGAAGAATTCAAGTTCACCACCATTATATCGAATGCAAATAGCATAATATTCAGGATGGATGCAGCCGGTAAAATCCTGTTTATGAACAGGTTCGGCCTGGAATTCTTTGGCTTCAGGGAAGAT
>WFZW01000210.1 GCA_015489365.1 Deltaproteobacteria bacterium | reverse complement strand
CCTTGTGATCACCGACCCCAGCATCCCGGTGAAGACCGGTGTGGGAGTGGGCCTTGAGCCTGATGGATACACAGAGGATGACTATCCGTATTTCATCGTCGTGCCTGAAGATGTCATCCTGGGGGCAGGAGAGGTGCTCGATGGCCTTAGGGTAAACTTCGAGCTTCAAAGGAAGCGGCTCACCTATGGTATTCGGATAGAACAATTCCAAGCGGCAACACCTCGATAAGGGGCGGCACATTGGGCACTTTTCAGGTCCGCTTGTCGCTATTACCGATTCCGCCCCCAACCGACGGCAGGTTATTGCACGCCTCGGTATCCAAGAAAGTGGGCAATCTTTGCATGAAGCTCAAGAAGCCCAGAGTCAGAAGGCTCTTTGAGCTCTTGAGATGACCTACCACACGTCACTTTCGTTTCAGGTTATTGATTAATCTGGATAGCCAAAAGGGGGGATTCTAAGGGGCTTTATACAGCCCGGTGAACACCAGCAGGACTGGTCACCATTGTTCTGTCTAGGAAATCACTCTTTCCAGAGACCGACAAAAGGCAAAGAGGCCCTTGTCCGTAAGGCTGATGAACCAGGGTTGCTTGTTGAACCTATGGTGCCCCCGGCACGATTCGAACGTGCGGCACCAGGATTAGGAATCCTGTGCTCTATCCCCTGAGCTACGGGGGCATTGGTTCGGAAGCAATAACATGTAAGATGTACTGGTGTCAAGACATGAGAAAAAAGTTGATACCTAGTTATTTCTTTTTATGTATCAGTAGGTTATTTTAAAGGATCAAGAGATGGAAATTAATGATGTCATATGGGAATAAATCAAAAGAGGGCCTGTTGCCGAGATATCTCCTGGCAATAGAGAGTTCATGCGATGAAACAGCCGCCGCTGTACTCAGCCATGGCGAGCTGATCAAAAGTAATATAGTGTCGTCACAGGTGGAGATCCACCGGGAATACGGGGGGATCGTTCCTGAAATCGCATCCAGGAAACACCTCGAGGCCATTTCGCTGGTGGTGAGTGAGGCTGTTGAGCGCGCAGGGATTGGGCTAACCGATATAGATGCAGTGGCCATTACCCAGGGGCCGGGATTGGTGGGCTCCCTGGTGGTAGGGTTATCCTTTGCCAAGGCATTTGCCGTGGCAAGAGGCATCCCGTTTACAGGGGTCAATCACCTAGCTGCCCATCTTGCCTCCATATTTTTAGAGCCTGATACCCCTAGCTTTCCCTTCATTGGCATGGTCGTATCCGGTGGTCACACGAGCATATACCGGGTCGATAGCATGCTGTCCATGGAATTACTTGGACGTACTAGGGACGATGCAGCCGGTGAGGCCTTTGACAAGGTTGCCAAGATCCTTGGCCTTGAATATCCTGGTGGACCAGTGATAAGCCACCTGGCAGCCAAGGGAGACCCGGCTGCATTTGATTTCCCAAGGGCAATGTTGCCGGACACCCCCCTTGATTTCAGCTTCAGCGGGCTAAAGACCTCGGTGCTCACCATGGTCAGGAGGCTTGAGAGGGACCAATCCTCGTTGCCAATAGAGGACCTGTGTGCCTCTTTTCAGGAGGCAGTGGTAGACGTATTGATAAAAAAATTGATCCTCGCTGCCAGGAACAATGATATTTCCGAGGTCGTAGTAACCGGTGGGGTGGCAGCAAATAGCCGCCTAAGACAGAGGCTTTCCTCAGAGGCCAGCAGGGAAGGTATTAAGGCATTTTTCCCCTCTCCTGGATATTGCACGGATAATGCAGCCATGGTTGCAGTGGCAGGTTTCCATCAATTAAAGGCAGGCATCAAGGCCAAGGTTGATGCCGATGTATATTCCAGGCAATTTTCTTAGGTTCTCTACGGGGTCAATCCTGGTATATAGAAGGTTTTAGTCATCTTACCTACGAAAGCCAATCGAGATATAAAGCATGCGGGCAAAGGGGCCTTTAACCCCAGGCGTGCTATGAAATATTACTGGATAAGGCTCCTGCGTCTTCATGATGATCCCTTCGTATTGGCAAGGGGAGTGGCCATAGGGGTACTCGTTGGCCTTACCCCAACTATCCCCTTTCATACGGTACTCATCATAGCCTTCTGTACAGTGGGCAGGGGAAATGTTTTGGCCGGTCTTATTGCAAGCATCCTGGTCAGCAATCCCTTGACCATCCCCCTGCATTATTATGCGGCATGGAAGCTTGGCACCATGCTCACAGGCTTTCATATTCCTTGGTCAGAGGTCTTGCAACTCATGGATACTGTCAAGGATGCAGGCCTCATGGACGCAGCTAGGTTCATCTATCTCAAGGGGATAGGCATGATGGCCTCCATGTTGCTTGGCGGGTTGGCCTTATCTATTCCCTTTGCCATTGCTGCCTACCTGTTATCACTCTCCTTGTATATGAAAAGGCGCAGACAGAAGCTTAGGCGCTATCTCAACTATGCCGACAAGCCAAGAGAAAAAAAACAAGGCTAATCTCAACAGGCCCATGGCACTAAAGGGCCTGGGGCAGAATTTTCTGATCCATACCCCCACTGTTGAAACCATTGTCAAAAAAGGCGGCGTAAGGGACAACGACTGTATCGTCGAGCTGGGAGCAGGGCAGGGTGCCTTGACAAGGGTCATTGCTCGTGTGGCAACGAGGGTCATCGGGATCGAGAAAGATATCAGGCTGGTTGAATGGCTTGCAGTCCATGGCGACTTGCCCGAAAATGTAGAGATAAGGCACGCCAATATGCTGGATATTGATTGGAAAGGGCTCAGCCAGGAAGTCGGTGGCAGGCTAAAGATCATGGGCAATTTGCCCTATAATATCTCCAGCCAGATCCTGTTC
>WFZW01000209.1 GCA_015489365.1 Deltaproteobacteria bacterium | reverse complement strand
CTCAAAAATCAACTCCATGGACGCTGGCTGGGATGAGTTCCCGACAATCTTACCTTGAAACCAGGATGGAAGGAGCCTTTTCAAAAAATCCAGCATGGAAGTCCACCTCCTTTTTTTTAATACACATACTTATGCTAAACCGGCATCCGTCAAGGTTTCGGGCATGAAAATACGCCTAAGGGGCGGAATGTCATTTTCATGTAAAACCCCAGTTTATTAGCCTTGCCTGTCTTGGGCAAGCCGTAGATTTCCCATTCGTAGGGGGCATCAAGTATAAATTACATTAAACTTCCATGCGGCCCGTACCTTGGTGCCGCACCCCAATACATGAAGATACAGCCCATAGGCTCTGTATTTTCACGGTGAATTATATGCCATAGGGCGGGTATTTCTTGTTTGTCTCCGGTCGGAAACGATCTGTCGGATGATGAATCGAAGGGAAAAGGGACTGGTAAGAAATACAAATCGTTCATACAGGGTAGGAGGAAGCCCCCACCCTGTATGAAGTCTATGGGTTGAGATTAAAATGTTGAGGATCTGCTATCTTGTCCGAAAATACATTTTTTATCGTGAAAATACATCTTGAGTTAAGACTGTATTTTCATGCCCAGAGGGCAGCGCTTAGGAGACAGGTTAGATCAAAGTTTAGTGCGATCCCAGGTGAGTAATCCAGAGAAGATAAAAAATTAAACCCTGCGATCGCACATGTTGATCCATATACAGGAGGCCAAATCAATGGGCCCCGCCCCCCTTGAAGACCATGCCCACGCCAAAACCGGCTATCATAGCTATTACGATTGCCATAACACCGTAGACTGCTGGTTTTCCAAAGGCCAAGGAGGTGAATTGTTTTACTATACCAGCACGTTTTACCTTTAGCATGGTATCGGCCTTATCCAGGACATGCTGATCCTTCACCAGGAATGCCTCTATCTTGTAATCGTCCGGCATCGCCTGAAAGGGCCAATGTATCTTGCATTCAAACTGGTTATCGGATACGAACTTGACCGCCCCTTCCTGAATTCCATAAAGGCCGTTTTCTTCCTTGAACTTGACTAATTGCTTGAACCACAGATCCTTATCCATGTTTTTGGGCCCGCCTTCGATCTGGACCATGTTTTCAAGCGAGTCGTACCCAATATAATAACTTGCCCTTTCGTTTGCGTTTAATATCTCATCGATCTTGCCGCTACTATATATCTTGTAGACACTGGGGACTGGTTTATATTCTATGTCTCCAATCTTCATCCAAAAAAGGCCTGCGGCCTTTCCCTTGTATTTAAACCGTGCGGCCTCGGTCTTGGAAGAGATCTTGATTATGACCTCTCCAGGTTCCGAGGTGGTACCCTTGATAACCACGTTTTTACCCCCGTATCCAATGGTTATGGGGATCTCACTTGGTTTAACCGTCAAATTCATAGCCTGGACACCGTTTGATCCAAGCGCACAACAGGCCAGGACCAGGACAGCGATCCACCACATCTTGAAACCTCTTATCCTCATCTTGTTGTTCGATATCATTATTAGTGCCCTCCTGCGTGTGCTAAAAGCAGGGATGGTTCAAGGACCAATCCCAGGATCATCTTGATTGTTACCCCAAGGACCAGCATGGCAAGCAATATCTTGAGTTGATCGCCCTTGAGTTTCTTGCCCAGCGAGGTACCTATTTGGGCCCCAATGGTCGAACCCAAAAGAAGCAATATTGCAAGTATTATGTCAACCGTATGGTTGCTATATGACTGGAGGAAGGTCACCTCCACGCATGTGAACATGATCTGGAAAAGGCTTGTACCAACGACCACGTGCATGGGCATACGCAGTAGATAGATCATCACGGGAACCATTAGAAAACCACCGCCAACACCCATGATGGCAGCAAGCACACCCACGAGGATACCAAGCGCTATAGGCAAAAGAGCAGAATGTGTAACGCCGGACTTATCAAAATAGATCTGCAGGGGTAGTGAATTTAAAAAACCACCTGAGGACTTCTTGACCTCCTTCTTCTCCTCCTTTGATGGTGCGGCCTTTGCCTTTCTCAAGGCATTTAGGCTCTCAAAGAACATGAATGTCCCAACACCGCCAAGCATCACCACGTAGGTCATCTTTATAAGGAAATCGGCCCCCCCGGTAGCCCTGAGTATCTTAATGATATGCACACCTACCGCACCTCCGGTAAAGCCGCCTATCAACAGCATGAGGCCCATTTTAAAATCCACGTTACCGAGACGCCAATGGGCCAGGGTACCGGAGGCGGAGGCAGCTACGATCTGGTTTGCATCTGTAGCAGCTGCAACCGTCGGGGGTATGCCGATCATCATGAGAAGAGGCGTCATAAGAAAGCCGCCTCCAACCCCGAACAGGCCTGAAAGGAACCCTATAAGGAGCCCCAGGCCTATTAACAGATAGATATTAACGCTTGTCAAAGCAATAGGTAAGTAAATGTGCATCTCTACTCCTCCCTTTTTACCCGGATCGCGCTCTCTCATGCCCGATTCAGGCTGATAATTATTGATTTATTTCTCAATCCGATTGAGATTAAAAAATCACTCTCCCTACAACACCTTTGTTCACCACATAAAATTCAATTGCATCGACGAATGAATATCCGCCAGGATACGCTCAAATGTCTCGGCATCCCAGGGTCTGGCTATCAACATCCTAAGTGGCCCATTATACCACCGCTCATCTTTTTTCAACTGTTTGTTTATTGCAGCGATAGCCTTCACCCTTGCCCTGAGCTGATCTTCTTCCTGAGCACTTATGACCAGGCATGTGATCCGCTTCATCTTGAAGAAATCCACCAATTCCTGTTCAGCAGCGCCCCTGAAAAAATGACAGTTTATGGACACCCCTCTCGCATTAGCCAGGGAGACAACGAAACTGAACGTCTCCCTCAGATCATGTGGATTGTAGTGGTCCGCATGGGCCCATGACAACCGGCGGTCATCCGTGCCATGGACCGTTAAAGGCATCAATAAGGCTTGGATACCACAACCACTTCGTTTTGCAAGCTCAACGGAGCAATAGCTTGCCCAAAGATCCGCATCACTTGCATCCATGATGAGCGCAATCTCCTTTGCCATAGCAAGTAATTTTTCTCTATGCCCCTAGGGAACGCCTCTCGATGCGAATCTGAAACCAGCTTTTTTTATCCGATTTCTTCGCAATACACAAATTTTTCATTGAAAACAACCAGGCAAAGCAAAAAAGCGCCTTACTAGAGAAACACTCCTAAAGCACCTCTCCTTACATCAAATGCAATGCCTGGCATTTCGACGGTAAAATACCAGGCATAGTCTTACGTGTGGGAACAAGACACCCGTCTTACCACGTACCCAGAGGCTCGCAGTAATTGAGTGACTGTATGTTATATTATGGGAAATTGCAGCCTCTTGATCAGGCGCCCTTTCGATAGATTTCGATCAATTCAATATTAAGTTGTTTATTCAACCCCCCTTCCCAGTTATCTGAAGTACATGATCCGGCCCATCTATTCCATCATGAGTAACCGGAAGCCCAGGGCAGAATTTCTTTTTTCAGGCCTTATGCCATGACGATATGCCGACCTGCAACTGTCCGCCAGGGAATCCCATCCTCCTCCCTTCTCGACCTTCAAGGTCCCCCTGGATGGACCCCTTGGATCCTCTAAAGGTGAATGTGAAAAGTAATCGGCTGCATACCAATCACTGCACCATTCCCATACGTTTCCGTGCATATCGTGGAGTCCAAAATCGTTTGCCTTCAGGCGGCCGACAGGATGGGTTTTCTGTCCGGCATTGACATAATACCAGGCATACAACACTAGATCGTCTACCATATCCCCGAAGCAGTAACTTCCGTCTCCTCCAGCCCTGGCTGCATATTCCCATTCTGCCTCGGTCGGCAACCTGTATTTATCCGTATTTTCCTTTGCATTCAACTTCTCGATGAACTTCTGAACATCATACCAGGAAACTTGTTCCACTGGCCTATTGCGTCCCTTGAAGTGGCTTGGATTGTTTCCCATCACAGCCACCCATTGGGCCTGGGTAATTTCATATTTGCTCAAATAGAAAGGTCTTGTGATCCTGACCTTATGTCTTGGCAGTTCATCCGAATCTGCGTTCTCAAAGTGTCTATTCGCTCCCATAAAAAAGGTACCGGCTGGAATCCTAACAAATTCTATACCAACACTGTTGGTAAAGGTATCCTTTGACGATCCATCGATATCCGCCATGGCCGGAATACATACGGCGAGTGCTACCAAAATGACAAAAATGGCTGGAAACCTGTTATTATGCATTATTCACTCCTTCCTTTTCGTTTGGCCAATATTTCACAGGCATTCTGCGGCCACATAAAGGTAACGCCGCATTCCCCAAGATATGAAAAATACAACCCTTTAGGGTATATTTTTTACCAACCACCTGCAAAAAGAAAACCGACCTGCCACCAAAACACCCTGTTTTTAAATAAAAAAACACCTTAAACCCATCAGTAACATACTTGCCAAACTGGCAAAGGATATCCATCCCATTTATTCCACCGGGGATCAATGCCAGTGGCAAAACCATCCATGTGAGAGGATCGTAGCCCCCTCTCAAATAATAAAAAGATTCACAGAATCACCTCCTCTCTGTTTCTGAAGAACCCCAACTTTCTTGCAGCCTGCATTCTCTAGGCTGCACCCTAGGACATGAATATACAGCCCATATGGGTACTGTATTTTCACGGTATGTCTTTTACGGCATGGACGATTTTTTTGGGCAATTCAAAAACTCAAGGCCTGAAGCCACCCTAATTTTACCGAATCGATTACGTATGCCTATCCAAGATCCTAAAAAATTGTTCAATGCTGAAACCGTTATGTCCATTTTTGTAACAAATTTTACCTATAGCAATCCGAACAAGTTCTAGCAATCCAGTTCCGGGATTACACCGAGACGATGATCAAATACTAGATTAATCCAAAATTGATTATTATTTCAACCTAATATTATGCCAAAGGGCGCCGCTGTAATCCCATGCCAAGGTCCTTGATAGAAATCCAGGATATTGTATCCGGTCTGGATATTTCCAAGATAAGAAAAAAAGATGTTGCGATTTGTAACAGTTTGGGCAAATATATTGCCCAAATTCCCTTTGCCGTTCAACCCGTGCCACGTACTAGCATAGGTAACGGCCTAGGGGACTATATCGGCGCATTCGTTCAGGATTTAAAAATTTCGTCCGATAATATTGTTGTAATTTACCATAAAACACATCCCTTATTTTGGGATTGCATCCTCTTCACATCCAAATTTATCCAAGACCTCTTGCGGGAATTATCAGGATGGACACGAGGACAAGGGACAAACGATCACAAGGTTAGGAGGATATTTGGAATCGATCCTTAAAAAGGCAACATCGGCTCTATGAGGAGAGGGCCAATTTTGCTGGTTACTGTATCTTCCTTAAAGGACATGGGAAAAACCCGTGTCCTATCAGGAGAGTAATAGAGGAAAGGGGGCTTTAAATGCAAGAACTTGCCATGACAACAGACATTATGATCGTTTTAGGGGTATTGTGCTTTGCCATACTCCTTTTCATTTTTGAGTGGGTCAGGGTGGACGTGGTCGGCATAATAATGATGATCGCGCTGCCGCTTCTTGGTGTGATCACTCCCAAACAGGCAATCAGTGGGCTCAGTTCCAACGCTGTGGTCTCCATCATCGCCGTAATTATCATAGGGGCTGGCCTTGACAAGACCGGGGTCATGAACATCCTGGCAAGGCACATAATAAAACTTGCAGGCAAGTCGGAAACTCGAATCATGGCCATGATCGCAGCCACTGTGGGCTTCATATCGAGTTTCATGCAAAACATAGGTGCTGCAGCCCTTTTCATGCCGGCTGCCACCAGGATCAGCAAGCAACTGGCTGTACCAGTATCCCGCATACTGATGCCCATGGGTTTCTGCGCCATTATTGGAGGATGTATCACCCTGGTTGGATCGAGCCCCTTGATCCTTCTAAATGACCTCATGGAATCATGGTGGAACAATAATCAGTCCTTGATAGGCGGCATTGCCTTTGAACCCTTCGGCCTGTTTACCGTAACCCCGATGGGGGTGGCACTTCTTGTAGCGGGTATAGTCTATTTCGCCCTTCTGGGCAGATGGATCCTGCCAGCTGTAAGATCAAAGGGGGATGCCGGTCTTATGACTCCCCACACGGAAACGCTCTATTCTACCAAGGTTGGAAAGAAGATCTTCGAGATAGACATACCGAAGGACTGGAAAACAAAGACCCTTGATGAATTAAATTTCCGCCCTACCTACAAATGTACCATCGTGGCCATCAGCAAGGATGGGGGAAGAAAGTTGATCATGGCACCAGTGAGGGAAGACAGCGTGGGGCCGGGGGATGTTATCGCGGTGTTGGGCCTGCCTGAAAACGTCAAGAAGGCCGCTTCCGACCTTGGCTGGAAACTAAAGGATGATCTGGATATCTTTGCCGAGGCACTTTCACCAAACAATGCAGGGGTGGTGGAGGCCGTGGTCCCGCCAAACTCAAAGCTCATAGGCAAAACCATGCGCGAGCTTCATTTCCGAAAAAAATTCCAGGTAAATCCGATAGCCCTTTACAAGAATAACAAAATCCTCAGGGCCAATATATCCAGGATGAAACTGAGGGCTGGCGATGCCATACTACTGCTGGGCCCATGGGAAAAATTCCATATCTTAAAAGAACGCGGTGTTCTCCTGTTTACAGAGGACCTGAAAGGTGAGATCATGCGCACGGAAAAGGCCCCGTATGCGGTGGCATGCCTCATCCTTGCCCTTGTCCTGGCGCTCGGGTTCCATGTCCAGCTATCCATTGCGCTTCTGTCAGGCGCAATCGGAATGGTACTCCTAAAGGTTATGTCCATAGACGAGGCCTATCAATCCGTTGACTGGATGACGATCTTCCTGCTGGCAGGTCTCATTCCACTGGGTATAGCCTTTGAAACCACTGGGGCAGCACGTTTTATTGCAACAACCATCATGCAGGCCCTAGGGAGTATCAGTCCATTCATGCTCCTTTTGGTGATAGGGCTATTGACGTCGTTCTTTACCCTGGTTGCATCGAATGTTGGGGCAACGGTATTACTGGTACCATTGGTCATGAACATGGCCCTGGAGGCAGGAGCAGATCCCAAGATGGCTGCCCTGGTGGTGGGTATTGCCGCGTCAAACACCTTTGTTCTTCCCACACACCAGGTCAACGCCCTCATCATGAGACCTGGTGGATACAAGACCCTTGATTATGTCCGGGCCGGGACTGGCATGACCATCCTGTACCTGGCGGTCATGATGGGTGTTCTCTATTTCTTTTATGGTATTTCGGCTTAAAAGGGAGGCAACAGAATGTTTCAATGGACTTCGGAATCTGGTCCCAAAGAGACCAATCTCTTGAATAGAATCCTCCAGCAAGGTGGCCTGGTGGTGCTCCTTCTATTCATGATATCCATCGGCCTGCAGGGAACAGGTTGGTCGCTTGGAGAAGAAGAGGCTACCTCAGCCGACCATGCCTCCCTCTCAGGACCAATTCTGGATGTATATGGGAAGATCGTAAACCCCCACAATACGGGGGTAGATGATGCGAAGATAGATATCTTGCTTGACGGCAAGGCGCTCAAACCCGAGGTGCATGGACAACATAAGCATGGTCCGGTAGAGATCATCTCTGCGCCCGACGGGACCTTCCAGGCATCACTCAGATTGCCTGGCGAGCTGACCGAGGCCTCCAAGCTCACCATAAGGGTCTTCAAACCAAGCTATACCGAAGAATCGGACACCATATCCATCGACCGACTTCTACGTACCCAATCAGGCTATACACTCAAGGCAGACCTCAAAATCAAAAGGAGCAAGGGACCTGCATTCTGGATAGCCACGGTCATCTTCCTCTTGGCATATGTCCTTATCTCCTTTGAACTTCTCCATAGGACCCTTGCCGCAATGCTCGGGGCCGCGACCATGCTGGTCATCAGCTACACGATTGGCTCCATCAATCCCCAATATCATATCCTATCATATGAAAGTGCCATCCATGCCATCGACATGAACGTCATATTTCTCCTTATGGGGATGATGATAATCGTCGGTATATTGAAACACACAGGGGTCTTCCAATGGTGTGCCTATAAATGCTACCAGCTTGCAAGGGGCAATGTCATAATCCTATCCATCATCCTGATGGCATTTACTGCATTCGCCTCGGCGTTTCTGGATAATGTTACAACCATGCTCCTTCTGACCCCTGTAAGCATAGAGATAGCACTATCCCTAGGTATCTCTCCCGTATCCCTCTTGATCCCGGAAATCTTGGCCTCAAATATTGGGGGCACGGCCACCCTTATCGGCGATCCACCCAACATAATGATTGGTTCCTATGCAGGACTTACCTTCATGGATTTTGTAATCAATCTTGCGCCGGTATGCCTGGTTGCAATGATAGCCCTTTTTGCCTATTCCAGGATCGCCTATGGCAGGGAGTATTCAAAGGCATCAGTGGACGACATCCAGGCCTTCATTGTAAGGCTCAGGGAGGAATACAAAATCACCGACTCCACCCTCCTTACAGTAGGCCTTATTATCATGGGAATCGTGATAGCCATGTTCCTCACTCATGGAATATGGCACATGGAGGTCAGCATAGCTGCTCTTTTCGGGGCTGCCCTGCTCTTTACCTATGGGCTGCTCACTAAAAAGGTGGACCTTCTTGAACTCATAGAAAAGGATATCGAATGGACCACACTGCTCTTCTTCATGTTTCTCTTTATACTGGTTGGGGCAGTGGAAGAGACCGGCCTTCTTGACATGATAGCCGACTGGGTCCTCCACCTTTCCCATGGGAATTTGACGACATCCATATGCCTGATCCTCTGGGTAGCCGCCATCATGAGCGCCTTCGTTGACAACATCCCCTTTACTGCTACCATGCTTCCCATCGTAGCTTATCTTACAAAGGTGATACCAGGGGCGGAATCCGGCGTTCTCTGGTGGGCCCTTGCCTTTGGAGCCTGCTTTGGTGGAAACGGAACCATGATAGGGGCAAGTGCCAACGTGGTCACCCTGGGTATAGCCGAATCCGCCGGATATCCCATAAAATTCTTTGGTTACATGAAGGTAGGCTTCCTGTACATGATCATCAGTGTGGCCATAGCCAATGTCTGGCTTTTGCTTTTCTATTAAAAAAGGGGGAGGTCAAAAAATGCATACAGGAATCGCTCCACTGACGAAACTACTTCTACCCGTCGACGGTGATCAAAACATAAAACGGCCCGCGATCCTGGCTGGAAGGATTGCAGCACTGCTGGCTGGAAGGATTGAATTGATCACGCTCCTTCATGTCATGGCAGGAAGATACCTGAGCCAACACATGGTCAACATAGATTTCAGGGCGGAACAAATACTTGAAAGCGACCAGTTCAGGCGTATAAGGCAGCAATACATAGATGAAGAGATTACCCCGGTTCTCAACGAAATGGAAGGAGAGATCCTTGCTCAGGAATCCAATGTTCCCGTGGAAAGGCTCATACTGGACGGGGATCCGGTGGATGAAATCCTACGGGTTGCAAGGGAAGGGGATTATTCATCCATTATCATGGAAAGAAGGGGGCTTTCTCCTGCCAAGGAGCTTCTCATGGGCAGTGTAACGTCTGGCATACTACATTCGAATGTTCAGGCAACCGTTTACGTGGTGGGCACCAAAGGGGTCCATGGACCACGTTGTCCTGGAAGAAGATATGTGGTTGCAGTAGATGGCTCCAGCCCTTCCATTGCAGCTGTCGAAGAGGCTGCAATTCTTGCAGGCGCATGCATTACAGAGCTGGAAGAGATTGTTGTTATGCGAGTGGTAAAACCAAGCCGACTTGCAACCCTGCTTTCTGAAGGAAATGTGAAGGACGATGTAGGGGAAAAAGGCATGGAGCAGGCTGTTTCAATACTGAAAGGAGCGGGCATCCCTGCAGAAAAGATCATTCAGAAGACGGCCTACGGAGAACCAGCCGAGGTCATAACCACCGAGGCGAGGGCTAAAAATACGGACATTATCTTCATGGGTAGAAATGGCAGAAGCGCACTGAAAGAAATCCTGATGGGCAGCGTAAGCCGTGGTGTGGTCTATCGCTGCCATGAAATCACCATTGCACTGGCTACCGCCCCCGTGGAAGACTAAGCTTCTCATCAAGGCGCCGTGCGTGGCTAATGATTTCCCAGCCGATTCTGGTACTACTGATAAAGGAAAGATACTTTCCTATACGAAGGAGGGGATAGAACCGAATGGACCGGGATGTTTGACCGATCATTTCAGATAGCACGTACAGCAAAGGGCAACAAGGAAATCGAAAAAAATCTTTGACACCAGGCAATAAAGAAGATGGGAGAACCGGTAAAAACAATCCGTGAAAAAGGCCTTACCCCCGCCATGCGGATGCCACCATGAATAGACCACACTGGGAGGATCGCTATAGCTTTTTCCCTCTGTCATTCATCATGGGATAAACGTATCCCTAGCCAATATGGATGCCACCTTTTCTTCGAGTTCCTCCTTGTCTATGGGCTTTACACAATATTCTTCCGCCCCGAGGCTCAAGGCCTCCCTTGCGGTCCCGATGGTAGGATAACCTGTAAGCATCATGATCTTGGCACTGGGATTGACCTTTTTGATCTCCTCCAGCACCTCGATGCCTGTCATCTTCTTCAACTTCATATCCAGTATGACCAAATCTACCTCGTGATCTTTCAAGAAATCGATTGCCTCTTCTTCCACTATAAATGGATGGACCTCGTGATCCTTCCTCTCAAGGATCTTTTTTATAAGAATACCCGCATCGACCACATCATCTAATACTACTATCTTGGCCATGGCTCCATAGTTCCCCAGCTAGCTGATATCCATACCAGTGTCTGTCCTATAAATGGTCTTTTCTCCCGATCTTGGATAGGCACCTACTAGGATGGTTTGATGTCCACGTACTTCAAATAACTTATTTTTTTCTTAAGCGTATCTTCCATTTCATCTATCTTTGCCCCTACCGTCCTCGTTACCCGGTTTGCAAAGGCCGCACAAAACTGCAAAAAATCGCCAAAGGTCTCTACCTCCTGGAAATCATCCCTGAGACTATCCTCCATCTCCTTGACCAGAAGATAACCATTGATCTCCACCTCTGCCCTTACCGTGTGCGATTCAGGTGTAAGGACTATCATCCTGATATCCTTGACATCCTCTACTAAGGGAAAGGATTCGAGCACCTCCTTTACCTCCTCTTGAAGCTCCTTGGGAGACGCCTTTTCTATCAGGTAGTGGAGGTTCTCCCTTATAAGAACAAGGGCAATGACCCCAAGGATGATCCCAATTATGATGGACCCAATGGAATCCCAATATGGCTTACCTGTATAATGGGCCAGGGTTAAGGCAACACACGCTATGATCACACCTGTGACCGCCGCGCTGTCCTCCATCAGTACTGCCAGGTTGGCAGTATCACCCTTTTTTCTCTCATGCCAGGCTATCAAGAACGATCCACCCTCTGCAAAGAAAGAAACCATCAAGACCATAACGGTCCAGAGATTTAGCTCTGGCTCATGACCGTACATCAGACCATGTATCCCATGATAGACCGTAACCCCTGCCCCTACAAAGAATATTCCACAGGCGGATATAAGGCCCCATACAAACCTTTCCTGGCCGCGACCAAAGGGAAATTCCTTTGACGGACCTATCTTGCTTCTCTTGAGCCCTATCCAGAGGAGTGCCTGGTTGGCGGTATCTGCCAGGGAGTGTATGGCCTCGGCAAGCATGGTGGCACTGCCACCGGTAATGGCAACAAAGAATTTCAAGCACGTAACCAATGCATTTACGCTTATGGCAACATTTACTGATTTCATGATTACGGAGTATCGACCCCTCTGGATGCTATCTCGATAGATGGAAAGGGTTAGATGACATATCGAAGGAGAACGGTTCAAACGGCCCTGTTTCAAGCTCGAGTATTTTGTCTGGTGCAAATCGAATTATTCTCTTGACCTTGAGCCTTGCCCGCTGGCCTTCCTTCTTAAAGAAGAGATCCAATTTCAGATCATAGATGTCCCTTACAGGTCGGCCATCAAAGGCCAAGAGTATATCCCCGGGTTTTACCCCTGCCTGCATGGCAGGACTGCCTGGCATGACATCCTTTATAACTAGATGACCCTTTGAGGGCATGAGCATCACACCAAGTCTTGCCACAAAGGGGGCCTCTTCCTCAGGAGGGAAAAGAAAGTAATCTGCCATTTTCGGTTCAAGCGCCGTCTCCGGATCATTCACGATGATGGATTGCATCGTTATCCCCCTTTTTTCAACCCGATCAGGGATCCCGTACCCATACATGACGTGCCCCATACCCACGATAACCACCATATGATTGTCAGGATGATCCTTCAAAAAATCGGATATGGACTGGGCCATGGTCTCGTCCCAACATACCTGGGCCTCGAAAAAGTTATCGAAATTAGAAAGGCCGGCCATGGCATCGTGCTCATCATATATCTCCTGTAACCTATCACGATAAGCAGTATTGGATAGATCAATCTCCTTCGGCAGTTTTTCCCTTTCTTCCCTTGATAGGGATTCAAGACCTCCCCTTGCTACCTGTTTCGAGATCTCGCTCCTTAGATTCAAGGCCACAAGTGGTATATGGTTCTTCTTGCAAAACTCCACTATTGGCCTATAGAAACGGTAATTAAATCCCCATCTCTTGAAGTATTCGGTCTTTTCAAGGAACTGCCGTTCACTTATCTTGCCGGCCATGTATTGGTCTATGACCCCTTGAAAGGGCCTCTGAAACATCTCCATGCCAACACTGAGGGGAATCCCCCGCTCGTAGAGGCCCTTGACGGCCTCGAGCTGTGCCATATGATCCCCCATACGATCGTGCTTTTCAGCAACATATATCACCTTACTGCTGGAAACAGTATCGAGGATATGCCCCATAGGGGTCAGATCCCTGGCTGCTATGCCCCTGGGTTCCCTGACAACCTGGCCTCTTATACCATTTTCGGTCTCTTTTACCTTTTTGGCCACTACCTTTCCCTTTTCAAACCTCAAGGAACTGTATGCCCCATAATGAAACAGCTTCGGAATTATCAAGTCCAGCTCCCTAGCAGAAGAGGTCTGAAGATTTGCTACAACCTGCATATGGTTGAATGGATTATCCAGGACCTTCAAAATCACCCCATCATCCGGGGATTCAACAGTCCAAAATAGACGCAACATATGACCTTGCGGCCTACCGAGTACCAAAAGGGATGCATTGGAAAGAAAACGATGGTTGAGTTCCCCTGTCCCCTTCTGCGAAAAGCCCTTCTCCTTCAATATAGTTATGATCCCCTTATATCTTTTCTTGTCATGACCTGACACCACAAACAACCTGCGTTCGGCCCCTAGCAACCTTGAAAGTACAGGGGGGTATTCCTCCTCGCCCAGCCCTCTCATGATATCAAAGGCGCCATCCAGGACCACCTCCCATGGCTCCCGGTCGGAGATGAGCCTTACCCTTTCACTGCTCCTTGATATCCTTATAATCCTCTTTTCGTCATCACCTGCGCCTTTGAGCACTACAGGAATAGACAGGTCATAGGGTTTCTCGGTTGTCTGGACGATCTCTACCTCCGTTTCCTTCTTCCCTGAAGGAAGGGTTCTTACCCTGGCATTCTTTATCTCTAGCCATGGCACGTCCTTCCTGTGAAGCCACTGGTCAAAAAAAACCGAAAGTTTTTTACCAGACACCCTGGAAAATACCGATTCGATATCTGCCCAGGATGCCCTGCAAAACATGAATTCCTTGGCAAAGGCCCTTAATCCATCGTTAAATCTATCCGTTCCCATGCTGGACTCAAGCATGTGGAAAACCATTGCGCCCTTTCCATAGCCAACCGACCTGGAGGCCTTATCAAGGCCCTGTCTGAACTCGGAAAGGGATATGGCATTATTTGCATGTACATAGGCCTGATAGTTAGTCAGTATCCGGTGCCTGTACTCCATGCCCTGGCCCTTGTCTGCAGCATACCGGTAATCCGCCAGGTACACAGTCAATCCCTCGCACCAGTTACCATGCTCCATATCCACGTAAACGGAATTACCAAACCATGAATGTAAAAATTCATGGCCAAGTGAGGTATCCACGATGAAGGGCAGCCTGGCGACCTGCTGACCAAGAAGTGTAAAGGTAGCCATGCCGTATCCGGTCGGCGCCCTGTTCTCTACCACTGCAAAGCGCTGATACGGATATGGGCCAAGCAGGCCTTGGTAGAAATCGAGATAATGCTTGATCTTCTCGATATACCTGGCAGCAAGCCCCTTGTCTTCTTCAAAAAAATACGTAGAGATCTCAATACCCTTGTAATCTATACTTGAGACCATATAGGGACCTGCCACCAGTGAGATCCCTGGTCTGGGATAAGGGAATACAAAGCTGAAGGATTTGGTTGTTCCATCGCCCTTGACAACCACCTTGTCAGCCTCTGACATCGCCGTGATACCCGCGGGCACACGGGCTATGAGCTCGTATCTGGCAAGGCCGGGAAACGTTGGACACCAATCATCCAGCATCACAACAAAATCATCCGCAAAGAAGTTGCCCGTATCTGGCCCACCATGCCCTGTAACAGGCATTTCGGAAAAGGCCTTCCTAAACCTGATCCTTACCCTTCCACCGTCACTGACTGGACCTATGGTAAGCATGCCTTGTGCCATATGACCGACATGGTGCCCGGCAAGTGAGACATCCAACACCCTAAGGCCGTCAACATTCAACGCTACCTGTCCACCTGGTTCCAGGTCAAGCCAGGCAATCCCGCCTACCTCGGCATTCTCCAGATCCAGATTCACATCCAGGTGAAGCAGTGGATACCGGTCGTACCTTCCATCTGTTTCCATTGACCAGGCACAATCCGCAAGGTGGCAGGCAATGAGCAGACAGACAAGGGTCATCAAAACATATTTCATAAGGACTCCTTTCGTATCGATATCTTCAAACGAGAAAATAATAAATCGATCCCACTAGTAACACACTGATTATTCTCAGGGCTTGACCGGCCAATAATAGCTGTATACCTGTCTTAGGCCGGTATATCCCCAGGTATTTTGGTAGCTGGTGCCTGAGGGCACGAACAGGAGTGGCGATGATATTACCCATGATAAGGGCAAGGACTGTCTCCTTAACTGTCAGTACCCCCTCCCTTAACATGGCCCCTGCTGCAGCGGCCCCTGCCGTGAACTCTGCGACTATACTGAACACGACCACAGAAATTCCCTCTACAGGAAAGGCCCTTAACCTTATGAGGGAGGTAGCCGCCCCCTGAAGCCATGTAAAAAAGCCCCATTCCTGAAGAAGCACCACTAACATATAAATAGGCACGGTATACATGGCAATCCTGACCAATCGATCCGAAAGATATAAGCCGAGGAGATGACTGATCCTTTGCCCTTTGTCCCTATCATCTGGAACCGACCCTACTTGAAGCATATCCCCCTGGGCAAGGCTTTCTTGTGCCCTTGCCAAAAACAGGCGCCCGGCAACAAGTACTACGAGTGTCCTAAAAACAGCGGCCAGAAAGGTTAACGTCATATAAATTAGACCTGCAGAGCCGACCAAAGGCACTATGATTGCGAAGGTTACAGGAAGGTGAAGTACATAGGAAGGCAGGCCTAGATTCATTAAAGAGGCAAGCATCATCTCCCGTCTCGAGATCTTGCCATCCTGGTAGGCATTCCATAGAAGGGTATTGGCCGCAACACCGGAGAGAAACGCCGTGGTAAATGCCGTGCCACTCCAATCGCTAAGGTTACCAAGACGCATGATGGGCCTGGCAAGACTGGCCACGAATCTGGACCACCCCATCCCCTCGACCACGGCGCTGAGCCCAAGGCTTACCGACATGATAAATAAAAGCCGCACCAAGGGCCAGAGGATCCTGTGTACAACCAGTGACCAGGTCACACCTGGAAGCGCGAACAAGGCTAGGATGATAACCGATACAGTTAATGACCACAGGAACAAGGGCCATCTCGTCCCTCTTTTCTTTCCAAGGCCTTTTTTGCTTTCCCTGTTGGCAAACATGTACCTGGAAAACTTACCAACAGATAGAGGAGGTGAAAAGGTTAAGTTTTATTATCCCAAACCTTCATACAGCCCGTATCTCCTGGGCTGCGCCCCAGGGCATGAGGGTACAGCCCTATCCAGGATGTATTTTCATGGTAACAGTCATTCCAGAGGCTGGCGCAACGAAACATGAAAAATGCGCCACTGGAAACATCTTGCTTTTTGTCCATGTATGTCCATCCATGACTAAAGCAAAAAAGTTTCGGATAAGGTTATAGGATATCGAAGAGAAAACACATTGCGTATCCGCCCTGCCCATGATAATTGGACAGGTGATGCAAAAAAGATATTGCAATTAATTGCAGGGCCTGGCACGGGGATCAACTAGAGCGACCTACTGTCCAATCATGAAACCTACTTCCCACTTTCCACACGACAAATACATTCCCCATGATTATTGCGGACGCATCCTGAGGTCGGGTTGCAGTGACAATCTCAAAGGCACATTGCTCTTCTTTCTGGAGGCAAATTACAAGTTTGATCTCTGTGGCTGCCCGTCCATGCCATACATTGCGGCCTGGCGCCAGGATGGAAGGGATATATGGTATGAATACGTAAGCCAGGGCCTCTTGAACCTCTTGAAATGCGACATCGTACATGCCTCCGAGGTATTCCGCTCATCGCTTAGGGAAAGAAGGATATACAGGCGCAGGCCTGCCAGAAAGGAAATATACGAAGAGATCGTCACGGCACATGAGATCCAGAGGGGCCGACGGCGCCTGAGAGGACAGGGCATCACGCAGGGACAGCTTGAGGCCCTGTACAAATTGACTCCTCCCCTTGGAAGTACTGTATGGCTCAAGGATCTTGCCACCATCAAGAGGTTCCCCAAGGATGGCATAAACCTGTCCGTAGGTTGTCTAAGCGATGTTACAAAGGAGATGGAACAGAAGGAACTGCTTGAAAAAATAGGCTATTTTGATGAGCTTACCAAGCTACCCAAGAGAAAAATCTTGGAGCAGATCCTCGAGGTGAATTTCGGCCATTTCCAAAGGGGCCATATCAAGGATTTTTCGTTTCTCATGCTGGACATAGACCATTTCAAAAGGATCAACGACAAGTACGGACACCTGGCCGGAGATCATGTCCTGGCATCCCTTGCAGAGTTGATGAACGATATAACAAGGAAAGAGGAAAGGATAGGGCGCTATGGCGGTGAGGAATTTTATGCCGTATCCATGGGAGACATACATAGTGGCAAGAAATTCGCCGAACGCCTGCGCCAGAAGATAGCGCGCACCCCATTTAATTACCATGGAGTGACCATCCTGGTAACCGTTTCCATCGGGGTTGCCTCGGCGTCTGAACTCGAGGTTTACGAACAAGAACCCCTAGTCAGAAAGGCGGATAGACGACTCTATGCCGCAAAAAAGATGGGAAGGAATCGGGTAATATGGACAGATGATGCGTGAGGATGGAAATGAACTAGTACAATCCTACAAGATCAAAAACCGTCTGTATGAACAAACTCCCTGCTATCCTTTCTCTTGGGTGGCTTTGGTTTCTGGGCCGGATAGCCTATGGGGACAAGCACCACGACTTCGTAACCCTCGGGCATCTTCAATAGCCTGCCCGCCTCCTCGTGGTCAAAGGCCCCCACTATCACCGAACCAAGTCCCATACTGTGGGCAGTGAGACAGAGGTTCTGGGTAGCAAGCCCCAGATCGAACATGAACCAGTCGCCGAACTTGGTCATCGGCTGTCCCTTATGATAACCTGATAGGCCAAGCCTTGCACACACGGCCAGGGTCAAGGGGGCCTTTGCCACGGCTGGTATGGCCGGATTCTTGTCGGAAAGGGTACTGGCAAGCCCTTCCTTGAGTTCCAGGTCCTTCACTACCACTATCTCCCAACACTGGGTATTGGCCCATGAAGGGGCCCACCTAACTGCCTCAATAAGTTGATCCAGCATCTTGTCCGAGACCTCCTGGTCTTTGAATCTCCTTACGGTTCTCCTGGTCTTAATAACCTCGTTTAAAAAATCCATTTCTTTCTTCTCCTGCTCCCTGTCTTTCTTCTAAGCCCTACGGTCAGTTTATCACATGCCTCCCTTGGAAGAAATTGTATCTCCTAAGATCCTTTTATTATCCCTTTCGATGTGATTTTGCATCAATTCTACTTTTCTGATAGATTTCTATTCTCCAATGAGATCCATAGACATCAAGTGCATCCGTCAACACAACCTGCAAGGATTTGACCTCACCCTACCCCTCTATCAAGTGATTTGTATAACCGGGGTATCAGGCTCTGGAAAGAGTTCCCTTGCCTTTGACACCCTGTACGCCGAAGGACAACGCCGGTATGCGGAGACTTTCTCGGCCTATATAAGACAATATCTTGAACGTTTGCCCAGGCCTGATGTCAAATCGATAGACGCCATACCGCCAACAGTGGCCATAGGTCAGACCAATCCGGTCAAAAGTTCCCGTTCCACCGTGGGCACCCTCACCGAGATAACACATTTTATGAAGATGCTCTTCTACAGGGCCTCAACCCCGTGGTGCCCCGTGTGCGGCATACCCATCCAGATATACGATCCTGTTTCCGCTGCCCGCAGGCTCCTGTCAGGCCACCAGGGCAAAGGGGTTACCATAACCGCCAAGGTGACGGCAAAGAAAGATCCGGCCCTTCTAAGGGATGGACTGATACAGGCAGGCTATTTCAGGGCCTTTATAGACCACAAGATCTGCGACATCGATTCCCTTGAAAGGGCACCCGAAGAGATCGAGGTGGTCGTAGACCGTCTGAAGATCAAGGGCAATGACCTTCCAAGACTCCTTGAGGCCTTCGAACAGGGATTTCGCATATCTGAGGAGGTCATGGTTCACCTACCATATGGCGAAGTTCTTGTCTTCAGCAACAGGAATCAATGCCCTAGATGCGGCCTAAAGGTGCCAGGGCGAAGCCCAGGACTCTTTTCATTTAATAGTCCGGTTGGGGCCTGTCCTGAATGCCGCGGGTTTGGCAGGGTGATAGGGGTGAACTGGGATCTTGTAATCCCGGACAAAACCGCTTCCATAGAAGATGGGGCAATAACCGTCCTGGAGATGCCCTCCGCCTGGGAGGTCAAGGAGGACCTCATGCAATACGTCAGGCAGGCGGGTATCCCCCTGGATGTACCATGGAAGGATCTTCCTAAAGAGGCAAGGGATCATGTCCTGCTGGGGGATGACGACTGGTATGGGGTGGAGGGATTCTTCAAGTGGCTGGAATCCAAACGTTATAAGACCCATATAAGAATACTGCTGTCCCGTTACAGGGCCTACAGAAAGTGCCCGCACTGTCACGGAACCAGGTTCAGTCCAGGAATCAGGGCATTTCGTCTAAATGCACTGGCCCTTCCTGATTTCTATGCCATGGAGATATCCAGGGCACTCGAGTGGACGAGAGGGCTCCTACGCCTCGATACAGGACTCGACAAGGCCTCCATCCTACTGGCAAAACAGGTGATAAGGCGCCTCGAGTACCTTGAAGAGGTAGGTCTCCACTACCTTACACTAGACAGGCAGAGCAGAACGCTCTCTGGCGGAGAGGTAGCAAGGGCAATGCTTACCAGGGCCCTTTCTTCTCAGCTTGTAGAGACCCTTTACGTACTGGACGAGCCCACTATCGGCCTCCATCCCATGGACACGAACAGGATAATTGGCCTTACAAAAAGGCTCTCGGCCGGGGGAAATACCGTGATAGTCGTGGAACACGATCCAGGGGTCATTCTAACCTCTGATTTTGTAGTGGACCTAGGGCCAGGCGCAGGGGAGCATGGTGGCAGGTTGCTTTTTTCCGGGAACCCTAAAGATCTCTTGAAGCAACAGACCCCTACTTCCATTGCCCTGAGAAGGGTGAGATTGCCAAAGGTATTGGCAGGAAAGAAAAGGGCATTTTCAGAATTTATCGAGGTAAAGGGCGCCAGGGAAAACAACCTCAAGGACATAGATGTCCGGTTTCCCCGCCAGGGAATCACAGTGATTAGCGGGCCATCGGGTTCAGGAAAATCCACCCTGCTGGAACTCGTCCTATACAGGGGCCTCCTGAGACAAAGGGGCCTTCCAACCGAAAGGCCTGGCACGTATAAGAAGATCACAGGAGACAAGGATACGGACCGGGTAATCCTTCTTGAACAGGCTACCATAGGAAAAAGTCCCAGGGCCAACCCTGCCACCTATCTCAAGGCATATGATCACATCCGCCCACTTCTTGCCTGTACCCCAAGAGCCAAGGAACTTGGGCTGACGGCATCTATCTTTTCCTTTAACTCCAGTCTCGGGCGGTGTCCCCGGTGCAAGGGACTAGGGGTGGAGGTAGTGGAGATGCAGTTTTTGCCCGATCTCTACCTTCCCTGTCCCGAGTGCAAGGGAAGACGCTTCCAGCCACAGGTACTTTCAGTACACTACCAGGGCAAGAATGTCTCTGAGATCCTGGAGCTTACCATCTGCGAGGCCATTAAGTTCTTCGATGGACATCCTTCCATAACCAGCAGGCTCGAGCAGGCAGATCAGGTAGGCCTGGGCTACCTCAGGCTGGGCCAACCCCTTAGTACCCTCTCAGGAGGGGAGTCTCAACGGCTCAAGATTGCAAGGGAGCTATTTCTACCCCGCGGGGGAAATGCCCTTTTCCTCCTGGATGAACCTACAGTAGGGTTGCACATGAAGGACGTCTCCCGCCTGCTTCAGGCCCTTGCCATGCTAAGGGACAAGGGGCATACGGTAGTCCTGGTAGAACACCACATGGAGGTCTTGAGATCCGCCGACTGGGTGGTGGATCTTGGCCCTGGCGGAGGTACCCAGGGAGGGCGGCTCATGTATCAGGGGCCTGTAGAGGGCATCTTGAAGGTACATGAATCGGCAACCGGGCAATGGCTGAATCGTTACCTGCAGGGTGAAAAAAGGCCCAATAATACCCAATACAAGTCAGACATGGCGGGCAAAAACCTGCCCAAGCCCCAGGGTAATATCTGCATGGAAGGGGCCAGGCATCACAATCTCAAGGATATCTCACTTAAGATACCCAGGGGATGCCTCACCGTGATAACGGGGGTCTCGGGCTCCGGAAAATCCACCCTTGCCTTCGATATCATCTTCGCCGAGGGCCAGCGCCGCTACATAGAAAGCCTTCCTGCCTACGTACGCCAATTCCTTAAGCTATATGAGCAGCCAGAGGTGGATCTGCTCACAGGGCTTCCTCCGACCGTTGCCATAGAACAACGGACCAGCAAGACAGGACCCCGTTCCACTGTTGGGACCCTCACCGAGGCCTATCATTATCTACGCCTGCTTTACGCCAAGGTAGGGAAACCCCATTGCCCGAAGTGTGGCGCAGAACTCTCCAGGAAGGAACCAGGAGACCTGGCAGGCAGGGTGATGGAACGATTCCACGGAGAGGAAGTGCTCTTCCTAGTCCCCAAGATCAAGCGACGCAAGGGCTTTCACAGGCCCGTATTAGAGGCCGCCGCCAAGACTGGATTCAACCTGGTACGCATAGACGGCAGGCTCCAAGAGATACCGCCGATACCCAGGCTTTCCAGGTTCAAGGAGCACACCGTGGAGGTATGCGTTGCCAGGATATTGGTCGATAAAGACAACATGGAGTACCTGGCCAAGGGCATCTCCAAGGCATTGGACGAAGGTGACGGGGAACTCGTGGTGATGGGCCGCAGCGAAGAACTCTTTTTGAGTCGCCGCCTTTCCTGCCCCAGGTGTAACATTTCCCTTCCCTCACCAGATCCTTTGCTTTTCTCCTTTAACACCGCAGCAGGGGCGTGCCCCAGGTGTGACGGCCTGGGAGAAATCAACGGCCACACCTGCCCTGGATGCCTCGGCACAAGGCTCAGGCCAGAGGCCCTGGCCTTCAAGATAGGGGGAATGGATATAGGTAACTTGTGCGCCATGCCAGCTGTAGATGCCCTCGCATTCCTGAATCGGTATGAATCCAACAGGGACGCCGATGGCCTGGCCACCATGCTGGCTTCAGAGTCCGCATCCAGGCTGTCCTTCCTGTGCGACGTGGGGTTGTCATATCTTTCCCTATCCAGGGGAGGACACACATTGTCAGAGGGGGAGGCGCAGAGGGTCAGGATCTGTGCCCAATTGGGCTCCAATCTCTCGGGGGTGTGTTATGTACTGGATGAGCCCACCATTGGTCTGCATCCCAGAGATAACCGCAGACTTCTCAACGCCCTCTCGAGGCTGAAGGACAGGGGCAACACGGTACTTGTAGTGGAACACGACGAGGAATGTATCAGGTCTGCAGACTTTCTGGTAGACCTTGGCCCTGGAGGCGGAAGGGCCGGTGGAAAGGTGATCTATGCCGGCCAGCCACAGGGAATCACTGGTGCCAAGGGATCACTTACGGCCTCTGCCCTGCTGGATGGCAGCCGGTACAGAATAACATCCAGGCGCAGAAACCCCAGACACTTTCTGAGGCTAAGTGGGGCCAATGCCAGGAATCTTAAGGGAATTGATGTCAAGATCCCCCTTTCTGCCCTCACCGGGGTAACTGGGGTATCCGGCTCTGGAAAATCCACCCTGGTGATGGATGTACTGTACAGGAACCTAGCACCTGTTATATCCCGTGACAGGGGATCAGAGAAAAAAGGATTCCACTGCCTGGAGGATCTTGAGGGTTACGAAGGGCTGTCTAGGGTATTGGTAGTGGACCACTGTCCCATAGGCAGGACTCCACGCTCCACCCCTGCAACCTATGTTGGGCTGATGGATCACATCCGGAACCTTTTCGCCGGGCTGCCCGCATCCAGGAGCAAGGGATGGGGAGCAGGACGATTCTCCTTTAACATCAAGGAAGGCAGATGCAGGGCCTGCAAGGGACAAGGACGGCTCAAGGTAGAGATGAAATTCCTGCCCGAGGTCTATATCCCTTGTGAGGTGTGTAGTGGAAACCGCTACAACGAGGACACCCTCTCGGTGCACTACAAGGGCCGAAACATTGCCCAGGTACTGGACATGACCATGGAGGAGGCAAGGGAATTCTTCAAGGCAGTACCGCCCCTGGCAAGGGCACTCGAGGTGCTATGTAGGCTAGGACTTGGCTACCTCACCCTTGGACAGGCAAGCCCGAGCCTGTCAGGTGGAGAGGCCCAGCGGATAAAACTTGCAGCCGAATTCATAAAGGCAGGAAGGGGTAAAACCCTCTATATCCTTGATGAACCATCCACTGGCCTGCATATGGCAGACGTGGCAAGGCTGATGGAATTGATCCAGGCATTGGTGGATCGTGGGGATACGGTATTGATCATAGAACACAACCTGGAGGTAATAAAGCAGGTAGACTGGGTGATTGACCTTGGCCCAGATGGGGGCGATGCCGGCGGCCGTCTGCTCTTTCAAGGACCTATAGATGGGTTGCTTGAGAGGGAAACCTACACTGCCCAGGCGCTGAGGGACTTCCTGAAGCCGGAAGCATATGGTCCATGTACCTGAGAAGGTAACCGCCATTCCCGGGACGGACACGACGAAGTATGAAAATGCCCCCATGGGAACATTTTGCCTTTTGTCCATGTATGTCCATGGCTAACTAAAAAATGCATTTCCGGACAAAAGGGCTTGTAAATATTTTTTGAAGCTATATAGCTTGTATTATTATAAGGTATTCAGCAAGGTTTTGATGAATGAAGATCAGGAATCCAGAAGGCCTCTATATAGTTATAACCGGAGACATCGTCGGCTCTTCAAGGCTTTCCTCCAAGGAAAGAAAGAAACTTCTCGAGGTAATGACAGCGGGCTCCAAAGAGGTATGCAAGGCCTTTAAAGGTGCAGTTCCCTTAGAGGTAGATATTTTTAGGGGAGACAGCTGGCAGCTCCTCGTTACAGCGCCCATGCTGGGCCTTCATGTCCCGCTTTTTTACCGGGGATTTATAAAGGCCAAGATGACACCAGCGAGGGTGGATACCAGGCTTGCCATTGCCCTGGGCACCATTGATCTTGTACCTGAAACACGGGTCTCCCAGGGAGACGGCCAGGCATATCGTTTGTCTGGAAGGGCTATGGAAGTATTGAAAGGTTATAACCGCATGATCTTTGTCTTTCCAGACGAATTAAAGTCCGCAATCACCCAGGCCATCAGGGCACTAGTGTTCCTTACCGATGTCCTGGTGACCAAATGGACGCCCAAACAGGCAGAGGCGATCACAGGGGTACTGAAAGGCATGAACCAGGAAGAGATCGCAGCCACTTGGCCCGATGGCCCTGTTTCCCAGCAGGCAGTAGCCCAGCATTTGCTAAGGGCTGGATGGTACGGCCTGTCAAAGGGATTGGATTTTGTAAAAGAAGGTATGGTGGACCTTCAAGACCCATCAAAAAACAAGGTGTAGAACTTGAAATTAATCAATACAAGTAGTTAAACTTGTAATATGAAGGGCCTAAAACAGCTCGTATGCCTTGTATTGCCAACTTGCAGAACCCACGAGGCCCCAAGTGTTGAAAGATGGATATATTAACATTTGAATCCTTGATATGTCTGGTCTCCGCACACATTATCGGGGATTTCTTGCTCCAGACTGCAAAGGATGTATGCAGAAAGCATAGGTTATCCATCCTCCTCAAGCATGCAGCAACCGTTGGTACTATAACCTATATCCTTTTGGGCCTCTGGGATGAATGGTTTTTACCTGTTGCCATCTTTTTGAGCCATGGTTTCATCGACTATATCAAGATCTCCTTGGCCCAGAGGTTCAATCAGAGACCTTTACCCTGGTTTATCCTGGATCAGCTTATTCATTTGCTGGTCCTGGTTTTTCTGGCAAAGTCCTTTTGGGTACCAGTAGATCAGGGATTTTGGATAAGAAACCTTGGATCTACCTATTTACAGGTCTTGATCTTAACTAGCGGCCTTGTCCTGACAGTGAGAACCGGGTCCATGGTGATCGAAATGGCAGTCAAGCCCTATTTGGTACAGATGAGAGGTACCATGGACCAACCTGCAAAGGGCCTTAAAAACGGAGGCAGGGTTATAGGACAGCTTGAGCGTGCAATGATCTTTCTTTTTGTAATGGCAGGGCAGCCAAATGCCATAGGCTTCTTGATTGCTGCAAAATCCATCCTCCGTTTTGGTGAAATAAAGGACAGGGAAAACCGGATGGAGGCAGAATATATCATCATAGGCACCTTGATGAGTTTCCTCTTCGGGCTGGCTGCCTCCTACGCTGCCCGTTATCTTTTGATGCAACTTCCCTGATCGTTACTGGTATCAGGTCTTACGATATAACATCCTCGTTGCCTAAATTACATTAGCTTCTGAAAAGACAGGGATCCTGCTAAAGAAGGAAAACATGATGCGGGTACAACAAAGGATGAAAATGTACCCCTGGAAACATCTTGCCTTTTGTCCATGCACGTACTCGTCCATGGCTAAGCAAAAAATCCATCTTTGGATAAGAAGCCAGGATATTCGCCCCTGGCAACCATTTTTTACTTGATCGTTATTCCCTTAAAGGTATAATGCTTTTGGTGCGTATCTTGTATTTAGATAACAGACCAACCGAGTATAAGGAGGCCTGCACATGAAGACTTTCTGGATCAGCCTTTTAACCATCCTACTGTTATCACAGGCTAATATTGCTTCAACCTCTGAAAATCAACAGCTTGATATCGCAGTTGCAGCCAATTTTGTAAGACCAATTGAGGAATTAATTGACATTTTTGTAGATGAAACTGGAATAGTATTGAAACCGACCTATTCCTCTACGGGGAAATTTTATGCCCAGATAAGGAACGGGGCACCCTTTGATGTCTTTTTAGCAGCGGATTGCCGAAGACCAGACCTCCTTTACAGGGAAGGGCTGGCTGAAAAACCCATCGTATATGCCCGCGGCCAGGCAGTACTGTGGACTGGCATCAAGGAGCTATGTAGTGAACCAACGTGGAAGGTTGTAATCAAGAGAAACGACATCAAAAAAATCAGTATTTCAAATCCGGAGACCGCGCCCTATGGAGATGCAGCGGCTAGTGCCTTAAAAAAAGCGGGTATCTGGAAAGATGTGGTCACCAAGCTGATTTTCGCCCAGTCGGTTGGCCAGGCCTTCCAATATGCAGAAATGGGAGGTGCAGACATTGGCTTTACGGCACTTTCATATGCCCTGTCAAACAAAGGCAGAAAGGGCTGCTGGTGGCCCCTTACAGAGGCCCCTGCTGTCATCCAAGAGGCCTGTATCTTGAAGGTGACAAGAAACAGGGCGGCAGCCAAACGGTTCCTCAGGTTTCTGACCTCCGATAAGGCAAAACCCGTACTGAAAAGGTATGGATATAGATAACCGGAAATGGATACCCTTGCCCTTTACCTCACAGCCAAGCTGGCCCTCATCACTACTGCGATACTACTGTTCATTGCCATGCCCGTTGCCTACTGCTGTGCCTATTTCCGTTTCCCGGCCCGACCCTATGTGGAGGCCCTTATAAGTCTGCCGCTGGTGATGCCACCTACTGTCCTGGGTTTCTATCTGTTGATTGTCATGGGACCAAATGGTGGAATAGGCAGGTTTTGGGAACACCTTACCGGCAGGCGTCTCTGCTTTACGTTTACGGGGATAGTACTGGCCTCCCTGGTATACAGTTTCCCCTTTGCCGTACAACCGCTCAAGGCGGCCTTCGAGAAGATCGATCTTAGGATGATCGAGTCGGCCTACGTGCTGGGATGTTCGCGCCTTGAGACCTTTTACAAGGTCATAATACCAAACAGCCTGGGCGGGATAATAGTGGCGACAATCCTTACCTTTGCCCATACAATGGGAGAATTCGGGGTAGTCTTGATGGTTGGAGGGAGCATCCCGGGTAAGACCAAGGTGGCCTCTATAGCTATCTATGAATATGTGGAAGCACTTAGATACAGGGACGCCAACATACTCTCCCTTGCCTTGGCAGTGATGAGCTACTTGGTACTAGTGGTGGTAAACGTATTGAATCAAAGGAATAAATATGGCTCTTAAGGTAAAGATATTCAAAAAGCTCAAGGAGTTTGACCTGGACATCTCTTTTTCCTGTTCCAGTGGCAGGCTTCTGGCACTTGTAGGTCCCTCCGGTGCAGGCAAGACCACTATCATGCGTCTGATAGCTGGCCTGGAACGGCCAGACAGAGGCCTTATAGCCTGTAACAAAAGTATATGGACCGACACGGAGAAAGGGATTTGGCTTCCGCCCCAAAAAAGAAAGCTCGGCTATGTATTCCAGGAATACAGCCTCTTTCCTCACCTGACAGTGGAAAGAAACATCATCTTTGCCGGGATAGATAGTTATGAGGCAAGGGGGCTAATGAAACTGTTTGGGATCCTGCATCTAAGAAGGAGAAGACCTCACCAACTTTCAGGAGGGGAGCGACAAAGGGTTGCACTGGCCCAGGCACTTGCCAGGAAACCAGGGGTGCTCCTGCTGGACGAACCCTTCTCGGCCCTTGACGTGGCTACCAGGGTCAAGTTGAGAAACGATCTCAAATCACTTAAGAATCAGCTTTCAATACCGGTTATTCTCGTAACCCATGACCTTAATGAGGCCCGCTTTCTGTCCGATGAAATCCTACCCATCGAACAGGGAAAGAAGGCACCGGATTGGCTCTCCCGTTTTTTATCCACTTGGCAAAGCGAGGCATGCACGGATATCACATGGTGCCTGTCTGCTGGGTAAGGGGGTATGGATGCCACTTTCTGGTACACCATCTGTAATATCTACCCTGAAACAAGACGGGTTGGTGGGCCCCAGACCTCCTCAAGACAGACAGGCTCAATCCCCGGCACAAAACCTGAAGATCTTGGCGGCAATGGCCCCTAGGGGAAGGACATGATCAACCGCCCCCAGGTTTATCGCCTCCTTGGGCATTCCGAAAACTACAGAACTGGCCTCGTCCTGCGCTATAGTGATAGCCCCGGCTTCTTTCATCTCGAGCATTCCCCTAGCCCCATCATCGCCCATCCCTGTCATGATGACCCCAACTGCATTTTTCCCTGCGTACCTGGCTGCAGAACGGAAAAGCACATCCACGGAAGGCCGATGACGGCTGACCAAGGGGCCATCCTTCAATTCTACATAATAACGGGAGCCGCTACGTTTCAATAACAAATGTTGGTTGCCCGGTGCAATCAGGGCCCGGCCCCTTATTACCGTATCGTCATCAGCGGCCTCCTTGACAGACACCCTACATGTGCTGTCAAGACGCCGGGCAAAGTTAGCGGTAAACCTCTCGGGCATGTGTTGCACGATAACTATTCCTGGTGCATCAGGCGGAAGTGCTTCTAGAAAGACCCTTATAGCCTCGGTGCCACCGGTGGATGCCCCAACAACTACTACCTTTTCCGTCGTTTGAATCATTGCCTTGCCAGCTGGCTTGGCCATGATCGCATCCGCCGTCAATTTCGGCGGTATCCTTCTCGAAACCGGGGCCACTTTTTTGACCCTGGCCAAGGCCGCTGCCTTTACCGCATCGCATATACGGATCCTAGATTCCTCTAAAAACTGTCGGGTGCCAAGACGTGGTTTTTGGATAATCTCAACGGCCCCGTACTCTAAGGCCTTAAGGGCTGTATCGGATCCCTTTTCTGTAAGGCTAGAGCACATCACCACTGGAATGGGATGCTGGCTCATAAGCTTGAGAAGAAAGGTTATACCATCCATATGCGGCATCTCGACATCTAGGGTGATGACATCAGGTACTTCACGCCGCATCTTTTTCGCAGCTACAAACGGGTCGGCTGCCGTCCCCATGACCTTGATTCGGGGATCTGACGAGAGGATCCCCTCTAGGGTCTGGCGCACGACTGCAGAATCGTCAACTATCAGCACCTTTATCTTTTTGTCATTCAAGGCCTGCTTTTCCATGGGGCTACCGGGTATTACCTTCATTTTCTATGCGCCTGAGAAAAACATCCCCTGTGTAAGTATAGAACAAGATCTTTCTACCCCAATTACCACCAATATCACTTGCTGCTAGGCTGAGCCCGTGCCTTTCAATTACACGATAGGCAGAAATGGCATTCTGCTTGCCAACATTGATGGAATCGTTATCAGATCCAAGCATCTCTGCGCCACCGAATACCTTCACCTCTATCTCAGACCTCTTGACCCCAATTCTATTCAATTTCTTCAACATCTGCATGATAGAACAATCGACGTATCTTGCACCAGCAGTACAATTTGCCGGGCAGAATTGCTTGTTACAACTGGGCAGCAGGCCGTGACAAATGCTTCCCAGCTTCAAACGGACAACAAACATGGTCACGGATATACAAGAGCCCAGCACGGTAGTAACAACACTTGGTCTTTCAGCCACATAAATATTGCCTGGCCCCAGGTGAACTATGGGGATACGTGAACGAACAGGCTTCACTCCCAAACCTTCATATAGCCATGTCCTCCTGTCTGCGCTGCACCTCTTATTCCAATCCTTCATGCAGCCCAGAGAAGACGGGGCTGCATGAAGGATTGTGCTTATATCTTTTGGTAAATGGTAGGGGCTACTGGGACCAAGGGCACATCCAGGCCATGGATGGTTTCTGAATGTCCTAGAAACACGTAACCTCCTCGTGTCAACGGGCGCAATATCTTGTTAATGATCATTTCCTGGGTCTTTCTATCAAAGTATATTATGACATTACGGCAAAAGATTATATGTAAAGGTTCTCTCAAGTCCAGGTAGTCTTCCATAAAGTTCAACTGACGAAAAATAACCTTTGCCCTCAACCCAGGTACCACCCTCACCAGTCTCTTTGACCTGTCCCTGCTCTTAAGGAAATACTTCTTCCTGAGCGGAAGCGGGACAGGTTCTATCTTTTCCTCTTCATATATGCCTGTCCTGCCCGTTTCAATCACCTGACGGGAGACATCTGTGGCCAAGACAAGAAATTGAAATCTCTTGAGCTTCCTTGATACCTCGCTCAAGACCACCGCGATACTGTATGGCTCTTCCCCTGTGGAGCAACCAGCGCTCCACACAACCAGGCGTTTCCCGCCACCCGGAAAATCTTTCGACAACAAGGCAGGCAGGGCCTTTTGGGCCAGATAGTCGAAGTGCACAGGCTCTCTGAAAAAATCGGTCTTATGGGTGGTCACCACGTCAATCATGTGATGTAGTTCGTCTTGCAGACCCTCAGGACTGAATAGATAATCACAATATTCATCATAGGACCTGATCCCAAGATGTCTCAGCCGCTTCCTGAGCCTGGCCTCGAGCATGGTCTTCTTGACCGGCGGGACCTTAATACCGAGCTTAGAATGTATAAACTTACTAAGTCTATGGAATACCCGGTCGGACATCCAGGTATCATGTATATCCTGGTTATAGGGGAAAGGCACAACAATTCCCGACGACCGTTCATTAATGGCAAACATATCTACGAATCAAGCCCTTCACCCTCCAGCAGCATGCTTCCAGAGTGTTCTAGAGCCTTTTCCGGTACAGTAGCGATCTCATCCGTAGAGAATATCCTGTCGATGTCCAATATAATTATGAAATCCTCGTCTCTCTTACCCATCCCCTTTATAAAGCCAGTCTTCAACCTAGTTCCGATCCTAGGTGGTGGTTCAATCCTATCAACAGGCAACTCAAGGACCTCCTGCACGGAATCGGCCAGGGCACCAAGTACCGTAGGCTCTCCCTCGAGGTCGATCTCCATGACTACTATGCAAGTGTTGACTGTCTCCTTCGTCCCAGGCATTCCGAACTTGAGTCTTAAGTCGGCAACAGGGACCACAGAGCCCCTGAGATTTATTACTCCCCTCAAGAAATCAGGCATCTTCGGCACCCTGGTCACCCTGGTGGAATCCAGCACCTCGCGCACCTTGCCTATTTCAACGGCAAATATCTCCCGATCCAATTCAAAGGTGAGATATTGGGTCGTTTCGGTTATCCCGGCTATGTCCATGTCGTCCCCCTAAAATCTCTCGAATTCTGTATCAATGGCATCCTTGGCAGTTGCCGCATCCCCAAGGTCTAGCTCTATACCACCAGATAGGCCCTCTGGTCTGCTTGACCGACTGGTCTTATCATCGTGAACCTCAACCGCTTTGGACGGCTTGGCTACCTTCGAAGGCCGCGGCTCTACATTTGCCATATCCAGCTTGAAAAACCCAATGGCACACTGAAGCTGCTCCGCCTGGGATGATAATTCCTCGGCCGTAGAG
>WFZW01000208.1 GCA_015489365.1 Deltaproteobacteria bacterium | reverse complement strand
GACCGCAATGCCGGGATTTCCACTCCCAGTACCGTAGCGAATGTGCAGAAGATCCTTATCCAGGATTTCGACTGCCACATATTCTTTGTGATTGCTGCAGAACGTACGAAATATATCGGCCTGTACCCGGCCGGTTATCAGTAAAAAAGTAATTAGAACAACGGGATATAAAAGACGAAAAGACCGCAGGTTGATCATGTGTTCCCCCTCCATTCCTCTTGGGCCTGTTCCAGCAGCCAGTGAAGGAATCTTTATCCCTGTGCATAAAAAGTCTACTTGTCGCAGGTTCATAATGTCAAGCTATACCCTCTGTCGGCCCGATCTTGTATCCACGTGTCTCAGGATATGATCCGTGTAGGTTCGATAGCTTAAATGGCCATGGTGGTTCGTGGCATGATCGCCTGTATGCACCATGTAATTCCACAATTTCTTGACCTGCTTGGAATGAATAACCATATTCTGTAAAAGGTCTTCATATCGTCTGAGCCGGCCTGCATGTGCGTACCTAACAGGGTTGATGGTCCATAGGACATTGAAGCGGAAGATTATGGTGAAAGTGCAAGTGCATACAGATTTGTCCTACCTATCTTTGCTTCAAATGTCTAGTGTAGAGTAAATGTACCTTCTGGGGGTACACATATGTTATTGAGGGCAGGCATAACCAACAAACAAGGAGAGGTATTATGTCTAGCAGTGTGTACAAATTCATCGAACTCGTTGGAACCAGCACGGAATCATGGGAAGATGCCGCAAAAAATGCGGTGGAGACAGCCAGCAAGACCTTGAAGGACCTGAGGGTAGCTGAGATCACCAAGCTTGATATGAAGCTTGAGGAGGGAAAGGTAGTGGCCTACAGGGCCAGGGTAAGCCTTTCCTTCAAGTACCATCACGAATAGGACTAAGGAGTTATTGGATAGTTTCCATCAAGGGGTGGCTGAGTGCCCTATGTTATAAAAGATATGGTCTTCTCCAATTAAAAATACAATATCCCTATGGACTGTATCTTTATATTCAGGGGGAGGGCGCCAGGAAGGGGCCGGTATGAAAGCTTAGAGCAGTTTTCTTTTACTGAAAAGAAACTCTGCCACCCCGATTATTCCATAGGAAATAGCTATGGAGAAAAGGCTGTCTCGATTGTGCTTCCACAGGTAGACAATCAAAATACCCCATGAAGCCAAGCTGAATACAAGGCCGGTCAGCGGTGCCTGCCACGGGATACCGATTTTTACCCTGAGCCTCAATGCCGCAAGATTGATACTGGCAAATATCAAGAGAAATGTTGCGCTGGAAAAGGAGGATATCATGGTGAGGTTTCCAAGGTTGACAAAGGCAAGGGTCACCCCCGTGATTATGCAAAGGCTCACCCACGGGATGTCGCGTGTCCGTTCTCGATGGGAGAAGACCTTGGGCAGTTCCTCTTCCTGGGCCATGACCTTGCCAAGCCTTGCAGTTCCAAACATGGTGGCATTGATGGCAGATGCCGTGGATAATAGTGCACCAAGCCCTATCAGTAGAAACCCGGCATGGCCCAGGAAGGGCCTTGCTGCGGCTGCCAATGCGTATTCCTTGTACTTGCTTATTGCCTCTGGAGCCAAATTGCCTACTGCAACAAGTGAAACCAGTATATAGATTGCCGTGGTAATTACTATAGAAAGAATGATGCCCCTGGGGAGATTTCTTTCAGGATTTAAGGTTTCCTTTACTGCATTGGGTATCAATTCAAAGCCCTCGTAGGCAACAAATATCAGGGCTGCTCCCATGAACAGGCCTGCGGCTCCCTTGTTGAAGACAGGCAAGAGCAGGTCTGTCTTGACGAAAAAGAGACCGGATATGGCAAAGAGGGAAAGTATCACTACCTTCACCATGACAATTACGTCCTCCGTATGCCCGGCAGCCCTTACGCCGTAGAGGTTTATCGAAAGAAAGAGCAGTAATATCCCACTTTCAAGTATGTGATCAACAGGTGATCCGTGGGCAGGTGCACCCAACATGGCGCTTCCGTAGACCCCGAAGGTGAAGGCATATAAGGCCAGGGTACCAAGATAGCCGGCTAGTAACAGCCAGCCCCCTAGCCCCGCTATGTTTTTTTGTCGGAAGGCGTACTCGAGGTATGTAAAACTTCCGCCGTCTGAACGGAAGGTTAGGCCAAGCCTTGCATAGGATAGGCCAGTAAGCAGCGCAATCACCCCTCCTATGGCAAAGGCCAGCGGGGCACTGTGGCCTGCAAGGCCCACCGACAGTCCCAGTACCGAAAAGATCCCACCGCCAACCATGCCCCCTATGCCCATGGCCACCAATTCCTTAAGGCCCAGCTTCTCCGGCATCTTATGGTCCATCCTGTCTCCTTTTTTCTCCGGATATGGGGTTTTCCTTTACCGTACGCAACATATCGGCCATGGTCTTCTTTCCCAGTACTTCCCTGGCCGCATCCGCCGCTAGCCTGGCCAGTTTGCCACCCTGCGTTTCCTGCTTGATCCTCCCGCATATGGCGTCAAATACCTTGTCTGGTCCCAGAGTTTCTGGTGGTCTCGATGGCAAGAGCTGCAAGGATCCATCCTCCTGAATTTCCCTTACGAGGGCAGCCCCTTTCAACCTGTCAGTAACCTTTCGAATCTCCATGTCGCTGCTGGCAAGACGTTGAACAAGGGAGTCATAATCCGTTGTTTTGCCGTTATTGAAGTCTTTGAATATCTCTATGAGGATATCATAGGCAAGCCTGAGGCAGTAAAACGGATAGGCCTGTTCCTTCCCTGGGAAATATCGTCGCCATACCTGGACGGCATAGGAAAGTTCAGCACCGCTCAAAAAGACCAACCACCCTGTATAGATCCATATGAGGAACAGCGGGACGGTGGCAAAGGAACCGTAGATGGCATTATAACGGGCCACTCCGATCTGTAACTTTATGTAGAGGGCCTGAACCACTATCCAGAGCACACC
The DNA here is from genome assembly GCA_015489365.1 of Deltaproteobacteria bacterium. Taxonomy (GTDB): domain Bacteria; phylum Desulfobacterota; class Dissulfuribacteria; order Dissulfuribacterales; family QOAL01; genus S143-34. The sequence goes on along the minus strand of WFZW01000208.1, from coordinate 14,540 downwards.
GCCGAATATCCCACCAACCAGTGCGGGTACCAGATTGACCTTCGTGTTTGGCAGAAAGCGATAAAGTAGGACAAAGGTGGTTACGACCAGGGCAGCAGGAAACAATCGAAGTAATAAAGGGCCGAGCCAGGCCATGTGAAACCACCTCTCCAGGTGTATGAGCAGGGAAGGGCTTTGAAGCGCTGCCATTGCCCCAAGCCCCACATTCACGGAAAGTGGCAGGAGGATCATGAGGGCTAAATAGTCCATTATCTTCCGTCCAATGGATCGCCCCCTCCTGGTCTGCCATATTACGTTCATGGCGTGTTCGATATTGCTCAATAGGGATATTACGGTGAATACAACACCCAGGATGCCCAGTACTCCAAGGGTGGCAAAGTTGGTGCGGTCCACGTAATCGAATATCTTGTCTACAGCGGTGCGCAGGTGTACAGAAAGCCTTGCCTGGACGGATGCACTTTCAGGCGTACCAGAGGGGGATGCCGTGGCATTGGAGCTAGAAGACCCGTGCCATGATGGAGGTGATAGGCCCTTTCCGGTACCAGTAAGCCCCTGTTCGGTTTCAAACTGGTCTATAAATCGGTAGACCGCCTCCTTCATCTGGTCTCCAGCCCCGAGTCCCTTGAGGACTGCAGTGCCCAGTGCCAGGACCGGTACCAGGGATAGTACAACAGTATAGGTAAGGGCGCTGGCCCGCAGCGTTATGGCATCCCTTTGGAATTCCCTTGCCAGTATGAATAAAAGCCTGCTTATTATGCGAATGAACTCCTTTGGCCCCTTGCCCCCATGTGGTATGGGGCCACTCCATGTCCATTTGTAGATATTTTCCCAGATTTTTTTTATGGCATTGTTCTCCATGACAGCAAGAAAGGATGATGGTTATAAGTATGGGCAAGGGAGGTGATCGTAATCAACAAATAGGCCGGTATCCTGTCAAGCATGGATGCCGCTTTTGCTTACCCCTTTTTGCGTCTGTCTGTAAGTTTACGCTTATAGCCACATAACATATATATGCCTTAGGGCGTACCTTCCAGGAATAAAAAATTTGCTGTCAATCCTACGGCATCTTAGGCTTGAGGTGGCACCAGGCGGTTACCTGCCAAAGAATTCCTTTAGGAGTTGTCCCGCTGGCGTGCCCTTGTTGTTCGTACCACTAGTGGGTTGGCCTTTCTTGTTGGATTTCTTGTCAAGCGCCTTTTCCAATACCTGGAATGCCTTCTTTTTTATCTCTTTTTCTGCCCTCTTCTTGATTGCTGTCATATTAAGCCTGGGGATAGGCTTGGAGACGGTCCCCACCAGTCTCAACGAGATTACGGTCTGTCCATTTTCGGTTATCAAATATCTTGTGATCGATGCCCTTGATTTCAACCTCTTGGTAAATTTGGGGCCAAGCCCTATGGTCAATGGCATATCAAGTCTGCCATCAAGTCCTACCTTTCCATCAGCACTGGCAGAGATATCGCTTCCGCTCATTTCGGATTTGAGCAACACGTTTCCATGGTAGATCTTCAGGTTTCCCTCTATTGTGTCGAATTGCAGTTTGTTCAGTTCCTTCAGGCCCAGGAGAAGTGAAATAGCCTTGGTGATAGGTGTTTCCTCTATCTTGACATCTTTTAGGTGGTAGTCGCCCCTGGCTGACAGGGTCTGGCGCAGGACCGGCCAGGTTGAGCCCTCACCGGAAAAGGTCAGATTCAAACCAGTAATGGCCGATAATGCCCCAATCCTCTTGGTAAGGGAAAGATCCGACATGATCTTCCCAAGGTTTACCCCCTTGATGAGCAAGTTTCCCTGATAGGCCGGTTCGGTTTTTTTGAGATCTATGGCAACTGCACTGTTGATGGTGCCATCAGCAATCTGGGCTGAGATATCCTTGATAGTAAGCCGCTGATCCTTGTACTGATAATTGGCCATTAGGTTCCTCATCACCACACCGGAATATACTATCTTTTTAAGATCCAATTTACCATTGGCCTGGATACGGTTTGCCATCCCTGTTTCTTTCGTTGTTGGTTTCTCTTTGCCATTGGCAGGCTTTCTAGGGGTAGCCGCCCCTTTGCCGCTGGGAAGACTTGCTGCTGCTGCCAATAGCTTATCAAGATCTATCTCCTCGCTGGTGACATCCAGCCTGATGTTTGGTGCCTTCAAATAATCGCGTGCTTGGCCTGTCAGACTTATTCGTTGGCCATCGGTCAGTAGGTCTATGGAAAAATCCACCACCTTTTGATTGAACTTGCTGTTTCCAGAGATCAACGGATTCAGGTTGCCATATCTAGATGTGATCGAAAATATGAGTTCACCATCGTATTTCATCGATGAGATATCTCGGCCAAGTTTCAATGAAAGTTTCATGTCGGCCTTGGCATCGGTTTCAGGTATCTCGCCCATCTTGTCGAGCAGTTCAACCTTGGCATCCTTTATATGGATCCTGTCCACGGTTAGGATTAACGGAAGTGCCTCAGAAGCCGGTGGACTGGAAGGGGCCATTGGTCTTGGTGCCCTGGCTCCAGAGTGGGCAGGTTTGGAAAGGAAACCTAGGCTTTCATAGTTGAAGCGCCCATCCTTTTCACGGATCAACCGTACAAATGGTGAGTCCACTACGATCGTGTTTACCTCCAGGTTTTTGTGGAGAAGGGGTAAAAGGCTGTATCTCAATACGAAGGCCTTTAATCGTGCAAAATCTGTCTTGCCATCCGCCTCCTTTATGGTTACATCCTTTATGACTATGCCGGTAAATAGTCCTGCCTTTATACTTCCAACATCTATTTTGCGGCCCAGGCTTCTTTCTGCCTGGGGGATGATGAGTGCCTTAAGCCGCCCCTCTGTGAGATAGAAGTGTATGAAGGTAGCAAGGCCAACGATTATTACAACTATAACAGCCACAAGTACCGTGATAATTTTGAGTAACCTACCCATATCGAATCTCCTTCGCGTATATCTCCCCGTGGCCTCACAGGTACTGGTTGCAAGACCTACCGGTAGACAGCCAAGCGGCCCTTCTGGAAGAGGAAAGTGACGGTCTAAGTGATGGCGTGCTTCTGATCAGTTCGGCAAATCTGCTTTCCAACCCGGACGTTCTTGATGTGGAGCCGTGCCATCCCTGTGGGTGGAAATGTTACAGGATTTTTGTAAAAAAATTATTCTGTAGGGATGGATTTACCTCCTACCATTTATCGATTTCGTCGATGTCGTTTTATACAAGGCTTAAAGGCCTTGTTATAATTTCTAAAAGATATTGTATTATAGGTTCCAGGGCTGAAAAAATGCAAGTATGGATCTGTTCTGCATCTGCTGGAATACAGATCCAGGGTAATGTTTATACCCATCACGCTAAGCCCGTGCTCTGTGAACACAAACACGTGATCCTTTATGAAGGTTTGAGCCTTTAGACATGTCTTCTTTTTCCTTTATACATGCTGCTGATCTTCACCTCGACAGCCCGTTCAAGGGCCTGGTAATCGACTCGCCCAGGTTTGCAGATATCCTCAGGCAGGCAAGCTTCGATGCATTCGATGCCCTCATAAGACTTGCTGTGGACAACAGGGTTGATTTCGTATTGGTGGCAGGGGACGTATATGATAGCGCCGACAGGAGTATCAGGGCGCAATTGGCCTTCAGGAAGGGCATGGATCACCTGAAGAAACATGGTATTAGGGCTTACGTCGTCCACGGTAACCATGATCCTTCGGATACTGGACTTAGTGCCATAACATGGCCTGAAAATGTACATTTTTTCTCAAGCAAGGCCCCTGAGACAACGATCTTTTCAGGCCCCTCTGGACCGTTGGCCACGATCACTGGTATGAGTTTTTCCCACCGTAGGGAAAAGAGAAATCTTGCACGATTGTTCCATCCACACGGCAACGGGTCCTTCAATATCGGTCTGTTGCATTGTAACGTGGGTTCGCATACCGGTCATGAACCGTATGCCCCTTGTACCTTGAAGGATTTAGAATCATCTCCGTTCGATTACTGGGCCCTTGGCCATGTCCATACAAGGCAAATCCTCTTGAAACAACCCTATGTGGTTTATCCTGGTAATATCCAGGGTCGCACATTTAGGGAACCAGGACCAAGGGGGTGCTATCTGGTTCGGGTAACGGATGGACATGTGGACGAAATGGATTTTCATGAGTTGTGTGGTGTTCGCTGGTTTTCAGAGGAGCTAGATATCTCGAGCGTGCCCACCTTAGACGGCCTGGAAGAGGCTGTTATCCAGAGGATTCAGGCCCTCAGGGCCGGTACGCCTGAACAGGCCATCATAGTTAGATTTTTTCTTACAGGCAGGAGCTCGTTGTTCAAGGATCTAAACAAGGCAGGGGCACTAGAGGGGATTGAAACCGGTATAAGGGAGGCCTTTGAAGAGGCTACTCCACCGGTATGGTTACAGGCCCTAGAGTCCAGATGTCTTCCAGGGCTCGATCTTGTTGCCAGGATGAAGGGCGATGATTTCGTGGGCCAGCTTCTTCAAATAGCCCACGAGTGGGAATCAGATGATATTGGAAAAGGCCATCCCCTGGCAGAGGCAGTACAGGGACTTTTTAGTAACCGGAGGATCTTGAAGGCCCTGGGCCCATTGGATGATAGGCAGTTGCTTGATCTGCTCAAGGAAGCCAAGCTCATGGTGGTCGATATGTTGGATTCGTAGATCCGCAGTGTTTGGCAATCCCGATCTAACCGGCACGATTATCCAAACCTTCATGCAGCCCGTATCCTCTATGTTAAACCCCTGGGAATGAAGATACAGCCCCTATCCAGGCCATATTTTACGGCAAATCTATCCCTGAATTTTACCGTGAAAATACAGAGTCTACGGGCTGTATCTTCATGTATTGGGGGTGCGGCACCAAGGTACGGGCCGCATGGAAGTTTAATACAAAGAAAACATTTGGCAGGGCAATCTATATTTTCGCGATGGCAGTAGAAGATGAGGATTTCAGGACTTCACATTGATGGTTTCGGTCTTTTCCACGACCTCAGGATAGATCGGATTCCCAAAGGATTAACGGTTTTTTTAGGCCATAATGAGGCTGGTAAGTCCACCTTGGTGGCCTTTTTCATCCAGATGTTGTTTGGCTTTGCCGATCAACGGACCAGGGAATTATCCTACCCACCATTGGCAGGGGGTAATCTGGGCGGGCATCTCACCCTCGATTTCGAAAATCTAGGGGTTATCGAAATAAAGCGCAGAAAGGGCCCAAGGGGAGGGCAGGTAACCGTTTATTTTCCAGATGGTAGAAGGGGTGGGGCGGCTGAGTTGCAATCACTCCTAGGAGGAACATCGAAGGGGCTTTTTAGAAGCGTGTTTGCATTCAGCCTAGGGGAGCTTCAAGGATTTGAGAGCCTTAACAACGACGCGATTAAGGGGGCCATCTATGGGGCCAGCCTTGGTTCATCTCTCATGAGGCTTCCAGGGGTGGAGAGGGAGCTTGTCAATTCTTGTCAGGGCATATTCAGGCCAAGGGGAAGGGTTGGCACCATGAACCGTAAGCTCTGCGAGCTTGAATCCCTCAGAAAAGAACTCAAAACGGCGAAGGAGGCATTTAATCTATTTGAGAAACTCTTTGCAGAGCAGCAAGAACTGGAGCTAAGGCTCAGGAATCTAGAGGAAAGGCGCCATTCATTGGGCTCAGACAGGACAAGACTTCGTTCATATCTGGAGATATGGGAGGATTTCAAGAAGGTAATGGGCCTAAAGGCAAGGCTTGAGGAGATGGCCCCAATTCCCGAGAGGTTTCCAGAGGATGCGATACACAGGCTCGAGGTAATCAAGCAGAGGCTTTCAGAGGTTGAGGACCAGGAGGAAAGGCTCCTTCTCAATCTGGATGCCTTAAAGAAGGAGGTGTCGGACACAGTCATAGACCAGGACCTGATAGGATTGGAATCGCCCTTGAAGGCATTGATCTACCGTCTTGCAGAATTTAGACAGGCGGAAGGGGCCCTCCCTGAATTGCGAAGTAGGCTTCACGGTTTGAAGGGAGAGATGAGGGCACTTCTTGACATGATCGGCCATGACTGGACCGTTGAAAGGGTAAGTGGTCTGGACAGGTCCATATTTACGCGTGATGTCATCATGCAAATGAAAAGGTGCCTGGATGATCAAAGGTTGACCGTGTTTAACTCCAGGAATCGCCTGGAGGAGATGCGTACCATGTACAGGCAGGCCAGGATCGAAGAAAAAGAAATGTTGGTAAGGCTTGCCCAATCGTCCCCGATAGATTCGCCATGGGATCTCAGTCGTATTGATCAGGTCGAGGCCAGTAGAGAGCATCTGGGGTTCCTGGTGAGAAAGGTCCCGGAGACGCAAAGGATGCTGGACGGGATCCAATCGAGGCTCATTGAGGCCTTGAGGGAAATCAATAAGGGGTGGGATGAAGACATCTTGGAATCATTTGACAATTCCCTTTCAGTAAGACGGGAGGTGGACAGGTTTTCCAGGGAATTTGACGAGAAAAGGAAGGCATTGGCGACGCTATCCCATGAACTCGACGAGGTAGTGGCCACGGCGGATAGGATCAATAGTACCATGGGGTCCCTTGGGGAGGCCATCGCCTCGCTGAAAGCCCAAATTGAATTTCCTGGGGAATGCAGATCCCTTGAGGAGTTCAAGGATATGGTTTCTAGGCTCAAGGCACTTAATGAAGAACTTTTGGGCCTTTCCAGGGAAAGGGTATCCATCGAGGATAGGATCATGGGCAGGCAAAGGGAAGAGGGCGCGCTTTCAATGGCCCTCGAGCATAATCTGGCACCATTTTTAAGGTGGGGTGGAACGATTTCCCTGTTTCTGTCTTTATTGGCTGTTGTGGCCATATATTTCCTGCCAGATCTTAGGGCAGAGGCCTTCTCGGGGTTGGTGACTGCCCCGATGGCATTGATCCTCTTTTATATCAGTAAGAAAGAGGGGAAAAAGGCGTATGATATCAAGCAATCTATAAAGGATATAAGGACAGGGATATCGTCTTTGAAGGAGCAGATCGAGGAAAATGAAAGGAAAAGAGGCCATGTCGAAGATACTATCAAGGATTTTGCGACCAGGATTGGGGCTACCTTACCCTTGACACCTGAGGGATTGGCTGGACTAGAAGGGCAGGTGGCCCATTTCCAGGAGCTATTAGGCAGGATCAAAGCCAAGCAAGAGATGCTCACAGGATATAGGCATGAACACGAGGCGTTGGAACATAGGATCATCGATTTACGTAAGAGGCTAGAGGGGGCAAGAAAGGCCCTTGTCCATGTGGAAGAACGCTGGAATGCCTGGTTAACCAGGACAGGACTGACGCAAGGTTTGGTTCCTGGAGCCATGGAGGCAATATTTTCAAGGGTGGAGTCGGCCCGGGAGTTATTGAGACAACGGGATGAATTAAAAAGGGACCTTTCATCCATGGTTGATGAATTACGTGGTTATGTCGACCTCATAAATTCGGTCTTTGAACAATCATTCTCCGTTGATGGTGACCTGGGAAAATTACCCGCAAGGGTACAGCAACTTCTTGAAGAGGCAGACTCGCTCAGGTCAGCGATCCACGAAAGGCATGAGCTGGAGGCCGAATGCCTTTCCAGGACACAAAGACGCAGGGATCTGTTCGATAGGGTGCAGGAGGCAAGGGGCCATCTAAAAAGGGCAGTGGAGGGGGAGGCAATGGCCATGTCGAGATGGCGACGGTGGCTCAAGGAACAGGGATTGTCGCAGGACCTGTTACCCGATACCGCGCTCGATCTCATGGGAATTTTCAAGGATGTGCTAGTCAAGCAGGAAAGGACCGATGAGACGAAGCGAAGGATCAACATGAGTGAAGAATTTACACGTGCCTTTCTGCACGATGCCAGGGATCTTATCGATAGGGCCGGCATAGAGTTCCCCGGGAGAAATCGTGTCCCTGCCCTCCTAGAGGAAATGGACAAAAGGCTTGGGGAGGCCAAGGTGGCCCAGGCCAGGGTGGCAAGCCTTCGCGAGCAAATTGGAATATGCAATAGGGAACTTGAAAACCTCAAGAAAAAAAGGGCCTTCTTGCAGAGAGAGAAGGAGAGGCTTATTTCATCGGGAGGAACCAAGGACGAGGAAGAATTTAGAAGACTTGCGCATCGATTCACCGAGGCCAGGGAGTTGCTCAGACAGAGATCAGCCCTTGAGGTTAACATCTTGAGGGTGACCGGCTATGGGGAAATCCAGGAGCTGGCAGAGGCCCTTGAGGGACTTAATAGGCAGAAGGTGGAGGAGATGCTCGATGATGTTGAAAGAAAACTTGATGAGATTACAGGAGATTTTGATCGAGCAATACAGGAGAGGGCAGATCTTAATGCCCGCATGAAGGAGCTTTCCTCTTCCAGGGAGATTTCTATCCTGAGATCCCAGCAGGAATCCCTCGTGGAGGAAATGAGGCGGCTTGCCAGGGATTGGTGTCGCTATTCCATTGCCCTTAAACTTATTGAACAGACCAGGAGGCGTATCGAGAGGGACAAACAGCCTAAGGTTATCAGGGATGCCAGTCGTTTTTTTGAAAGAATCACCGGAGGGAAGTATAACGCAATAGTGACCCCTATCGGCGGGAATACCATTGAGGTAGTATCAGAAGACGGAATGCGTAAAGGGCCCCAGGAGCTCAGTAGGGGAACAGCAGAGCAGCTATACCTATCATTGAGATTTGGGTACGTAACCAACTATATCGTAAATGGTGAAAGGCTTCCGATCATAATGGATGATATCCTGGTAAATTTCGATCCCTCAAGGGCCAGGCGTACAGCGGAAACCATATTGGAGGTTGCAAAACGACATCAGGTTCTGTTTTTCACATGCCATCCCCATACGGTAGATATCTTCAAGCAGGTAGCCCCAGGACTAAATACATTTATGTTTGATGGGGCATCTATCCTGGCAGGATGACCGGGACGTTTCCCTCAGGCCGATAGATCTACTTTTTTACCGCATGCCCTAGGATTTTATCCAAAAATACATTTTTTAGCCATGGACACCGTGTTTTTATGCTTGCAGGCGGCATCGAGGTTCCGGGCTGCGTGAGGGTTGGGCTTGTAGATGTATGTTACCATGAAGTGGCATTCTGATATCCCCACAGGGGGATATTGATCTTGATATGGAGCTTAGGAGAGATGTCAACTAAGATGGAAACCGAAAGACTATTGGATAAGGATAGGAGATTTCTATGGCATCCCTATACCCAGATGAAGGATTATGAGGATAGGGATTTTTTGTTCGTTGATCATGCAGACGGGGTGTATCTGTTCGATTCCATGGGCAGACGCTATTATGACACCATCTCTTCTTGGTGGTGTATCCTTCATGGCCATAATCATCCAATCATCAAGTCGTATATCAAGGGGCAACTTGACAGGCTGGAACAAGTCCATTTTGCAGGGACCACACACGAAGGGGCCATCCGCCTGGCAGAGAAACTGGTTTCTATTACGCCCGAGCCTCTAACCAGGGTCTTTTACTCGGATAACGGTTCCACAGCGTGCGAGGTGGCCATAAAGATGTCCGTTCAATATTGGAAGCAGACCGGCCACGAGGGTAAGGAGCGTTTTATTGCCCTTGAAAGGGGCTATCACGGTGATACCATCGGTACAATGAGCCTCGGGGGAGTGCCTGCATTCAAGGGTCCCTTCGACAGGCTAACATTTGATTCCTTCAGACTTCCAACCCCCTATTGCTATCGTTGTCCGTGCGGGATAGAGACATCATCACCTGTGTGTGAGTCCCGTGACGACCTTCCGTTTTTCGGTCCCCCGAGGGCACCAGGATGTGCCCTGGAATGTTTGAAGCCACTTGAAAGGCTTCTAGCTGGAAGGGCGGAGGATATCGCGGCATTGATCCTTGAACCGCTTTTGATGGGGGCTGGGGGGATGATCGTATATCCAGTGGAATACCTACAGGGCATTGCAAGCCTCTGTAGGTATTATGGTGTTCACCTTATACTCGACGAGGTGGCCACGGGTTTTGGACGAACTGGAAGGATGTTTGCCCTTGAACATGCCGGAATCTGCCCGGATTTCCTATGTATTTCCAAGGGACTTACAGGCGGCTATCTACCCATGTCGGCCACGATGACCACTGAAGAGGTCTTCAAGGCCTTTTACGGCGATTACAATGAGGGCAAGACCTTTTTCCATGGCCATACATTTACAGCCAATCCATTGGCAGTGGCGTCTGCCCTTGCTTCCTTCCGTGTATTTGAAGAAGAAAGATCCCTTGAAGGCTTACCCTCAAAGGTGGAAGCGCTCCAGAGCGGGATGAGGGATTTGGCAAGATTCGAATCCGTAGGTGATGTAAGGGGGATAGGTATGGTAGCCTCTTTGGAACTGGTGGCGGATAAGGGCAGTAAGAAACCGTTTCCATCAGAGAAGAGAATGGGATTTCAGGTGTACCTTGAAGGACTGAAACACGGCCTGATATTAAGACCCCTTGGGGATGTAATCTACCTGTTTCTCCCGCTTTGTGTCAGTATTGAGCAGATCAGCGATATCCTTTCCCGGTGCAAGGCCACCTTCGAGGGTCTGGGGCTTTGATATATTCCCCTGTTTGGTTGCACAGAATCGGTTGTAGAGGAATTTGGCCCATTTTACAATGCCATGGTATATCCCAGAAAGATAATCTGTAACAGGGAATTCAGTTGAAAATGTCATGAAAGTGAATAAAAAGGATGTACATGAACTGGCCTCTATGCCCCTTTCCTGGTTGATGGACAAGGCCCTTGAGACAAAACTCAGATACAGGGGAGATAAGTTCTCCCTATGTACCATAATGAATGCACGCTCTGGCCGCTGCACCGAGGATTGCGCCTTCTGTGCACAATCTGCCCGTTATAGCGCCAGCGTGTCCGTCTATCCCTTAAGATCCCCAGAGGATGCGATAAGGGAGGCCGAAAGGGCCAAGGTGACAGGTGCAGAGCGATTCAGCCTAGTGACAAGTGGCCGTGGCATGGATAGTGATGAGGTAGAGCGCGTAGCAGAAATCGTCCATGCCATAAGGTCCCGTGTAGGGATCAAGGTCTGTTGCTCCCTGGGAATACTGGATGGCAAGTCCTTGTGCTACCTGAAGGATGCTGGCATGAGTCGTTATCATCACAACCTTGAGACATCCAGACGGTTTTTCTCCCATGTGGTTACTACCCACACGTTTCAGGAAAGGATTGATACAATAAGGGCTGCAAAGGAGGCAGGCCTTGAGGTGTGCTCTGGCGGGATCATAGGGCTTGGTGAAACGCAGGAGGACAGGCTCTCCATGGCATGTTCCCTGGTCGAGTTGGACGTGGATTCTGTACCCATCAACTTGTTGGTCCCCATAGAGGGAACCCCCCTTGCAACGGCGGCTCCCCTTGAGATGACGGATATCCTGAAGACTATAGCCATCTTCAGATTGATACTTCCAGAAAAGGCACTCAGGATAGCAGGGGGCAGGGAGAGCAGACTGGGCGATTTCCAGGCCATGGCATTCTGGGCAGGTGCAGATGCCATGCTCATAGGCGGGTATCTCACTGTCAGGGGAAGAGAGATAGAGAAGGATCTTGAGATGGTGAGGCAGGTGAAGGGATTGTGGAAAAGCGTATCCCGGCACTAAAAATCTTCTTAGCCTTTCTACGGCTTGGGCTTACTGCCTTTGGTGGTCCTGCAATGGTGGCCTATATCAGGGACTTGACGGTAAAAAGATACGGCTGGGTAAGGGAGGAGTCGTTTCGTGATGGGGTGGTTCTGGTGCAATCCATCCCTGGTGCCACGGCCATGCAGGCCGCGGCATATGCAGGGCTTAGGGCCGGAGGGGCCAGGGGTGCACTTGCGGCATATGTGGGATTTGCCCTGCCTGCCTTCTTTTTGATGGTCTTTTTGTCCATGGCCTATCAAAGGGCCCATGGTCTACCCCATATCATGGCCCTGTTTAGGGGATTGCAGATCATCATTGTCGCCATGGTGGCAAATGCCACTATTGGTTTTGGGAAAAAGACCATATTGTCCTGGAAGGACCTGATCCTGGTGGTAGCATCCGCTTTGTTTTTGGTGGCAAAGGGAAGCCCTGTGCTCGCCATCGTTGTATCGGGTTTGGCAGGGCTGGTTTTGTTTCGCAAGGAGATTGTAGATCCTGGTACCCTAAATTCACCCAGCCATGAACCAGAGGACATCGGCTTCAAGGAGCTGATACCCTTTGCCCTTCTGTGTGCATTTGTAGTGATGCTAGGCGTAGCAGCGCTCTTTTTCATCAACAGGTCGTTTTTCCACCTGGCCGTCATGATGTTGAAGATCGACCTCTTTGCCTTTGGTGGAGGTTACGCCTCCCTGCCCCTGATGTTTCACGAGGTCGTAGAGGCAAGGCATCTAATGGACGCCAAGTCATTAATGGATGGTATTGCCCTGGGACAGGTAACCCCTGGTCCCATAGTCATTACCGCCGCCTTTGTTGGCTTTTTGCTGTATGGTTTCGTGGGGGCAGTGATAGGGGCAGTTTCCATCTTTACCCCTTCCTTTCTGGTACTATTGCTAGTGGTGCCCTATTTTGACCGGCTTAAGAGATCACCATGGTTCAAGATGGTGATGAGGGGAATATTAAGTTCTTTTGTTGGCCTTCTCCTTGCGGTAACCATACGTTTTGGCATGGCTGCCCAATGGTCGTTGATCGCTGCTGTCCTTTGTGTCAGTGCCTTCGTTGCCCTTCGCTTCAAGGTGGATATCCTGTGGGTGGTCCTGGTCGGGGGTGTGTTGTCTGCTATTCTGCTGTAATGGGATCGCATGCATCTTTCCTAATGGGCATTCTAAACTTTTATGTAGCCTGTATCCTCCGCGCTGCACCCCCCAGGGCATGAAGGATACAGCCCATATGGGTACTGCATTTTCACGGTAAAAGACAACTAGTTAACGCGAAAATATATCTTTAATAAGGCCCCGTATTTTCATGCCAAGAGGTTGCTCCAAAGGGCAGGGCTGCGTGAGAGTTTCGTTCAATAACGAGGCCTGAGGGGCAAGGTGTCTGGAGTATGCTGATTGGATTTGAATCCTTTGCAATGAGAGCGCAGTTGTTGGATAAAAGAGGCAGTTTTTCAGGGGGCTTCTAATGTAATATATCTATGATAGATGAGGCTAGTTCCTCGATTTGATCCAGTTGTTCCTCGAGTATTTCCAGTGTATCCTGCCCAAGGCCTACTGCATTGGCAAGTGCCCTTCGATTTACCGCCGGTGGAGACATTAGCCCCATTCCCACGTGATGGCATATCTGGTCTGCCAGCTGGATCAACAGTCCCTGTTCGCCTATTTTGGGATGTGACAACCTCAGGTGATGGGTGGCAATGGTTTTTTGATATATACTTGGAAGTTCCCAGTTCTTAGCAAGCCATGCACCTATCAGGTTGTGTTGAAGGCCGAATTTCCTTTCTGCCACAAGTAGCGGGCACCCGTTTTCCTGTGCATATGCAACAATAGAGCCCCATTCGTCGGGGAAACAGGTATACATAGCTATACGACCTAAGTCGTGGAGAAGGCCTGCGGTGAAATAGATTTCAGGCTCCTCCTTGTCCAGTTCTATGGCCAATATCCGCGATATCATCGCGGTTGCAATGGAATGGGTCCAGAAATCCTGTGTTCTGAAGCCGGTTAAACGTGGTCTCCCCTTGAATACGCTGGAGATGCTGAGACTCAGGGCGATATTTCTCACCTCGGAGAATCCCAGGAATACCACTGCCCGGTGGATGGTATCTATCGGCGTCTGGGGATAATATGCAGCGCAATTGGCCACGCGCAGGATCTGTGACGAAAGGGCAGGGTCATGCCTTATAGTCTGTTCAAGCCTTCCGGTATCCTTTGGATCACCCGCAACTATGGAAAGTACCTCGTGGGCTGCGGCCGGTAGAGGTGGGATCGTATCCAGTCGTCTTATGATTTCCCTGCGGCGGCGTTCTGCAGACAGATCTATCGTAGAGGTATGGTTGTATTTTGTATGTACTGGACTTATAGCTCGTTCCCTTCTCATAGATAACTTATCGGCATATTGTGTGGAAGTCCTTAAGAATTTTGCTGCAATCGCCATGGAGGTGCAGCTTAGGAAGACAGTCGCACGGGTGAACACGAATCATGTGCAATTATGGCAGGAAATTTGCTTAAAAATTATATAAACCTATGGATATGAATACCCCGAGCCCCTGATGTTGCAGTAGATAGGCACATCATGCTACAGGCAAGAATAGTATCCAGGGGGGTCCGCACAAATCTTTGATAAGGTGAAAAGGTGAGAGAAAATGATATCTTCAGCACGAGCAAGACGATTACCATTAACCCATGTAACCAGTAACAGGAAGGTCCAGTGCCAGGCCCACAAGGATTATTACGAGAGTAAAATCAGGTGTCTGATGGATATGAATATGCCGGTCAGGCTCATAGTCTTGGCCTGTTGGGATGCCCCCGTAAAGAGAGAGGACCTGTCAACCAAGAGAGGTCAGCGACGTTTTTTGAAGAAATGTTTAAAATATTATAAGAAATGTCTAAAGGAGGTCGAAAGAGAGGAAAAAAACCTGTAAAAAAACCCACAAGGATATTTTTTTCTCCCACTT
>WFZW01000207.1 GCA_015489365.1 Deltaproteobacteria bacterium | reverse complement strand
GTTACGTGCCCGCCCAGGGTGGCCCCATTTGCCATAATTACATGGTCACCCACATGACAGTCGTGCGCCACGTGGCAGTATGCCATAAGAAGGCAGTTCTTCCCGATGGTGGTGAGGCCACCACCGTCCACTGTACCCCGGTGGATCGTACAGGATTCACGGATTATTGTACCGTCCCCTATTTGCAACCTGGTGGGTTCACCACCGTATTTAAGGTCCTGCGGAGGGGCACCTACCGATGCAAACTGGAATATCCGTACTTGCTGGCCCAACTCCGTACCGCTATCGATCACCACGTGGGGACCTATTTCACAATGATCCCCTATGATGGTGTCGGGGCCTACTATAGCGTAGGCCCCTATCTTGACCCCTTCACCGACCCTTGCCTCTGGAGACACAATGGACGTGGGATGTATATTCAAATTATCAGATGACATGTATTTTCCCTTGATTATCGGCAATTATTCAGCGTAGCCGTTCGGTATTTATTAAAGAGCTTCCTGTACCATAAACACACATGGACTTAAACGGTACAAAACTCTTGTCATCGTAGGTCCCTGTGGGTCCATGGCTGAATAGATACGATTATTATTTCTGTATTGCTGCCATGAGTTCTGCCTCGGCAACCAAGGCCCCATCAACCCTGGCCTTACCCTCCATCTTCCACATGAAGCGCTTACGCTTGAGCAACTTAAGTTCAAGAATCAATTGATCCCCAGGGACCACAGGCTTCCTGAAGCGTACACGATCCATGCCGGCAAATACCAGAAGCTTGTCTGCCAGCCCCTCAGGATCGGTCTCCTTGGCGAAGATGATACCCAGCTGCGCCATTGCCTCAAGTATCAAAACCCCTGGCATAATTGGCTCGCCAGGGAAATGGCCCTGAAAAAATGCCTCGTTAATGGTAACGTTCTTGATGCCCTTGACCATATGATTTGGCACAAGTTCAAGTACCCGGTCCACCATGAGCATGGGGTACCTGTGGGGCAATAGATCGAATATCCTTTCTATCCCAAACTGCAAACTCTTATCTTCCATCTTCTATTCTCTTGACCCTTTCCTTGAGAGAGCGTACATCTTTTATGAGTTCAGGGATGCGCTTCAGGGAATTTACTACCCTGAGCCAAAGCCTGTGGGGCATTGCAGGACTGCCTGACACCACCTCTCCAGGAGAGATATTCCTTGCGACACCCGATTGGGCAGCCACCTTGACGCCATCGCCAAGCTCTATGTGGCCAGTCAACCCAACCTGCCCCCCTAGCACCACACCCTTTCCCAATCTCGTGCTGCCGCTGATGCCTGCCTGTGCCACGATAATAGAACCCGGACCAACCACCACATTGTGCCCGATCTGTACCAGGTTGTCTATCTTGGTACCGGCCCCGATCGTTGTCCTGCCAAGGGCGGCCCTATCTATAGTAGTGCCGGCTCCGATCTCCACATCGTCTTCCACGACCACTATGCCGGTCTGGGGGATCTTGACATGTCTCATGCCATCCCTAGCATATCCAAAGCCGTCGCTACCTATCACGGCATTTGCGTGTATACGGACGCGCCTTCCAATCTTGCAGCCTTCGTAGATCACCACGTTTGGAAAAATTGTTGAGCCTTCGCCAACCGTTACACCATCACCGAGCACTACACCAGGATACAGGGTCACAGACTCCCCTATTTCGACATCCTTGCCCAGGAAGACACCGGGATATATGCTCACGTTCCTATTGATCCTGCACCCCAGGCCTATGTGGGCCTCCTGGCTGATACCTGTTGCCCTGAATGGTCTTTCGGAAAAGGCAGCCGCGACAAGAGCATAAGCCAGATACGGATCCTTTACAAATACGGCTGGCCTTGGCAGGGAATGCTTCCATCCGGTTGGCAGGATGAACGCTCCAGCCCTACTGTTAGCCACTTGATGGGCATATCTTTCGCTTACTGCGAAGGAGATCTCATCAGGACCTGCCGCATCCAGGGATTGTATCCCCTTTATCTTAAGATCACCCGGGCCGGAAAGCTCTCCGTCTATCAACCTGGAAATCTCTTCCAATGTTTTCATCTTGCGCCCTTGATAAGCCTACGGATTCAGTATCATCCCAAACCCTCATACAGCCCGTATCCTCTATACTGCGCCCCTGGACATGAAAGATACAGCCTTTACCCAGGATGTCGCGTTTAGTGCACTTAAGGTGCATAATTTTATAGCCATGAACATACATGGACAAAAAGTAAAATGCTTCCAGAGGGAGCATTTTCATGCTTCGTTGTACCAGCCTCTGGAATGCCTGTTACCGTGAAAATACAGAGTCTATGGGCTGTATCTTCATGTATTGGGGGTGCGGCACCAAGGTACGGGCCGCATGGAGGTTTGGGATCATCGAATTGGGCTAAAATGTTCCGCCCATCCTGAATTCCCAGTTACTGTTGTCGTCTCCCTTCTGCTTGTCTATGTTGTAACCCCATTCAATCCTCAAGGGTCCCATTGGAGACAGCCATCTTATCCCTAGGCCAATGGATTTCCTGGTATTGGCCAGGTCTATGTCGTCTAGCTTCTTCCATACGTCGCCCATATCCAGGAAACATACCCCATTTAGACCCATGTTCTTGATGAGCGGAAAGATGGTTTCCAATTGGATATAACCCATCACGTCACCGCCTATCCGTTCACCGGTTTTATCCACCGGGCTGATCCTCCCGTACTTGAATCCCCTAACCGAATCTATGCCGCCAAGGAAAAATTTCTCATATATGGGAAGCTTGCCGTTGCTGCCCTCTGTGACATAGCCAAGACCCAGGCGCCCATGACCGACGATATGCTTCCATATCGGATGGTAATAACTGGCCACCCCCTCGAACTTGATGTATGCACTGTCTCCCCCCAGAAGGCCGCCTGCATATTCCATCGATACACTGGTGTTTACCCCCCTGGAAGGCAGATAGA
Source organism: Deltaproteobacteria bacterium (assembly GCA_015489365.1). Classification (GTDB taxonomy): domain Bacteria; phylum Desulfobacterota; class Dissulfuribacteria; order Dissulfuribacterales; family QOAL01; genus S143-34. The sequence continues at coordinate 2,566 of WFZW01000207.1, read as the reverse complement.
AATCGTTTCGGGTATCATAGGAGATACCAGCACTTATGGACCTGGTTGTATGGATATCGGCATCCCTGGCAATAGTGGAATTGCTGGCATAACTACTCAAGGTAGTATTGTCCACCCGCACCCCTAAGAAGGTGCTTAGATTATCCGTAAGGGGATAACCAAACCTCAACGACCCACCCGTGCTATCCTTGGTATAGTCGTCATATTCCTGCTCCCAATTATAGATATCGGTCCCCAATGAAAGCCTGGTATCCCTGAAATAGGGTTCGGTAAAGCTAAGCGAGAACCGGTTTGTCTGGGAACCAAGAACCCCCTTGAAACTCAAGGACTGGCCCTTGCCAAGGAAATTTCTCTGGCTTATCTCTCCCATGAGCATGAGCTTATCGACCGAGCTGTATCCTGCCCCTATACTGAATGTGCCGGTAGGCCGTTCCTTGACCGCCACCTTCAACTTCATGTGTTTCTTATCGCTACCCCTGGTAGGGGTAAGGTTTACATCCTGGAAGTAGCCAAGCCTCCTCAGCCTCTTGCTGCTGGTCCTCAGGCCAGAAGCGCTAAACGGCTCAAGCTCATTGACCCTAAGCTCCCTCCGTATGACCTTGTCCCTTGTCCTGGTATTTCCTGTTATCTCGATCCGTTCGAAGACGACCTTGGGGCCCTTGTTGACCTTCAACACGATGTCAACGACCCGTTTTTTCCTATCTTCCTTGAGTTCTGGTACGATATCCGCATAGGCAAAGCCCTTGTCCGCATACATATCGTTTAATTTCATAATGTCCTGGCGCAGGACCTGTTGGTTGAAATATTTTTCCTTCGTAATCTCCAATCCTTCCAAGAGCTTTTTTTTGTCCTTGAAAAAATTCTCCTCTATATCCACCTTGCCCACTCGATAACGTTCGCCCTCCTCCACGGGTATGGTTATGTAGAGCTTGGCCCCCTTCCTTTTCACCATGGGCCTTCCAACCCTTGCATCCACATATCCCTGATTGTGGTAAAACGCGGTTATCCTGCCAAGATCCCTTTCGAGGGCATCCCATTTAAGCACCCCCCTTTCACCCTTTATCATGGCGATAATATTCTTGATACTGAGATCCCAGAAGGGCCGTTTCTCCCTGGTCTCCATGAGCCCCTCGAGTTCGGAGTCCGAGAAGGCCTTGTTGCCCTGGAACTTTATGGAAGCAATCCTGACCTTCTCCCCTTCGTTTATCTTGAATACTACGTCCGCTGCCTGGGTAGATACGGGAATGACCGTGGGCACGACCGTTGTGCCCACAAAGCCCTTATCGCTGTAAAGGGCCTTGATTTTTTCGGCGTTTTCCTGCAAGGCCTTTGCACTGATCACTGTAAAGGGCTTGAGATCAAGCACCTCCTTTATCTTCTCATCCTTGATCTCTTTGTTACCTATAAAGCGTATCTTGCGGATGGCTGGTTTTTCTCGGAGGAGAAAGGTCACTATCTTCCCAGAGGGGGTATCCTCCACGTCTACCCTCACGTCGTCAAAGAAGCCCATCTTGTAAACGGCCTTGACATCGGAGGCAATCTTTTTGGAATTGTAGAGTTCCCCCTTTCTAGTGGTTATGTTCTGGAGTATGGCATCGGTATCCACCCTCTTGTTGCCCTGTACCCTTACCTCGTAGATCCTATCCCTGACAGACAAGAGGTTCTTTATGTCCCTGGTAACCTGCTCAAGTATATCATTGATATTCGAAACCGTTCCCTGGGCCACGAACATCCTTGGCCCCTGCTCAGTACCCTGTGTGTCCAAGACCCGTGCGTTTATGGTAAGTATCCTGCCCAGTTGGTTCACGCTTCCGTAGATCACGTAATCGGCATGGTACTTACTGGCCAAGCCCTTCACCTCGTTAAGGGAAAGCGGACAATGGACCCCCTTCGTAGGCCCTATCATCCTGTATCCCAGTTTACTAAACCGGCTGGACAAACGATCTGATATCTTTCTAGCCACGTCTTGGCCCTTGTCAGGCCCAAAGTATGAAAATCTCATCAATAGGATGCTACCAGATGCCGGGGCGGCGTATGATGAAGACATGAAGATTCCGGAAAAGAACAGGAGACAGAGAAACAGGATCCAAATCTTTATGCCGTTCCAACCATTTTTACCGTGAAAATACATCCTGGGTAAGGGCTGTATTTTCATGTTCAGGTGGCAGGAGCTAAGGTACGGGCCGCATGAAGGTTTGGTCATATTTTCGCAATGGATCAGCCGGTTGTCAGCAGGAACATTCTTGCGAAGAGGAATATTAGACATGTTTTTTTCCCATTGTGCAATCACTCGTTACCGGATTATCTCAGAAGGAAGTATCTTACTTTTTGTCTATGGCTAATCAAAAAGGCGCTTTTAAAAAAATCGCCATCAATTGCTCAATGCCCACCGCCCACACCAAATTCACGCAACTCTGAACGGTCTAGTTCTATCGCCCTTCCGCCAGCAAGTCCTATGCACCTGTCCATCCTTCTGGCCAGAGCAAGATTGTGGGTAACAATGACGACGGTGGTTCGATAACGTTCATTCAGGGCAAATATTAGATCTGCAACCTTATGACCTGTC
>WFZW01000206.1 GCA_015489365.1 Deltaproteobacteria bacterium | reverse complement strand
GTTCAACCCGGATCAAGGAACAGTAGAAATGGCATATCGTTTCCGCATGGAGACTCTGCTGAGACTTAAGGCCAGGAGGGTAGAGATTGCAGAGGCAGACCTGGCTAGACTAATCAGAAAACGGGCAGATGCCATGGATGTCCTTATGACAATTCGTAAAAAGAAGGACAAGGCCATACGGGAATTTGAAAGTGAGCTCACCCGGGGCATCCTAGCCGATGCCTACCGTCTTGGCAGGATACACATATCTAACCTGGATCGAAGATGTAAACAGCTCGAGCAAAGGATCATGGAGCTAGACAACAGGATAAAAGGTGCAAAACACCGGCTTGAGACATGCCATCAGGAAAAAGAACTCGTGGAGAGACTAAGGAGCAGGGATTATCAAGCCTATCTATCAGAACAACAACGCAGGGAGCAAAAAGAGGCAGACGATTTTTCAATAACCAATTACCTCAGGAGAAATAGATGAAGAGCCACCCAAACCTTCATGCAGCCTGTACCTTGGTGCCGCACCCCTTATGCATGAAGATACAGCCCGTAGGGATGTTATATTTTCACAGTAAATTTCCTGGAAATCTCCGGCTCCGCATACCCTGTAATCATATATTGGAAGCCAGGAATCATTGAAGATGCGCCCAGTTACTATAACGTTAAGGCTCCTGGCCTGTCTAGGCCTCATAAAATTGATTATATCGGGTTTCCTTCTCTTTCTTTCAGGAACTAGCGCCCCGGGCATATCCACTGCCACTGCGGCCCTCGAGGAAACTACCAGGTTGAATCAAACTCTTGAGGGGCAAGGTGAACCTGATTCTGGATGTGCCCCTCAACTGCTTGATATCCTGAAGGCCAGGGTTCGTGAACTGGATGCACGCAAGGCAGAACTTGACAAGAAAGAAGCCGATCTTAAATTATTAAAGACAGATATAGAAGAAAAATTGAATGAACTCAAGGCCCTTCAGCAGAGACTCGAAGGTCCGCTCAAGAAGGCCAGGGCCGAGCAAAAGGCACGTTTCCAACACCTTGTAGGGGTTTATGGTTCAATGGATCCTGCAAGGGCTGCCGCGCTCCTTGATAAGATGAGCGAGGAGACAGTGGCGCATCTGTTTGCAGCCATGAAAAGTAAAAAGGTGGCAAAGATTCTGGCACTGATGGATCCTGACAAGGCAGCAAAGATAAGCAGCCTCCTATCCAACAAGGGAATGTAGATCTTGCAATGTCAGAAATGAAAAAACGTAAAATTTCCCGCAACTGCCATCTTTAAACCAGTTTCTTGACATTTTATCCCTGATCACATTAATATAAGCGAGCTGTACGAGAACAGGCCTGTTGCGGAGCATAGCCTGGCGCAACATCGGGTGGGAATCCGTCATGGCCGCCTATTTATACTTTGATTCCATCCAGTTGTTACTGGGTAGATTTTTGAAGCGGGTGTAGCTCAGTTGGTAGAGTACAAGCTTCCCAAGCTTGGGGTCGCGGGTTCGATCCCCGTCGCCCGCTCCATCCCTTATTGAGGTTTGAACTGCGTGGATCGCCACCTTACCAGGTTTCTTCATGCAGCCTTACTTCGATTAGTGGAGGTCCAGTTGATATTTTATACAAAGATATCATTTTTACTCTGCTAATGAAGTGGGCATAAGCCCACTTTTTTTGTTGTAGCTAAACCCTGGCTCACAAGGGATTGCTTAAGTAAGCTTTCAAAATTTTCCCCTTAAGCAAATTCATTGTTCCGGTAGAATTCGCTGGACCCATCAGGGGGTGTAATGGTGACAAGGCTCCATTGTACCTTTTGGATATGAAGGCCAGACAAAGACCTCAGGAGGAGACTGGAAATCAAACACGGTGTTTTGGAAACACGCCTCAAACAAATGGTGGAACCCTTGATCAACCATGCAGGGATGGAACTCGTTCACCTGGAATATACAGGCAGCCCATCAGGTATGGTATTGAGGATTTTCATCGACAAGCCCGGTGGGGTAACCATAGACGACTGTGCACATATAAGCAGGATCATAGGTGATCTGCTGGATGTCAAGGATCCGATTCCGGAGCATTATACCCTGGAGGTCTCTTCGCCCGGGATCAACAGGCCCCTGGTAAAGACAGAAGACTTCGATCGCTTTACAGGAGAAAGGGTCTTCATCAAGACAAGGGAACCGGTGCAGGGCCGGAAACGATTCAAGGGCATATTAAAGGGGATCGAACGAGACATCATAAAGATTGATCTGGACGATGGAGAATATGAAATCCCACTGGATTTAATCGCAAGGGCCAGATTGGATATAATTTAAGAGGATCATAATAAATGGATTTAACACTTAAAAGAATAATTGACCAGGTTAGCAGGGAAAAGGGCCTCGAACGAAAGGTCCTTATATCTGCCCTGGAAGAGGCTATCAAATCCGCTGTCAAAAAACGCTACGGCTCACAATTGGAACTGGAGGTCTCTTACAACGAGAACCAGGGAGAAATCGAGGTCTTCCAATTCCGTACAGTGGTGGAAAAGGTTTCCGACCCCTTGACAGAAATGACCCTAGAGGAGGCAAAAGAATTCGATCCCGAAAGTGAATTGGGCGACAGCATCGGTATGAAGATGGATATATCGAGCCTTGGCAGGATAGCTGCCCAGTCGGCACGCCAGGTGATCATCCAGAAGATGAAAAGTGCCGAACGTGACATAATACACGAAGAATTCAAGGAC
>WFZW01000205.1 GCA_015489365.1 Deltaproteobacteria bacterium | reverse complement strand
TATAAGAGACAGTTCCCATCTTGTGTGGTAAGGGACCAAGTTGTGTCCATCAACGCGGCCCCACAGCGTCCTGTCCGGCAGATTATCATCGAATTTTTTCAGGTTAATGCGGACCAGATCGGCTGGAACACCATAGAGGGGATAGGAGTAGCGTTCGCTACGCCGGGAAGATGCCTTTATTTCCGGTTCGAAATAACCTGTAACCAACAGGGATTCTTGTTCCACGTGAAACCCGCTAGCATGATCATTAAGGCGGTAGATACGAAAGGTCTTCTGGACAATCCTGGTGAGTTCTTCCGTGCCCATGCCCTGGTCGATGCATCGTTTGAGCCTTGAAAGTGCCTGATACATGGCATGGACCGGGATGGCATTTCTACCAAAATGCAGCCTTTCTTTATCCGGTCTTGTTGCCAGGAAGGCCATGCTTCTATCCAACGCCTGTTGCAGCCCCTTAGGGTCTTCAGGAAATAGGGGGCCAGGCAGATCCTGCAATTTGACCTCGGTAAATAGCGGGGGCCTTTTAGTGGGCAGCTCGAACATGAAGAGCCAGAACAGGATGGTAATCAATCCTGCCAGGATCAATATCCAATAACGGCCACCACGGAATCCGATATCCCGCATACCTATAACCCGGTGGCCTCGACCTGTCTTTTTACTGCCTCTACCGACTGGGCTAGTGCCTGCTTTTCCGTGGGGGTAAGCTCGAATTCAAGGATCTTTTCTATTCCTGCCCTGCCCAGTACCACGGGAACCCCCATGAACAAACCATCTACCCCGAATTCACCCTCCAGATAGGCGGCACAAGGCAGTACCCTTTTCTTGTCCTTAAGTATTGCCTCGGCCATTTCAACCGCTGCCAGGCCGGGAGTAGAAAAGGCACTTCCTGTCTTCAGGTATTGAACGATTTCTGCTCCGCCTTCCCTGGTACGCTGGATAATTTCTTCCAGCTGTTCGGATGAGAGCAGTTCCTTCACTGGGACACCACCGACACTGGCAAGCCTGGCAAGTGGTAGCATGTTGTCTCCATGTATTCCCATGACAAGGGCGGAGACGTCCGAAGGTGAGACCCGGAGCGCCTTGGCAATAAGGGTCCGGTATCTGGCAGAATCCAGTACCCCGGCCATGCCGATTACCCTGGTTTTGGGAAACCCTGAGACCTTGAACACGGTGTAGACCATTGCATCTATTGGGTTGGTCACAACGATTATGCATGCATTGGGAGAGTGTATGGCCACCTGCTTGGCAACAGATTTTATGATCTGGACATTTTTTTCCAGCAGGTCGTCCCTGGTCATACCAGGTTTTCTGGCAAGGCCTGCTGTGATTATGACCACATCGGAACCAGCCGTATCCGCATAGTCATTGGTTCCCGTTACGGTTCCACAAAAGCCGCAAAGCGGTGCAGCTTGGGTCAGGTCAAGTGCCTTGCCCTGCGGAATGCCAGGTATCACGTCCAAGAGCACAATCTCCTGGGCAATGGCCCTGCTGACGGCCCATTGTGCAGCAGAGGTCCCTACAGCACCCGCTCCTATTATGCTTAGTTTATTTGTTGATGCGTATCCTTGTTCGTTCATCGTGCCTCCTTTAGATTCATTGAGTTCCTAATGGGGGTGGTAATCCCTTTTGTCCCTGGATTTTCAGGGCGGTAGTCGATCTTGTCGAATCTATGTACCCGCTTGGATGTGTAATAATACCCAAGGGCCTCTGGTAATAGTGCCTTAATTCTGGCAATCCTGGATGCATCCGATGGGTGGGTGCTTAGGAATTCAGGGACCCTTTCCTTGTTCGAACCAAGTGCCATCATCCTTTCCCAAAAAACCACGGCTTTCCTGGGATCATAACCTGCCAGGGCCATGAAGATAAGGCCAAGATGATCGGCCTCTTCCTCTTGGAGCCTGCTATATGGCAAAAGTAGTCCAATCTGGGCGCCCAAGCCATAGGCTGCCATGAAAAGGCGGCGTGTTGAACCGTTTTCCTGTGCCAATGCCGAGGAAAGAGCCATGCCGCCAAGTTGAACGGCAAGGGCCTGGCTCATGCGTTCAGCCCCATGGTTGGCAATGGCGTGGGCGATCTCGTGTCCAAGGACCACGGCAAGCCCATTATCATCCCTTGCAACCGGTAAGATGCCCGTGTAGACAACCACCTTACCACCAGGCATACACCATGCATTTATTGCCTTGTCTTCAATCAGGTTAAATTCCCAGTGATAACCCGATAGGATATAGGACATCTCCTTTCGCGTTAAGTAATCCTCAACAGCATGTTTGATATTTTCACCAACACGCTGGACCATGGCCACCTTTACAGGGTCGTGACAAATCCTGTGGTTTTTCAGGAAATCCTTGTAGGATTGGAAACTCATGGCCATTAGTTGGTTTCGTGGCACCAGGTTGAGCTGTTGACGTCCGGTTATGGGAACTGTGGTGCATGAGGTTACAATGGCAGTCAGCAGGAGTATGGTGGAAAGGAATCTTAGGGACTTGGACATCATGGGACTAAACTTTTATCTCAAACTTTCATGCGGCCCACACCTTGGTGCTGCTCCACTGACATAAAAACAAGGTCCTTTATTGAGGATGCGTTCTTTTACGTGATTTTACCGTGAAAACACAGAGTCTATGGGCTGTATCTTCATGTATTGGGGGTGCAGCACCAAGGTGTGGGCCGCATGAAAGTTTGACAGAAATTTTTCTTTAATTAATATCCAGTTAATGGCTAGAGTGCCATGCCATTTTTATCCGAAAATGCATTTTTTGATTGGTCACTTATACCTTGTTGTGTCTATTCTGGAGTCGGCTGTAATAGGGATCGTATTTTCATGTCACGGGGGCGGCGTCTAAAATTCGGGCAAAAAGATCGTTTCTGGATGGACTCTAACCATGCACTTTCCAGGGTATTCTATCTTACTATCGGTTTTAAAGAATCACGATAATGAATAATGGTTTTCATCCAAGGGCAGGCCTTAGATCCAATGCCTCATTGAAATGGCACCGGGGACTAAACAAGATATATGATGATATCCTTCGAACCGATGACCTCTACCAGCGTCTCTGTATCATAACCCAGGGGATAGTGGATACCTTCGGTGCGGATTTCTGTCGTATCTGGATAATCAAGCCAGGTGATATATGCGATGAGGGATGCATCCATGCAAGAGAGGCCCGTGCAATGCATCCATGCCAGGATAATTCAAGATGCCTACATCTTGCAGCCAGCTCAGGAAGGTATACCAGTATTCAAGGCACACACAAAAGGGTTCCCTTTGGCTACTATAAGATCGGGCGCATAGCCTCTGGCCTTGAAAAGAAATTCCTCACAAACAGCGTGACTACGGATTCCAGGGTCCATAATCACAAGTGGGCGGAAAGTTTGGGCCTTAAGGCGTTTGCGGGCTATCAATTGAGGGATAGCATTGGCGATACCATAGGGGTGCTTGCCCTCTTTTCCAAGCATTCGATATCCCAGGACGAGTATGCCATACTAGAAAATGTTGCCAATACAACCGGCTATATAATTCAGGCCGGTCTTTCTACCGAGAGGTTGACCAAGGAGATAGAGGAAAGAAGACGCCTTCAAAATTTTTTCAGGCAAATCTCTGCGGAACAAAAGACGATTTTACAAAACGTAAACCTGGGCATAGTAAGGGAACAAAATGGATACATTGTATGGAGCAATGATCCCCTGGGTAAGATCATGGGATGCAGGTCCCAGGATATCATAGGCCACCCGATAGAGACATTGTTTCAGCCTGGTGATGAAGTTTCTGGTATTCTTGACGAATTAAGGTCAATGGCCAGATACGGGCTTGGGGATAGTAAGGAGATATTGATCAACAATCGCTTCGGCAAGAAATTGTGGTGTCGTCTCTCCGTCTCACTCATAGACTTTGAGGACGTGCGCAAGGGGTCCATCTGGATACTTGAGGACATAACCCAGGCCAAGAAGGCCGAAATCGAACGCAAGGAGATAAAGAAGCAGCTCTTACAGGCCCAAAAGATGGAGGCCCTTGGAACGTTGGCTGGTGGCACTGCCCATGAATTCAACAACCTGTTGCAGGCCATTTCTTCCTATACATCCTGGCTACAAAACAATAACAGGGATCCAAAATTTTCCAAATACCTGTCGAGAATACAGACCAGCGTGAAAAATGCAGCGGGCCTGACAAAGAGCCTGTTGTCCTTTGCCAGGACAAATGATGGGAAAAAGACCGCTGTCTTTCCAAAGACGATCGTTAAGGAGATTTCCATACTCATAAGGCATAGCGTTGATCGGAAAATAACCGTGGATGTCAAACTGCCCGATGACCTGTGGCCCATCATGGCCAATGCCCAAAAGATACACCAGGCACTACTTAACCTGTGTCTCAATGCCCGTGATGCCATGCCTGATGGTGGCCATCTCTTGATAGAGGCAACCAATGTTACATGGCCAGATGGATCAGGGCCATCTTCCATAATCCTGCCACCTGGAAAATATGTCTTGTTTCGTGTGAAGGATACCGGTTGTGGCATTCCGCAGGAACTAAGACAGCATGTATTCGAACCCTTCTTTACCACCAAGGAAACGGGTAAGGGAACGGGCTTGGGGCTTGCTGTGGTATATGGGATCGTAAAGGCCCATAAGGGGGCGGTGTATTTTGATAGCGAACCCGGTATGGGAAGTTGCTTTCAATTTTTTATTCCGGCCACAGAGATAAGTATATCGGGATTCAAAAGGACGAAGCAGCAGGTCAAGGGGGAGGGGACGATCCTGCTCATAGATGATGAAAGAGATGTGAGGGAAAGCCTGAAAAAGATTATCGAGATGTTATGTTACAGGGTATTGGTAGCTGAGGATGGGCAGGAGGGCCTTGAAATGTACGTGGCAGGACGGGATGAAATCGATCTCATCATCCTTGATATGATCATGCCCAAATTGAATGGATCAGAGGTGCTGCACCGTCTCCATGCAATGGGCAGTCAAACCCCTGTGATACTTCTTACAGGCCACATGACAGAGGCAGATATGTACAACTTTCTTTCATTGCGGCCCAGAAAGATCCTGGAAAAACCAACAGATCTGCCGCGTCTGGCTGAAACCATTCATGAGATTCTCAAGGATTCCCGGACTATTAGTTAGGCTTTTCAATAAGTTACCGTGAAAGTATATCCTGGGTAGGGTTTTGTCTTCATGCCCAGGGTCAGCCCAGAGAATACGGACTGCACGTACGATTACAGGTTATAAGGCCTGCGGATCTGTCAAAGATGTATGGGGGGCCGCTTGCTTCTTCAGGAATATCCCCATCAGGGCCATATCTTTCCTAAGGCTATACAAAGGTTCAATATGCAAGGTGCTTGTTCTAACTGGGTAGAAATAGATCTTTCGGCCATCAGGCACAATCTCCATGTGTTCCAAGATGTTGCCATGGAATCCGGCGCGAGGTTGATGCCAATTATAAAATCCGAGGCGTATGGCCATGGCCTGGTGGAAATAGGCAGGTTGCTGGACCAGGAAGGGATATGGGGTTTAGGGATTTCCGAGATAGAAGAGGCCCGCCTGCTCAGGCAGGCAGGGGTGGCCAGTTCGCTTTTCCTGCTTTCAGGATTTCCCGTTGATGCCGTGGGAGAGGTGATCAGATTGAACCTGATCCCTGGCATATGTCGTATCGTGGAGTTGAATATACTCAACAGCTACTGTGCCAGAAAGGGTGTTAAGGGACAGCCTGTCCATCTCAAGGTAGATACCGGCATGGGGCGGTTAGGATTTTCAAGGGCCAGATTTCTTGAAATCATGAAGATGAAGGCCTCCTGGCCCAGGTTGGATTTCTCAGGTATATATTCCCACATGCCAGTGGCAGACATGCCCTCAGATCCCTTCAATATGGCTCAACTTATGTCCTTTAATTCTATACTGACAGAGGCCTCAAGGGCGGGGTGGCATTTCAGGTGGATTCATATTGCCAATTCTGCTGGGTTCATACACTTCGAGGCTGCCAGATACAATTTGGTGCGTCCCGGGTTGGGTATCTACGGGGTCTATCCAGGCGGGACAGGGCAGGATATACTTGACCTGAGACCTGCCATGAGTTTTAAGAGCAGAATAGCGGACATACGGCGTGTGCCTGCCGATACCCCCATTGGTTACGGGCACACCTTTTACACGAAAAGGCCATCGAGGATCGCTGTCGTTCCTGTTGGTTATGATGACGGCTTCATGAGAAGTTTGTCAAACAGGGCGGAGGTCCTCATCCACGGGACCCGTTGCCCCGTGGTCGGCCGTATCTGCATGAAGGCGTTGATGGTAGATGTTTCCTGCCTCTCATCGGTTAATTCTGGAGACGAAGTGGTCCTCCTGGGGCGTCAAGGGGCAGAAAGTATTACGATCGATGAGCTTGCCCAGAGGGCCGGTTCAATAAGTTACGAGTTGATGTGTCTCCTGGGCAGGTTGAACTTGAGAATATATCTTTGAGGTTGAAGAATGTTTGGTATCGGGCTTCCAGAATTAATCTTGATCATGGCCTTGGCACTAATCGTGTTGGGGCCAGACCAGCTCCCAAAGGTGGCAAAACAGCTCGCCCGTTTCGTGGTGGATCTCAAGAAGGCCTCTGAGGAATTCAAGCAACAATTGGATCTGGAAGAATTCAAGGAAATCAAGGAGCTCAAGAACCTCAAGAATCCCCTTTCCTGGGATCTTGGCCCTGGCTCTCAAAAGGGTGGGCATGCGTCGGATGGTGAACAAGGTGGGGCAACCAGGGGTAATCCTGGTGGATTGGGGCCTGAATGGCGCGAGGCCTCTGGCCCTGCTGCAACAGGCAAGGGAAAAGAGGTCCCTGAAAAAAGGGATGACAGGGCAGATCTGGAGGAATGGGAAAGGGATGTGGTTTCATCGGCCGAGATACTAGGGAAGGAAAAGGAAGGGCCCGAGGAACCAGGAAAGGCCAATGATCAGGCAGGGAGCATCTCAAAATAGATGTCCCTGGACACACTGCCCTTTCAGTCGCATCTAGGTGAGCTAAGGCGGCGGCTTATTACCTGCCTTGTAGCCTTTTTCGTTGCCTTCATTATTTGCTATGCCTTTTCCAGGCCCCTTGTCGCCATCCTGTTCTATCCAGTAAAACAGGCCTTGCCCCCTGACAGTTCCCTTGTTTTTACCGCCTTGACCGAAGGCTTCATGACCTATCTCAAGGTGGCCTTCTGGAGTGCACTTATCGTCTCAACCCCTGTGATCCTATACCAGGTATGGGCCTTCCTGGCACCAGGCCTGTATGAAAACGAAAAGCGGATCCTTAAGAAGATCATCTTTTGGGGGCTGGGCCTTTTCCTGGCCGGGGGAATATTTGGTTATTGGGTAGTAATGCCCGCAATACTCACCATAACCCTTGGGTATGCAAATCAGGGGCTCGAGGCCCTGCCCAGACTCCAGAATTACCTTCTGTTTGCCTTGAAGACCATCTTTACCTTCGGACTGATCTTCGAGATACCCTTTCTCATGGCCCTTGTAGGACGAAGTGGCCTGATTGGAAAGGATTATTTCAGGAAAAATCGTAAGTTGAGCTACCTGGCCCTGTATATCCTTGCGGTCGTGATAGTGCCAACGGATCTCTTTTCCCAACTTTTGCTTTTTGGACCATTGGTTGCCATGTTTGAGGCCGGGATTCGTTTGACCGATTGGTTTACAAGGGAAAAATCTAAGCAGGCATAAGGTCCACAGGAAAATCGACAGGCAGGCCCCTTAGGAATGCATCAGGTGTCAGGGGCCCTTGGCAGAATTTTTCAACAAAGTCCAGCAGGTCGTATCTGTTTCCATGGCTCCACCACTCCTTGAGTATGGTAAAAACCCTTCTGTCAAGCATCCAGTTTTCGCCCAATTGTGTGTCCAGATATTCCCACATGCATGATGCACCCAGAAACGCCGTAAAGTAATCCATGGTATAGAAATCCGGCATGAGATCGAAGAGATATGTTTCTGGATCATATGAGAAGCCGGTTTTCTGTTTCATGAACCGGGCATATAGATCTTGTCCCCTTTTTATCCGTCCCCTTGAAAAATTTTCATATTCTATCACAGACTTGGCAGCGTATCTCCTGGCAAGTACCAGCCATTTCGCGCTGTGTACCCAGGACAACATTTCAGATCTTTTACGCTTGAGTTTTAGCACCTCGACCAAGAAGCGCCTCGAAATGCACAGTCTCTGGAAAAGAAATGCGAAGGATTCCGAAAGGGCAAGGGATTGATAAAAATCCTTGTATTCCGGCGCAAGCCTTTCATCGGTATATATGAGGCCTAGCGCATGCCCGAGTTCATGGAACAGGGATTCGAGATCCAGCCATCCCAGGCCCGGTCCGATGATTATATGGATATCACCAGGAATCCTTACTGGCATACAGAATGATTGGCCACCAGATGCCCTGTCTGGATGTATGGTCAGCCTGGGATTGTTGAAGATTTCAATACCTAAACGGGAAAAATAACCCTTTATCGTATCCTTCAGATTGCCGTGCGGAAAATATCCATCTAGATATCTCAGGCCTAGCAGATATATGGCATCGAATCGCATAGCCTCGTCCAAGTTAAGGCCAGTGGCGGCCTTGAGCCAAGGGGATATGAGCCTTCGATATCGATGGTCGGTCATCTCAAGGAATTGACTGGCAAGTCTTGCTATATCCTCTAGGGGCCTACCCCGTTTCTCCTGGCAGTAACCCAGGTAATCCCTGTAGCCCAGGTCTTTTTCAAGGGTAGCAAGCATCGCCTGCCAGGTTGCATGACTGAACGGGGCGAGGAACCTGCAAAGGGATCTAACTTCCTTTGCCAGTAATTTTCTTGCCCCATGTCTTGCCTGTTCCTGGCACCAGGTTATCACCCTTGAAAAGGGGATGTCTTGTCCCTGCACCTGTGCCTTGGCACCAGACATCCATGTGGTAAACATGGCCTGGACAGGTTCTACATGTTGGCGCACATAGAGATCCATGGCCTGGTAGAAGGTCTGCCTGGGGCATTGATTGTTGGAAAAGGCCTTTTTGATGGATGAAACCTCAGGCAGGGTCAAGGGGCTGGGTTGCCCTTCCATGTCACAGGCCTGTCCACTTAGTTGAAGCAAGAGATCCCTTTTCCTCATGGCAATGGTAAGATCAAGGATACGGCGTGTTATTGTGTCCAGTGTTTCCTCCTTTTCTCGGATCTATCCGAAGATGCATTTTGTAATTAGCCATGGATACACAGGGACATACCTAGACGAAAGACAAAATGTTCCCATATGGGTTACAAGAAGGTTTAGGTTGATACATTGAGTATTGCCCGGCAGATTCCATCCACTACCTTGGCCGCCCTTTCAAGGTCGATCGTATCCGGAAGGTCGGATGGACGATGGTAGTGCGGGTTTCGGTAGAAGGCAGTGTCTGTAACCATGACAGCCGGATAACCCATTTTGTAAAATGACCAATGGTCTGAAAAATCTACACCAATTACCAGCCACGGTGCATTCAGGCTCTCTACAGGCAAATCCGTTCCTCTTGAAAATCCATCCCTGATCCGTTTAGTCCAGGATGTGGATTTTTTGTTTCCTACCAGGGCGATAAAGTTTCCCGTGTTTGGATAGATACGGTCCATAAAGAACAGGGGGAACCTTTGACTGTTGGGCCTGTCAGAAAAATATCCTATCATTTCCAGGCATATCATGCCCATCACATTGGCGGAGGAGTCCTTAAGTTTCCGGGCATAGTGATAGCTCCCCATATTCCTTGTGCGAAATGCAGGTGGTTCTTCAAGGGTAAATGCAATGAGCCTCAGGCCCTTTGGTGGTGAAACAGCCAGGATACGGGCTGTCTCCATGACCCCTGCTATGCCACTGGCATTGTCATCGGCCCCGGGGGAGCTGGAAACCGTGTCGTAATGCGCCCCTACTATCACAAGACCCTTATCATTGGATCTTTTGGTATCATTTGGAAATCTTGGTGCGGCAATAACATTGCAATAGGTCGCATTTTTATACCGAAATGGCTGGAATCTCACCCTATAACCCAACTTGCTGAATTTGTCTGCCACTATTCTGGCCACATTGTCCAGGACCCCAGGTGAACTGTAGGGCCTTGGCCCTATCTTGCCTGCAAGGAATTCTATCCAGTAACCTATTTCTAACGGGTCGGCCCTTGGAATCTGATGTTTTTTCATTTTTTTCTCTCTTTGC
>WFZW01000204.1 GCA_015489365.1 Deltaproteobacteria bacterium | reverse complement strand
TCGTCAGATGTGTATAAGAGACAGGTCCAGAAGAACTAGCACATCAACAACGGATGCCTTGTGATATAGCCCAGGCCAGGGAAAAAGAACGGGATGGTGAACAGCAAAGCGCATGACGATATCATCCTAGTTAAAAGAAACAGACAGGGTATTCCAAAGGGCCTCTTATATCAATCAAGCAATGGGCTTAGCCCCCAAAGGCTCAGGCCCTTCTGCCTAAGGCCATCAACTATCATATCAATGGCCTCGCCGGTTAAGATATGATTATCCCTACAAGCAAGGGGCCTTATCAATATTATGTCACCAGGAACGATTTGTTTCATGGTCCTTTCGAACTGGTCTGTATGGGAGTGATCAGATATTACTAGAATCTTCGAAGGGTTTACGACGGTCAGGCCAGATTCACGGGCAGCACGGATAAGTCCCAGGTCCTTCCATCCATAGGGTGGCAACAGGAACTGGGGGCGACGATCCTGTATATCTGTGGCGATTTCTATAGCCCTGGAGAACTCCGCCTTTAGCCGGGATCTATTCTTGAATATAAGTGGGCTATAGGCCTGGCCATGCAGTTCTACCTCGAAGGCACTAAGCCTCTTTAATGTTGAGCGGTATGCAGGGCTTGTTGCCCTTTGAGCCTCGATAAAAAAGGTGGCAGGGACTTCAAGTTGATGCATCTTTTTGCATAAAATTTGTGTTGATGCATTTGGTTGCCTGTCAAAGATCAGGGATACCGCACTACGGTCCCTTCTACCATGGGTCTTCACCCTGTTGAACCAGGTGGCCCTTGGGCAGAATATTTCATATGCACCGCCCCCTGCGATGGCAGCACCTGTGAGAAAGGCCATGGTTGCCAATCCTTTCCTTGATCTTAACAAGTTAAGCAAATCATTTTGCATATCGTCCCTACCTTTTGGCGTGGTTACTATTTTTTTCGTTCAAGGACATATCTGGCAAGGCCTTTCATGAATTCTCTTGTTTGGAACTTTGGAAAAATGTCAAGATATTGACAGGCAGATGCTATAAGGTTTTCTGCCCTTTGCCTTGTATAGGCAATTCCACCGGTATCTTTAAGAAGATTACGCACCCATTCCAATTTTTCCCTTGAAGGAAGACCTTGACCAAGCATGGAAATGAGCCTCTTGCGGTCCTCGGGTCCTGCTTCCTTAAGTGCCTTGACAATGGGAAGGGTGATTTTGCCTTCGGCAAGATCGGTTCCCACTGCCTTGCCAAGTTCCTGGGTATCTGCCGTGTAATCTAGCACGTCATCAATCATCTGGAATGCCTGGCCCAGAAAGAGGCCGTATTGGGCCAGGGCATCTACCTTTTGCTCACTTCCCCTTCCAAGGAGGGCGCCTATCTTGCAAGAAGTGGAAATCAATGCAGCGGTTTTCCTGTTAATTACCTTGAAGTATGTTTCTTCATCGAATTTTGGATTTTTTGCATGGAGTAACTGGATGATTTCTCCCTCTGACATGAGTGCAACCGTTTCCGAAATGGCCTTGGCTATGCGGACATCACCAAAACTGCTTGCCAGGTGGATCGCCCTGGCATAGAGGAAGTCCCCTACAAGTACCGCGGGGCTGTTGCCCCAGATTTTATAGGCGGGCAGACGGCCTCGGCGCATTTGGCCCGCATCTACAACATCATCGTGAAGCAGGCTTGCAGCATGCAGGTATTCTGGGACAGCGGATAATTTATAGGGTTCATCGCCGTCTTTGCCACATAGTTTTGCCGCACATACCGTAAGTAAGGGACGTAGGCGCTTGCCACCGGCGAACAGGATATGCGCGCTAACTTCGTTAACAAAGGGGATATGTGAAGAGAAATGTTGTTGGAGTGCCTCTTCAATCCTCTTGAATTCAGGCTCAAAACGTCTCAAAATTTCTTTAAAAGGTGCTGGCGTTGCAGCATCATGTGTTTCCACTAAAATCACCTAAACCTTCACGCCCTTATATCCTTATTAACAGGCCCATAATGGGCCTAGCCTATGGCCCACTACCCTTTGTCCTCGGGCCTTCTTCTTGCGAAAATAGTTGTTTTTTAGGGGCCTCGTATTGTGTATATTCCATTAGAAATTCTTCGCAGATAAGGCCTTTCATTATCCCTTATAAGGAAATAACATATGGACCACCTCTGGCACAAGGGTTGGTATCTGAGGTAGCAAATGGTGGGCAGTAGCAAAGGCAAGGGGAAAATGAATACAGGATCAGCAGGGATGACCCCCATGTTGAAACAGTATCAAGAGATAAAGGCATCGTGCCCGGATGCGATCCTCTTTTACCGTATGGGCGATTTCTATGAGATGTTTTTTGAAGATGCGGTGGAGGCCTCAAGGATATTGGAGATAACCCTCACGTCCAGGGACCGAAACAAGGACAAACGTATACCCATGTGTGGCGTCCCTGTGCACACTGCCGATATCTATCTCACCAGATTGGTCAAGGCCGGGAAAAGGGTCGCGGTTTGTGAACAGGTAGAAGATCCGAGAAAGGCTAAGGGCCTGGTAAGGAGGGAGGTGGTAAGGATATTGACCCCTGGCCTTATTACCACTGAAGGGAGCCTTGGTGCCAAAAAGAACAACTTTCTATTGTCCCTGTTCCCCGGTAGCAAGGGAAGGCTATGGGGCCTTTCGTATCTAGATATCTCAACTGGAGAATTCCGGCTGACCGAATTGGACAATGAAGAGGGTACCCTGGCAGAAATTTCCAGGCTTGAGCCATCGGAGATCCTCTTGCCTGAATCGTTGAAGGGCACCTATCTGGTAGCAAAGGTTAAGCAGGTGATTTGCCATGCCTTCCTGACCCTTAGGCCTGATGCACTATTTAGCGAGAAAACGGCCGAAGACATACTTAAAGAGCATTTTTCCACTTTGAGTCTGGATGGATTTGGTATTTCAGGCCTAAAGCAGGGTATAGGTGCTGCAGGCGCACTTTTATCCTATGCACTGGAAACCCAGAAGGGAAGGGTAGGTCATATTGTCCGGATAGCCCCTTATTCCCTCAAGGATCATCTCTTGATTGACGAATCTACCAAGCGTAACCTGGAGTTGGTTGCAAATTCGGTGGACCATGGAAGGCATGGGAGCCTTTTGGAGGTGATGGATTCCACGGTGACCCCAATGGGCGGGCGGCTGCTCAGAAAATGGATGCTGTATCCCCTTCGCAATATAAAGGAAATAAATAGAAGGCTCGATGCCGTTGAGGTCTTCAAGGAAGAAACAGAGATAAGACGTAGATTAAGAAAGGAACTAAGGAAGGTCTATGATCTGGAGCGGCTCATAGGGAAGGTAGTTTTGGGTACTGCAAATGCTCGGGATCTGCTTTCCCTTAAGGAGTCGACCCGGAGGCTTCCAGGCATTCTGGCATGTCTTAAAGAGCTTGCTGGGCATCTCCCTGATTCCAATCAGGATCACCCTATCCATTCCTGTGTCGATCATTTTGATATTTTAGAGGATATTAACTCCCTCATAGAATCGGCAATCAGGGATGATTGTCCCACTCAACTGAGGGAAGGGCGACTCATTAAACAGGGCTACAACCGCGAATTAGACGAGTTGATAGAGATACACAGAAATGGCAAATCCTTTATCGCCGGTATCGAGGCCAAGGAGAGGGAGAAGACAGGGATAGCAAGCCTGAAGGTGGGCTATAATAGGGTCTTTGGCTACTTTATAGAGGTGACGAAATCCCAGGCATCAAAGGTTCCTGATGACTATGTCAGAAAACAGACACTCGTATCTGCCGAAAGATATGTTACCCCGGCATTGAAAGAGGCCGAGGCCAAGATCCTTTCTGCCCAGGAACGCAGGCTAAGCATAGAATATGAATTGTTCCAGGAGATAAGACAGAAGATCGCAGGGCAAGGCAGCAGGATTCAAAAGGTCGCTGCCATCTTAGCAGAGGTGGATTGCCTTTCAAGCCTGGGTACTATTGCCCAATCATATGATTATTGCCGGCCCGAACTCAATTTAGATAACGGTATAATAATAAAAGAGGGGCGCCATCCCGTGGTGGAACGAAGCCTGGATGAAGAATTTGTGCCCAACGATATCAAATTGGATCATCAATTCTCTCAGCTCATCATAATCACAGGGCCGAATATGGCTGGGAAATCCACCGTATTACGGCAGACTGCATTGATCGTGCTTATGGCCCAAATGGGGAGTTTTGTGCCGGCCTCATCCGCGACCATTGGTCTTGTTGATCGGATTTTTACCAGGGTGGGGGCTACGGATTACCTGGCCAAGGGACAAAGCACCTTCATGGTAGAGATGAGTGAAACTGCCAATATCCTTCATAATGCCACGGGTAGGAGCCTGGTAATACTAGATGAAATCGGTCGCGGCACCAGCACATACGATGGACTTTCCATCGCTTGGTCTGTGGCTGAACATCTGCTATTCAAGGATGGTACCGGTGTGAAGACCCTGTTTGCCACCCATTACCATGAGCTTACTGAACTTGCTAAAAAACACAAAAAGGTCCGAAACATGCATATCGCCGTGAAGGAATGGGATGGCAGGATTTCCTTCCTGAGACGTTTGCAGGATGGGGCTACCAATCGTAGCTATGGTATACAGGTGGCTGCCCTTGCCGGTGTGCCCAAAGAAGTGATACGGACTGCTAAGGAATTTTTGTCACAGATAGAAAAAGGTCATACCCAACATGGGACGATCGATAGATACGGACATGGTCCACCAAGGGCTGCCCAGATGGTCCTTCCATTGGTGATAGACAAGGGTGCCACCTTGAGAAAGAGGATTCTTGATGCTGATCTTGACAATATGACCCCCATTGAGGCCCTGAACTTCCTTGCAGAGTTAAAGAAAAACGTGAAAAAATCCTAGGATCATTAACTGACGAGGTGCACTTTCTGTTATGCCTTATCTCTTAGAGCCATGTATGTACCCGTTTATATGCTGAAAGAAAACAGAACTGCCGGGCTTCTGATATCGCTAACATTTCTGTTCGCGTTTTGCCTTTTCTGCCCGTCCCTTTTTTGTTCGCAAGCCAGGGCAGGAAAGGTCCATATCAGCAAGGCCGAATCTGCATATAGACAGGCCAGGAAACAATATGACCGGCTTGCAAGGAGTCCGCGCCTTAGAAAGGATCGCCGGGCCTGGATAAAGGTGATAAACAAGTTAAGGTTAGTTTATCTTGCCTATCCAGATGATAAAAGTGTAGCGCCAAAGGCATTGTTCATGATGGCAGGTTGTTATCGTGGCCTATATGGGTATTCACGGGCAAGTAGTGACCTTAAAAACGCCATCATGCGCTATGAAATCCTGGTGGAGAAATTTCCGAAGAGCCGTCTTGCAGACGATGCCCTCTATGCCATGGCCGAGCTGTATCAACGTCAAGGTAAGCTCTATCTGGCCAAGGATGCATTGGAGCAGATCTTGAGTGAATATCCAAAGGGCGACAAGAGGAGTATTGCTGCCAGGAAATTGAAAAAATTGGGTTTTGGGCCTCCAAGGGCCCCTTCCATGGTTGCCAGCAAGGATTCCAAAGGGAGGGCAATGATCCCTGGAGCCCATGTCAAGAGCCCGGTCATCCCTACCCGCTCGACCACGGCTATCATAAGTTCCATACGGTACTGGTCTGACAAGGATTACACTAGGGTGGTAATAGACTCATCCAGGGCGGTATCCTTCAAAAGAGGGTACCTGCCTGCAAACAGGCGGAAAGGACTTTCCAAGAGATTTTTCCTAGATCTTTCCCCTGCGTATAAAAAGAGGGGGCTAAAGGAGGAAATAGATATAAGGGATGGGCTCCTTAAGGCGGTTCGGGTTGCTCAGTTCAAGGCAAGGACTGTGCGGGTGGTTTTCGATCTGAACAAGACAGAGAAGACCAGGGTCTTTTATCTCGAAGATCCATTCAGGATTGTAGTGGATGCCTTTGGAGAAGGTTATTCCAAGTCGTGTCCGGTGGTTCCAAAGAAGCCGCATCATCAAAAGAATAGGATGCCAGGCAAGCCTGGTAAATCGACGGGCAATCTTTCTTTGGCTCAACAACTTGGGTTATGTGTCAGGAGGGTGGTGATTGATGCTGGACACGGTGGTAAGGATCCTGGTGCCATAGGTCCCTCTGGGCTCAAGGAGAAGAAGGTGGTGCTCGAGATAGCCAGGAAGGTCGCTGCCAAGCTTAGGGCACGGCGTGGCTGGCAGGTAATATTGACCAGAAAAGGCGACCGTTTTCTACCCCTTACCCAGAGGACTGCCATAGCAAATGCAAAGAAGGCGGATATCTTCGTCTCTATACACGCAAATGCCGCTCCTAATAGACGTTTAAGGGGGGTCGAGACATATTTCCTAAACTTTGCCCTGGATGAAGAGGCCATGAGGGTGGCCGCCAGGGAAAACGCCACATCTAAAAAACGTATCAGTGAACTCAAAAATATCTTGAATGACATCATGAAGAATACCAAGGTCAACGAATCCTCACGACTTGCAGCCAAGATTCAAGAGGACGTCGTAGGGGAGCTCAGGAAGAGATACCGACGTGTAAAGGATCTTGGGGTCAAACAAGCACCATTTTTTGTCCTGATAGGTGCCAGGATGCCCTCTGTATTGGTCGAGGTGTCTTTCATAAGTAATAAGGAGGAAGAAAGACGGCTTAAAAGTGGAAGATATCTGGACAGGATTGCAGATGGGATCGTAAAAGGCATAATATCATATGCTAGGGAGACGGAAATGGCCTACTTGCCATCAGGTGCTTCGTAGGTTCGTCTATAGGCCAATCAAGGCTACTCTTTCTAATTGTTCACATCTCCCCGGCCAGTAGCAGCCTTTTTCCACAGGGCTTAAGGAGCATTGTTTGGTGCAAGTACCAGGTACTAAACAACCTGCATTGTGCTGAATCCCTTGCCCGATTTTGCCAGACTTTTTTGGCCTACCTGGTGCATTGCCTTTGCATAAAGCAGTCGTTTTCTGGATGCTCCTACCTTTATTTGACAATAGCAGCTTGAATTTTGTCCCCTATTTGCTTAAAT
>WFZW01000203.1 GCA_015489365.1 Deltaproteobacteria bacterium | reverse complement strand
GCATAAATACCACAATTGTCGATCATAGAATCTAGATAACGATGGCGAAGGGACAGGTCTTTGAATTATGAAAAAAGAGGCTTGGCAGAAGAAGTTGGCTGGTCACCGCCAGCGCCTCCGGGAAAGGTTCCTGGAATATGGTCTTTCTTCCTTTACTGACGACGAGATCTTGGAGTTGCTCCTAAGCCTTGGAACCCCCAGGCAGGATTGCAAGGAAAGGGCCAGGGCTGCCAGGAAACATTTTGGTTCTCTTGCCGCGGTCTTGGAGGCGCCTGATAGGGAGTTATTGAAAATAAGGGGCATAGGGCCCAATAATATCTTTGCACTGAAGTTTATCCATGAGGTTGCCAGGAAGTTCCTCCGTTGCAGGCTAGAGGGGAAAAACTATATAAAGGCCGCTTCAGACATGGCCGAATACCTTTGGCATTCCCTATCGTTCAAGGACAAAGAGGTCTTTGTTGTGGCTTTTCTCGATGCGGCCCATGGTATCATAAAGATAGAAGAGCTTTTCAAGGGCACCCTCACTGCCAGCGTAGTATATCCCAGGGAGGTTATAAAAAAGGCCTTGGATTACCAGGCTGCAGCCCTTATCTTTGCCCATAATCATCCCTCTGGGAGTATCGAGCCAAGCAGGGCGGATCACGCGGTGACCAAGCGTCTATTCCTTGGGGCAAGGCTGCTTGATATCCAGGTCCTCGACCATATCATCATAGGTGGACCTGGGAGCTACCTGAGTTTTGCAGAGGAGGGATGGATAGAGGAGATGGGACGCGAGGTGGCAAGCATGCTCCGGTAGGTTGAGGGGCTTGGGAAGTTTTTGTTGAGATGATTCTTTCTGATACCTATTACATGAATATTGCCCTTGAGCAGGCGAGACTTGCCAGGCAGGAGGGCGAGGTGCCGGTGGGGGCGGTGCTGGTATCGGGGACAGGGAAGATATTGAGCAGGGCCTATAACCGGCCCATTGCCCTGAATGATCCCACGGCACACGCGGAGATCCTTGCACTGAGGGATGGAGGTACGCTTGTTGGAAACTACAGGCTGACCGATACGATTTTGTATGTTACATTGGAACCATGCCTCATGTGTGCTGGTGCCATGGTCCTTGCCCGTATAAAAAGGCTTGTCTTTGCCGCCAGTGATCCCAAGACCGGTGCATGTGGTAGTGTGTTCGATATGCTGGGTTGTAAACGATTCAATCACAGGGTGGCTATTACCAAGGGTATACTGGCCGAGGAAAGCAGGGCCTTGCTTCAGGCCTTTTTCAGGGAAAGGCGGGGCAGCTAAGCTGTCCTTCTTACAGGTTGTAACCCAGGCCTGCGGAGAGGTACCGAAGTGGCCATAACGGGGACGACTCGAAATCGTCTGTACGCCCAAAAGGCGTACCGTGGGTTCGAATCCCACCCTCTCCGCCAGTTGTTTGTCATGAAAATGCCTTTAGAGGCTCTCTGAATCGGCAGCATTTATAGTTTACTCAAACCTTCATGCGGCCCGTACCTTGGTACTGTACCCCAGGATATGAAGATACAGCCTATGGGCCCTGTATTTTTATGGTAAACCTTCATGTAGCCTTGAAGGATCTGCCCTTAAGAGGTTAAGTTTATTGTTGACTAAGAGGGTGTTATAAGGGTATAGAGTGACGCTGTATTGCATGTATAATCAATCGGTTTTGCAATATACGTATTTCCCTGCACAGTCACATGTTACATATGGTCCTACCTTTAAGCCTTGGGCCATGTACTGGATAAGGAAGAAACACCCTCCGAACAGGAGTTATGAAAGGGAGAGGTGCCCGAGAGGCTGAAGGGGCACGATTGGAAATCGTGTGTACGCCCAAAAGGTGTACCGTGGGTTCGAATCCCACCCTCTCCGCCATGAATAGAATAATGCGTTAGCTCAGACCTTTGATAGCCGGGTCCTGCGCAACGAAACCCTGCGAACCCCGCCAGGTCCGGAAGGAAGCAACGGTAGTAGGGCCCTTCGTGTGCCGCAGGGGTGCCTGGCTATCATTTTTTTGCCTGGGCAGCCAGTGTCTAGGTTGTTCTTCCGTGCCTTAGGCCCCAAACCTTTTGTCTGTGTACCTCCTTGTGTATCCATGGCTAATAAAAGAATGCATTTTCGGATAAAATTACAAGATTCGTATAACGTCCAGTATGGCTGATTGTTACACGCAGAGGATTCCTTCTTCCAAGCCCACCTGGTACATGATCTTTCTTTGATCTTGTTGTATCTTGTTGTAGAAGAAATCCACGAACCCATGAATCCTGTTTTGCATCTTTACCTGTCATGTCCTATCTAGTCTTGGCTCGAAAATGGCGGCCGCAGACCTTTGAGGAGGTAGTCGGCCAGGATCACGTTACCTCTACCCTCAAAAATGCCTTGAAAGGTGACCGGCTTGCCCACGCCCTTATATTTAGCGGGCCAAGGGGGATCGGGAAGACCTCGGTCGCCAGGATATTGGCTAAGGCCATGAATTGCGAGAGGGGACCTGCACCGGATCCATGCAATACCTGCGGCATATGCAAGGAGATAACCATGGGATCTTCGGTGGATGTTCAGGAGATAGACGGTGCCTCAAACAGGGGGATCGACGAAATCAGACAGCTTAGGGAGAATTGCAAGTTCCGGCCTGTACGCTGTCGGTTCAAGATCTACATAATCGATGAGGTACACATGTTGACCAAGGAGGCGTTCAATGCACTTTTGAAGACATTGGAGGAACCGCCACCCCATGTGTTCTTCATCTTTGCCACTACGGAACCCGCCAGGATACCAGCCACCATCCAGTCCCGGTGCCAGCATTATGAATTCAGAAGGCTTGATACCTCGCAACTTGCCGGGTACCTGGACTCAATAGTGCAAAAGGAGGGCATGAATGTCTCAAAAAGGGCAACCCTGGTTCTTGCCAGGGAGGCCGAGGGCAGCGTCAGGGATGCGTTGAGCCTGTTGGACCAGGTAGTTGCCTATGGGGCAAGCAGCCTTGCACAGGTGTGCGAGGCACTGGGTATAGTGGGTACAGATACCCTGGCAGACCTTTCCCTTGCGATATTAAATGGTGACCTTAAGCAGGCCCTTACTATTGTCAACAGCGTCTATGGCCTCGGAGGCGATATTCAGAAATTTTTGTCTGATCTTGTCTACTTCTTTCGTAATCTGGTTCTGTTGAGCGGCCTTGGCGTGGACGGATCACAAGGGCTTTTGGACATGGACAGGGAGCAGGCACAGACCCTTCAAGACAGGTTTGCAGGTTTCGGCCAGCAGACCCTTTTGCAGGTATTGGAGTGCCTGATGAAAGGTCATGGGGCGATTGCTAGGAGTTCCACCCCTAGGCTTTCCCTTGAAATACTAATCGTCAAGCTGTGCAATTTGAAGCAGGTTGTACCCCTGGAAGAATTGATCACCCGTCTCGACAAATTGATAGAGGCAGGCGCCAGTGGGCCAGATACAGCCAACGGGCTGGCCCTGTCTGATGGGAAGGATACAGGAATCCCGGTGACTGAAGGGATACAGGAAGGACATGGAAAGGGTTATCCTCGCCCCCAGGGTGCCGGTTCGGGATGTGTAGCGCATTCTTCTGGATCTGGCAAGGAGACAGGGAATCTTAACAAGGCCGCCAGGTCAAACCAGGGGGAGGGGCAGGGTGCTGCCGGGAATGATGCTGCCACTAGGCCAGAGACGGGAAACAATGCATCTGGCCATGCCTTGGAAAGGGCTGCCTTGTCAGGGGATTCGATGCCGTTTACCCAGGGGGATTGGGATAGGCTCCTGGAATTCATTAAAAGGAAGAGGCCTTCGCTTGGTTCCTACCTTTCCTGTTGCAGGTTGGTGGAGATGGGCCCTGATGAGAAAAACATGATACATGTTGAATGCCCTAATGATATGCAGTACGACATGCTTTCGGATAGGGAGAATCAGGCCAGGATCAGCGCCCTTGCCACCGAATGCCTGGGGAGGAAGCTGGTCCTCAGGGTGTATCGCTCTGGTAAAAAAGATAGCGGAAACACCGGCAGTTGCCCACCTGGGGCAGCCCATAAGGAGGCCTTGCTCCAGGCACCATTGGTTCAGGCAGCCCTGGAGATTTTCAACGCAAGGATACGCAGCGTTGAGATGTTTTCTCGTAAAGAGAGGAAGTTAACCTGATTAAGAAAGGAGATAGACATATGCAGCCCAACATGAAAGAGATGATGCGCCAGGCCCAGCGCCTGCAAAACAAGATGATGAAGCTACAGGAAGAGCTTGCAAATAGGACGGTTGAGGTATCGGTTGGTGGAGGGATGGTCAAGGCAGTTGCCAATGGAAAACCAGAAATCGTCTCCCTTGCCATTGAAAAGGAGGTGGTTGATCCTGAGGATGTGGAGATGCTTCAGGACCTGGTTGTCGCTGCGGTAAATGAGGCGCTTGCGAGATCAAAAGAGATGGTGGATGCCGAAATGGCAAAACTTACTGGCGGTCTTAAGATGCCAGGGATGTTTTAGACAGGCCATGTCCTCTGCCTTTCCTCCAGCATTGGCCAGGCTTATAAAGAATCTTGGTCGGCTTCCTGGTGTTGGTGAAAAGACCGCTACGCGCATGGCCTTGCAGATCCTGAGGTGGCCGGCTTCGCAGGCCAGGGAACTTGCTAACTCAATAGGTGAGTTACACGAAAAGATAAGGTTGTGCTCCAGGTGCTTTACCTTTTCCCAGGATGATCCATGTCCTATATGTGCGGATAGTAAGAGGGATTCTACCATAATATGTGTGGTTGAAGATCCTGGGGACCTGTTGGCAATAGAGAAGGCCGGTGCCTTCAAGGGGCGTTACCATGTCTTGCACGGTGTACTTTCCCCTATGGACGGTGTCGGTCCGGATCAGTTGAGAATTTCCCCTTTGCTCGATAGGATAGGAAAGGAAGGTGTAAAAGAGATCGTCATCGCCACCAGCAGTACCGTGGCTGGAGAGGCCACGGCTACCTATCTCTCGGATCTTCTCCAGGACCGTGGTATCAAGACCTCGCGCATCGCATGCGGTATTCCCATGGGCATGGACCTCAAGTATGCAGACAAGATGACCCTACAGAGGGCCATGGAAGCCAGGATTTCATGTTCATAGTGGCCCAGGGATCCTGGTATAGGGTCAGTTTTCCTTTCTGACCCTTACGGAAAGTGAATGGGCTGTGAGCCCTTCGGTCTGTGCAAGCCGTATTATGTCATCTGCATCCTTGTGGAATGCCTCTTTACTGTAAGAGATTAGGCTCGAACGTTTAAGGAACGTCTCGACCCCCAGGGCAGATGCGAAACGTGCAGTTCCCATGGTTGGAAGCACGTGATTGGGGCCAGCCATGTAATCCCCAACCGGTTCCGGTGAATAACGCCCCATAAATATTGCGCCTGCATGGCGGATCATAGGTAGTAGTGCCCAGGGATCCTCAACGAGCAGTTCAAGGTGTTCCGGGGCTATCCTATTGGCAAGCTCGGATGCTGATTCCAGGTTGTCTACGACGAATAATGCACCATTGTCTTTCAGCGCCTTTCTTGCAATCGTTCTCCTCTCCAATCCGTCTAGCAGTCTTTCGAGTGCCTCTGAAACGACTTCTGCGAGTTTAGCAGAGGTGGTGAGCAATACGACGGTTGCCATGGGATCGTGTTCCGCCTGGGAGAGAAGATCTGCCGCTGCATACTCCGCCGGTGCCTGTGCATCTGCTATCACGAGCACTTCGCTGGGGCCAGCGACCATGTCTATGCCAACGGTTCCAGAGACCGCCTTTTTGGCAGCCGTTACGAAGATGTTACCCGGGCCTACTATCACATCCACCGGCTTTATGGTTTCAGTGCCGTATGCCATCGCGCCTATGGCCCAGGCACTTCCTATCTTGTATATCTCCTTGATCCCTATCCTGGCCGCTGCAACTAACAGATAGGGGCTGATGGATTTGTCATCACATGGAGGGGTGCTAAGTATTATTCTCTTTACGCCTGCAAGTACTGCAGGTATTGCATTCATCAAGACAGAAGAGACAAGGGGGGTCTTCCCACCCCTCCCGCCAGGGACATATAACCCTGTTGCATCCACCGGTCTGACCACCTGTCCCATGATGCTGCCGTCTTCCTTGGTCATTATCCAGGACTTAGGTATCTGCCTTCTATGGAATTCCTCGATATGTCGTATGGCCTTGTCAAGACTCCCAATGAACCCGTCATCTACCCTGCGGTAGGCATCTTCCGTCTCCTTGGCCGTGACCATCATGTCACCCACATCAAAACTTGGACAATCGAACCGTCTTGTAAGGTCCACGATGGCCTTGTTTCCCTCTGTGCGTATCCTTTCCAGTATATTCATTACCGGTTCTTCATATTCCTTGGAGACAGTGAATTTACGGTTTAGAAGTTCGCCAAGGCGCTTATTTCCCTCTTTTGTGTTTAGAAATAGTGGTGTCAGCATTATAGATTCCTGGGTTGTTCAAAAATGTATCCTGATCCTGAGTTGTTGGTTAACATGGCCTATTTTATCCGAAACTTCCATGGGGCCCGTACCTTGGTGCCGCATCCCCAATGCATGAAGATCCAGCCCATAGACTCTGTATTTTCACGGTAAAAATAACCATGGCGGTTGGAGTGCCTATATCTTACACGAATCGATTCCTTAGAGCGATAGATCCCTGTAGATTTCTCGTACCCATCCCGACTTCTCCTAATCATGCACAGCCGGCAGGTGTGTAGTCCATTTCCAACAGTTTCGAGAAGATCTTTCACAAAACCTGGTTTTCAGTCCATGTTTTGGATGCCAACAAGCTGATATTACAAAGTAAATGCTTGGTGGCATGATGCTTGCTCTTTATATGGACAGATAAAATGATACCGGCGGCCGGTAGAATTCCAAAGAGGTAGACCTGACGAGGTCTTCTGAAATCGAAAGGAGTATGAAGGATGTCTATAAAAAAATATCTTATTGTAACCGCTGTTTTTTTGATTGCAGGTTCAGGTATGGCCTGGTCTGGGGCACAGAAACAACCGGTTGATAACCTGCATAAGTGTTTTACCATGCTCGACAAGGATAAAAACGGCTTTATCAACAAGGAAGAGGCCATGCATGACAAGGACTTGAGTCGCCAATTTGAAAAGGCCGACTTGAACAAGGATGGCAAGTTGAGCATCGATGAATTTATGGCGGCAAAATCTGGAGATAGGGTAGCAAAATAGGTCGAATCTCGTAATCAATCTGAATAGGAAGATACCCAGGGGCTGGCCGCATCAAGAGAAATCACAGGATGCCTTTAATCCAGTGATTAATCATGCATGCAGTGCCTCCTGGGTATCTCCGTGGAGTTGTGGGGGTATTCCAGAAACCCGAGGCGGGCGCAACGAGGTATGAAAGTGCCCATTTTACTTTTTGTCTGTAGTTAAGCCTGGAATGCACCTTCGGATAAAAATATTAGGGCCTTCACCTTGGAGCGGAGGCCCTATTTTGCTCATCTTTATTGGGATGGATTATCCCTTCTTTTTTAGTATCTGTCCAGAAATGAGGATCTTCGCTTGAGAACGGGCGAAAAGACCGGATCATTTATGGACACGCACCTTACTGATCCTTGGTGGTGTGACATACATAACAACCACAGGTACTCGGGCTTCCCGTTCCTGCATTACACGTAGAATAATCCCACCTCAACATGTCGTTGTATGGGGTCCCATGGGCCCTATGACAGGAAAGGCACATGACCTGATCCCCATCTGGGGTTCCAACAGCCACATATACGTTGGCATCGGGGCCTGACATGGTGGCCAACCGGTCTGGGTCCCTAGCAACCGGGGCAAAGGGCGAATAGCCATTGCCTTCGTTGTAGTTATGATACTCCTTCCCGGCATCTGTATCGGCCAGGGCAAGGTGGGTTGGATGAAGGAACCATGGGTTGTGATTGTCCGCCACCACAGATCCATTGGTATCCGTATAATTTATGCCGTGGAACTTATAATGGCAACCAGCACAGTAATTACTCATGGAGTTATCATTGTTGCCATACGGATTATTGCACCCCATGTATTCATTATGGTCGCTGCTACTCCTGGTATATTCCCAGTCATCATCCTCTATGCCCTTTACACCGGTAGCGCTTGATCCATGGAATTTCGAATTCAAAAATCTGTACCATCCCCCAGACTCCCCCACCACCGGTGTAACTGTGTCATCGGCATGGTGCGCGGGTTTATGGCAACTTTCGCAGCTTTCGATACGATCATGGCAGCCTGCACATACCTGGCCAGTGGCGGCATCTGGCTTTCCTGGTGCCTGGGTCAGATATGGATCGGGTTGCATCCCGGGTATGGTCAAGCAGTTGTGGCCCTTGGTTGCGTTGCCTGCCTGGACCCAATAAAAATTGCCAGCAGCCAGGGTATCAACCCCATAGGTTGGTTCAGTAGTGCTGTTGACAAAGGGAATGGTTCCCGTGGAACTTCCTCCCCCTATGTTAGACCCGGTATGGCAGGCGGCACAT
>WFZW01000202.1 GCA_015489365.1 Deltaproteobacteria bacterium | reverse complement strand
TCTTGCTATTATTCCTCGCCTGCCCTTGGTAGTTACGGCGGCAATATTTTTGAGGCCTGCCCTTTCAGGAATCATAGTAATCTTGATTCTGTGTTGCTGGCCGATTGTCGCACGTGACATCCTGCGTTCCAGAAATCACCAGGTCCCGAGGTATGTGCAGCCTCCGGTCAGGAGAGGTATTTCCTGGAGGGTTGTCCTCTCTGGCCTGTTTCCCGCCCTGGTGGTCAGGCTCTTTACAACCGCAAGTTATGCCATAATGGCAGAGACTGTCCTTAGCTTTCTGGGTTTTGGTGATCCGGCCGGTAGAGGCTGGGGCACTATCATTCGTTCTGCATTGGATTATCCTGGTATACTGCGTACAGAGGCATGGAGCTGGTGGCTCGTTCCCCCTGCTCTTCTTATCAGTGTGGCGGTGATCGGGCTCACCTTGATGGGGTATGCCCTGGATGAAGACCTTGCAGAAGATATTGAGTCCCTCCGGTAATATCATTTTCCCCCATCTACTTTTTTTATTGAAAAAAAACGGTTAGAAGATAAATATGATCGGTCCGGTACGGGTACTAGTGGCTGCATAATTCGCCATGGTGGATTAATGTATATTTGCATATGAAGATATGTCCCGGCAGGGTCATATCTTCTTCATGTCATGGGCCTGATCATAGTGATATGCACATCTTAGTCGATCGTTCATAAAAGGCAGGTGGAGATATGAGGGATACTTTGGCCATGATCCTTGCAGGAGGGGTAGGTAGCAGATTGAATATCCTGGTAAGACACAGGGCCAAGCCAGCGGTTCCTTTTGGCGGCATGTATCGAATCATCGATTTTGCCCTTTCCAATGTAATGAATTCTGGGTTGGTGCAGGTGGCGGTCCTGACCCAGTACAAGCCACTTTCACTAATGGGGCATATAGGTACAGGGGAGGCATGGGATTTTGCAGGTCGGACCCGCGGGGTAAAGATCCTACCCCCCCGGACAGGGGAGAGGGATTCGGACTGGTATAAGGGTACGGCCGATGCGGTGCGCCAGAACATGGATTTTATCGAGTCGAGGCCGTCGAGGGATGTCCTGATCCTTTCTGGTGACCATGTCTATTATATGGATTACAAGGACATGGTGGCTCATCACAGGGCCAGGGGGGCAAAGGTTACAGTGGCCATGATGACTGTTCCCTGGGAACAGACCCACCAGTTTGGCATTGGTATACTAAATGACGACGGTCGTATCGTGGATTGGGAGGAAAAACCAAAGGAGGCCAGGTCCAACTTGGCATCTATGGGTATCTATGTATTCGATACAGATTACCTGTTAAAATCCTTGAAGGCCACCGACGAGGTGGACTTTGGCCATCATATCCTGCCGAAGGCCATGGCGGATGGTGAACTCTACGGCTTTATTTTCCATGGATACTGGCGTGACGTAGGGACCGTACATGCCTATTGGGATGCCAATATGGATCTTATCAGACCTGGAAGCAGGCTTGATCCTGAAACATGGGGTATCGTTACGAACTGGGAATACGAGGGCCTTTCCTTTGACAGGCCCCCGAGTATCATAGCGCCTGGTGCCCTGGTATCCGATTCAGCCATAACACCCGGGTGTACCATAAATGGAAGGGTGGAAAACTCGGTTCTTTCTCCGGGTGTTGTTGTCGAAAAGGGCGCTGTTGTTAAAGATAGCGTAATCATGCACGATACGCTCATTGCAGAGGGTGCGTTGGTTGAGCACACTGTTTGTGACAAAAAGGTGAGGATCGGCCGTGGTGCAAGGATAGGACACGGGGATAGCTCCGTGCCCAATATCAAATTTCCAGCTCACCTATTCACTGGTATCACCCTGATCGGTAAGTGGGCAGAGATCCCTCCTGGGGCCGATATTGGGGCCAATTGTATAATAGGTCCACGGGTCAAGAAAGGTGATTGGCCCTCTGATTTAAGAATCGCCGATGGTGGCATTCTAGACGTGGAGGAGGGGTAGAAAGGTATCTTCCCCGATCATATCGGGGCCCAGGAATGTACCAGGCTTAATTGAAACGGATCTTACCGTGAAAATACAGAGTCTATGGGCTGTATCTTCATGTATTGGGGTGCGGCACCAAGGTGCGGGCCACATGGAAGTTTAGACAGGAAATGAATATGACATTTCAAGAACTTATCAGTGCGTTGAATGATTACTGGCAGGCCAAGGGGTGCCTGTTATTACAACCCTATGATATGGAGGTGGGGGCCGGTACCTTTCATCCTGCCACCTTCCTTCGATCACTGGGCCCAGGAGGGTGGAAGGTGGCATATGTCCAGCCATCCAGGCGGCCTACAGACGGCCGCTACGGTGAGAATCCAAACAGGCTTCAGCACTATTATCAATATCAGGTCATCCTGAAGCCTTCTCCTGAAGACGTACAGGATCTCTATCTGGAAAGCCTTAAAAGTTTCGGCCTCAAGCTTTCCGAACACGATGTACGTTTCGTGGAGGATGACTGGGAATCTCCTACCCTGGGCGCATGGGGATTGGGATGGGAGGTCTGGCTTGATGGCATGGAAATCACCCAGTTTACATATTTTCAACAGGTGGGTGGTATAGATGTTGAATTGGTCTCGGCTGAGATTACCTACGGCCTTGAACGGATTGCCATGTACCTTCAGGGTGTGGATAACG
>WFZW01000201.1 GCA_015489365.1 Deltaproteobacteria bacterium | reverse complement strand
CACCCAGGGATGGGTACACTGCCATACCCCTGCAACCGATGCCTCCGGCGTGGTAAAATCGGTGATGGACGAGTTGTACGATTACTTTACGAGCCAGAAGCTGCCGGCCCAGGTACGTATTGCCCTGGCATGCTGTTTGAATATGTGTGGTGCGGTTCACTGCTCCGATATCGCAATCCTTGGCGTACACCGTAAGCCACCGTTCGTCGAGGACGACCGTATATCGGGTGTCTGCGAGATTCCCCTGGCCGTTGCAGCATGCCCCCTCGGTGCGATCAAGCCCGCCACGGTAGAGCTCGACGGTAAAAAGGTCAAAACCGTCAGGGTCAAGGAAGAACGCTGCATGTTTTGCGGAAACTGCTATACCATGTGCCCTGCCATGCCCCTGGCCGACGGCGAGGGTGACGGTATTGCCATACTGGTAGGTGGAAAGATCTCAAACCGGATCAGTGCACCCAAGTTCTCCAAGTTGGTAATCCCATTCCTTCCCAACGAACCACCACGTTGGCCCACGGTTGTAAAAGCTGTAAAGAATATACTTGAGACCTACGCCGCTGATGCCAACAAGTATGAACGTGTCGGCGAATGGGCCGAGAGGATTGGATGGGAACGCTTCTTCGAAAAATGCGACATCCCGTTCACAGACAAGTCCATGGACGATTACCGCCTGGCGTACGATACCTATCATACGACCACACAATTCAAGTGGAGTGTCCACACTGACAACCTCTAAGAGGTGGAGGAAAAGATGGCAGCTAACATGGAAGAACTGAAACAGAAGATTTTGGAGTTTGCCACCAAGAAGGCAAAATTTAAATCCAAAATGTACATCAAGGATCTCTACAAGGCCGATCCAAATGCAAAACCAAGGGAGGTCAAAAAGGCAGCCAACGAGCTTGTGCAGGAAGGAAAGCTCGAATTCTTCTCCTCTGGCAGCACTACCATGTACGGAGTGCCTGGCTTCGGTAAGACCGAGAAGGAACAATTTGGCGGCGAATAGCTGTAATCTATAGGCAAGAAAAAAAACCCTATCAGGGTTTAAAAACTCAAGGGTACTTATGTGTCTATATGACTACGTAAGTACCCTTTTTTTACCCCAAACTTCCATGCGGCCCCTACCTTGGTGCGCACCCCCAATACATGAAGATACAGCACTATAGGCTTCTGTATTTTACGGTAACAGCCATTCACAGGGCGGGCACAACGAGGCATGAAAAATGGCCCAATGGCCCCTTGAGACATTTTGCTTTTTGCCCATGTATGTCTCCCCCTGTGTGTCCATGGCTAAGCAAAAATGCATTTTCGGATAAGCTTTCATGCAGCCTGTATCCTATACGTTGGAATCCTCCAAAGCCCGTCGCCAGCCTAGAAATGTGAACCTGCTGTAAACAAGGGCCTGAACGGTTAGGTTGAAGGCTTACCCTTTCCTCCAGATGCCCCTGTAATGGCTTGCACTATTTTCCCTACCGCCCTTCCAAAGAAAAAATCCAGTGTATCAGGGTCGATACCGATTAACGACACGGCCCTTTCCCTGAAAAGCCGGTCCGCCTCGATCATGGCATCTAGCCTACCTGTGGGATTGTCCCCTGATCCACCAGGCCTTTCTGATTCGATTATTGTAAGCAGATTGGAAATTCCGAAAGTCCGATCATAGGAGTCTACGATCTCCCTTAATTTTGCACTCTTTGGGATGAGATCCCTCCTGGCAAGGGTATCCTTCAAAAAAATCCTCTCTATCTCCCTGGTATCCCAGCACTTCAACAATCGACATTCTAAAGGCCGATTGATATAAATCGTACACCCATATTTCTGATCAAAAAATCTACATCTGTGTGTATCCCCGGCAGGTTTTATCTTTATCATCTCGTTAGAAAGGGGAAAAACAACTGCCTTGACCGGGTCAAAGACCGGCTCTCCTTCACGGTAGCTGACCAGGTCTTGAGGCCCGATTATCCCCTGCGTGATCAGATCCGCATCAGCCAGGTGCAGACATGGCCCGCCCTTCTTACAACAGGTTCCACACCGCTTGCATTTATTCATGTCTCTATTAGATTGGTTATGATCGTTTGTAAGATACAGTGCACCTTTTGCCTGCCAAGTCTCGCATTGACCAAATCCCGGAAGCCGGATACATGATGACAAAATTTAGCGAAGAAACCATACACGAGGAACTGAAAAACTTCTTGAGGTCCATTGACCAGACAGTAGAGCATGTTCGTAGGTCCTATCCAGCCGAGTGCAGATGTAAGAAGGGATGTGCCGATTGTTGCCACGCGGTTTTCGATATATCATTTGCCGAAGCCACCTTGATAGAAAACGCTTTCAAGAGGCTTAACCGCCCTGCCCGACGGGGAATAGAAAAAAGGGCAAAAGAGGCGCTCAGGTTGTGGAACGAAATGATTGCCTCGGGAGAAAATCCTGGCAAGGTACGCATAGCCTGTCCACTTCTTGATGGCGACAATACGTGCCTCCTCTATAGAGTTCGCCCGGTCAATTGCCGCACATATGGAATCCCGGTAGAGATCAATGGTCAAACCCACGTCTGTGGCCGTTCTGCATTTCAACCTGGAACACGTTACCCATCCATAAAATTTTCAAGGATCCAAAACAGACTCTTGGAATTATCGTTGCAACTAAACCCGGTTTCAGGCATGAAGAGGTTCCCTATTGCCGCCTGCATCCTTGCACCTGCCAATTGACCCAAACTTTCATGCGGCCTGTACCTTGGCGCCGCACCCTCGGATATGAGATACAGCCCTCATTTCTGGACAGATACCAGCTGACCTTCCAGAATCTCTATCCCCTTTTTGAGGGTATCGGCCCTTTCCCTTGATCCCATACCCCTATAGAGACGTTCGGACAACCTGTAGGCATCCAGTGCATCATCCAGACGTCCTTTCCTCTCATAGACATCCCCTATCCCTGCCAGGAAATACGCTGAACGGGTGGCATCTCTAAGGCCCTCAACTAGCTCAAGCGCCCTGAAATAATAAGGTAAAACCGTATCCCACTCCTCCAATCGGCGGTAGATATCTATAAGCTTTTCCAACAAAATCACCGAGCTTATGGAGTCTTTCGCCTTCTCACATATCGCCAATGCCCGCTGATAAGGGGCAAGACATGCCTTGAAATTACCCCTCATGACATGAATATCCCCCAGTTTCTCGCAGGTATTAGCAACTTCTATAAACAGGCCTTCCCTGTCGAAAACCTCCAAAACCTCTTCAAACAAGGCCATGGCATCCAGGGATTGCCCCCTATTCTTCAATATATCTGCCTCTTGATACTTATGCCTGGCCTCGAGCACTTCCTTACTCTCTGGCTGGGGAGTCTTTTTATCCTGATTCACGCTCACTGGTTTTTCCTCCTGTTTCAATGACCTTTCCTCCATTGCAGAAACTGCCTCCGAGGCCAACCCCCCTACGGTGACCTCTCTGATTCCTTGTCCATCAAAGATCTCAATAACAGAATCATCCCCCCTAAGTCTTTTCAAGGCCTCCAGTGCCTCGGTTGCACCTATCTGGCCAAGTGCCCAAGCAGCGTGCCCCCGTACCGTTGGGTCATCCGATTCGAGCAGGTCGAACAATACAAAGAACGAACTATTCTTTACAACCCTGGGATGCCTCCCTCCAATCCTTCCTAC
This sequence comes from Deltaproteobacteria bacterium, assembly GCA_015489365.1. GTDB lineage: Bacteria > Desulfobacterota > Dissulfuribacteria > Dissulfuribacterales > QOAL01 > S143-34. The sequence goes on along the minus strand of WFZW01000201.1, from coordinate 13,773 downwards.
AGCCCACAGCACGGCTGGCCTTGAAGGGGGATCGGCTAAAAGGCCCAAAACATGTCTGACAAATGATCCATACGTGACTGGCTGATGCCTGATTATCTCACCAACTGTCTCTATCGCGCCCCAGTTAGTGGCAGCCGAATCGTTGGCAGAATAGAGAAGACGGCGCATTAAATCGCCTACAAGTCCAGGCTCCTGTGGAGCAAGTGCACCCGCCACTCCGCCAAGCATCAAGACTGCATTCCATCTGATGTTGAAATCCGCTGAATACAGAAGCCGTTGAATCTTGCGCAGTACAAGGGAATCGACCTCCGCCATTTCTACAAGGGAAGCCAGGTCCCTTGCCTTCACCTTTTCAAGAACTGCTTTCTTGGAATATCTCTTTTTATTCCTAGCTGCCGTGGCACCCCTGCGGGCTACCTTAGATGTAGTGGCAGATGCCAGACGTTCCCTAACCAGGCTTCCTTTGACCTCCTGGACATCTCTACCCACCTTTACAAAGGTCAGAACCCCTTTTACACGGTTTCCCTCCAGATCGCGGCCCACCGGGAATACGCGATGCCTTTTATAGTCATAGCCCTCCACAAGGCAATCCCGAAAATCCTCACCTGGCGATAAACTCCAGGCCAAGTCCCAGTCATCGCCGCAGGCAAAATTCAGGGCTTCCACCATGGCTGCCCCAAGATTGTGCCCAGTAACGTCGCAGACGTATACAGCACCACACTTGCAGGAACCGTAACTGAAGTCTCCCAACCTGCGTGGCTCTACCTCTACGGGCGGTTCCAACACCCCATTGCAAAACGGACATCTCGGTATCTCGCCTGCCATAGACCTAGACATCTATTACTACTCCTGTATCGAAGCTTCCCTGGAACTTGCCGCCTTGATCCTAGACTCGAGCTCAGGATGCACCGGATACCTCAACTCCTTAGCCCGTTCCAGATGTTCCCGTGCCTTTTCATATTCTCCCTTGTAGAACAGGGCTACCGCCAGATTGTTATGTGCTAGCCCGAAGTCAGGGGCGAGCATAACGGCCTTTTCCCCTGCCTCCAATGCCTGATCAAGTCTGTTCAATTCCACCAAAGCCGTCACCAGACTAGTAAGGGCCGGAACCATTTCAGGTTTGACCTCTAGGGCCTTATGGAAGTAGGATGCAGCATCCTCCCAGTTTCCAAGATTGAGATAGGCCGAACCGATATTGACCATGGCCTCGGCAGACCTGGGATGAAGCCTAAGGGCCTCCTTATTTTCCCTTATACCATCTTCGAGCCTGCCCATCTGGAAATAGAGACTGCCTAAGTTCACCCTGATTTCAAAGGATGCAGGATCGATGGCCAGGGCCTTCTTAAACTCTTTGATTGCATCCTCAGGACGCTCCCCCCTCCAATAGGCCAATGCCAACCTATGGTGGGCAATAACCGAATTCGGATTTTCCTTAACTTCTTTTTCAAGATCCCTTATCAACTGGTCTAGTTCCATGGATTTAATGGGATTTTTAGCCATAAATCCTCCTTTTTGTATCGCAAAATCCGGCCCCCAAACCTTCTTGCAGCCCGTACTTTGGCACTGCAAGAAGGTCTGGAATCATTGATCGCCGGATCCGGTTGGATTCCTAAAAATTGTAACCTTACCGACGGCCTCTGCCGCCGACAAGACAAGATGCCCCTCGAATATGGCCTGAGAATAACATATGTTCCAACTCGATTCATTATTAAACAATGATATACTGAAATAAAAAGATCTTTAAACTTCCATGCGGCCCGTACCTTGGTGCCGCACCAATACATGAAGATACAGCCCATAGACTTTGTATTTTCACGGTAAATCATCCAAAGGAAAAGAATATGGCAAAAGAGGAAACAGGAGATAACGAATCCACACTAACTTGCCTGATATGCGGCGGTGCTGCCAACATCAAGGGGCGTTGAGCCAATGCAAAGGTAGTCTGCGCGGAGTGCGGACAGGAATTGCCAGCAAGGCTTTACAGGGACCAGATCGAGGAAATGAAGGATAAGCTTGTGTGTAACTGGACCCATGAAAAGAAATAAGGCCCTGAGCAGCCATTGCCAGGGCCTTAACTAGATGCTTAGGTCACACTAATATCAATCACTAACTAGATAAGCCTGCGTTCGGTCCTCACCCCCAGTGCCATCTTGTAGAGTACCGTAAGGATAAATGCACCAACAGCCCATACTCCAACTGCAATGGCAATCTCTGGCAGGGTGGGATGATAGGGAGTAACCCTGTCAAAGGGGTTGGGAACGAACCCACCAATAACTAGGCCCACACCCTTATCTATCCAGGTTGACAGGACGATCGCAGCGCAGGCAAAGGTCAATATGAGATAGTTCCGTCTTGCAGGCGGAATCAGTAGCAACAATATACCACCGGCCCCACATACTGCAGCGGTCCACATCCATGGCACCAATTGGCCATAACCCTGGAGCCCAAAGAACAAGTAATCGAGACCGTGCATATGGGCAGGTATGTTGCTATAGTAGGAGGTAAAGAATTCCAATAACATGAAAAACACGTTTGCTATCATGGCGTAGCAAACAGTGATCGCTATGGTTTGGATAGGCCTTGGGCCTGGATCAAATATCTTCAGTTTACGCATGAGCAACAGCACCAACAGGAGAAGTGCAGGGCCTGCAGCAAAGGCAGAGGCAAGGAACCGCGGGGCCATGATTGCTGTAAGCCATAGATGGCGGCTCGGTAGACCTGCGTATAGAAAGGCCGTAACCGTGTGGATACTGAAAGCCCATGGAATAGACAGGAAAATGAACGGCTTTACCCATCCCGGCGTTGGAACACCCTTTTTCTCTGCAAGCAGGCTGTTCCACCCACATATGATATTGATGGCCAAGTATCCGTTTAGGACGATCATGTCCCAAAAGAGTATCGAGTTGGGGGTAGGATGGAGGATCATGTTCATCATCCTCATTGGCTGCCCTATGTCGATAATAATGAACAAAAGACACATTATAACCGCGGCAATGGCCAAAAACTCCCCGAATATGACCACTTTGGCATAGGGATTATAATGATGCAGGTACTTTGGGATAACAAGCATGACAGCCCCGGCAGCAACCCCGACCAGATAGGTGAACTGGGCGATATAAACCCCCCATGATACATCCCTGCTCATACCCGTGATTCCAAGACCATGCCTTAACTGGTACAGGTAGCAGATAAAACCTATCCCAATCAAGGTTAACAAGAAGAAGATCCATCCCCAATATCTATTTGATCCTTGCAAAGCATTTTCTAGCATGACAACCTCACACCAAGTAGAAAACTGATGGTTTACTGCCCAGCTGAATCTTGCGCCTCATGGAGACCCTCTCTCTCAGGACCTTCCTCACCGGCGAATCCGCGTCCACCAAATTACCGAATATCATAATATCTGGCGCGACCTCTACACAGGCAGGCAGCTTCCCGGCATCGAGTCTTTCGACACACAGATTACATTTCTCAACCACACCCCGCATCCTGGTAGGGAATCTGGGATTAAGTTTTCTGCCTTCCCGCTTCAAGGCGATCCTTGGATCCAGCCAGTTGAAACTCCTGGAACCGTACGGGCACGCAGCCATACAGAAACGGCAACCTATGCAGCGGTGATAGTCCATGGCGACAACGCCATCTGGCCTCCTGAAGGTAGCCTTTGTGGGACAAACCCGGACACATGGGGGTCTGTCGCAGTGGTTGCACAGCAACAAAAACGGCATACCCTCAACCTTCTCTGCCATGAGATCATTGTAGGAATCCGGGAATGAATGCTCGTAGTCATCCTCCCATATCCACTTGACCTCGTCCTTTGGATTGCCCCAGTTCGGGACATTGTGCTCATAATGACAGGTAGTGATGATTTTCTTGGCCATTGCTGGATTTTCACCCAGCTTTATTATGTCGATCGCAATACCCCAACGGATTTTATCCCCAGCATAGGGCCCTTCTTCATGGGCTTTCTTAGCCCCGCCTTCAACCTCATGGCCTTCTGAGGCCTCCAGTGCCCCAGGCTGCAAGAGTTCAAAGGCCTCACTACCTCCCAACCCCACGAGAGCAGACAGCCCTGCTATCTTTAGAAATTTTCTTCTGTCCATGCTCATAGTTTGCTCCTGTTTGGATCAAAGTGACAGTCCCAACAATAGGGATCAACACCCACATAATTATGGCACTTGTCACAGAACTCCTTCTTGTTGGAATGGCACTTCAGGCAGGTATTCTGAAGGCTTATCCAGACCTTTTCACCCCTTTTGTTGGTGTACCACCGGTTCCCCTGCCTGAGGGCCTGGTCCCGCAGATGGTTGAGGAGCTGCATATGCGTGGTACGCATGAAATGCGTGCCTTCGATACACTGTTTCTTGACCATCTTCTTGATCACCGGGGTATCCAGCTTTGGCTTTGGAGCCGGGGCTGCCTTCCCCATGTTGTACCAGAAGGCAAAGGTAAAAAAACAAAAGAAAATGACAAGGCCGATGATTACCTTTCCTGCATCATACATCTTCGCTCACCTCCTCCTCACCCCTGCCCGGGATCGGCTCACCGCGCAGGTCAACCGATCTCTCGTTTTCGCCTTCCATAATCAGGGCATTGCCCACAAGCTCAGAGACACCTGCGACCTTTACCTCCGGCACCCAGTATGACATGGAGGCGGGTAAGACCGCCCTGTCTATTGCGCAGACACAGGCCAGCATATTGACACCAAACCTTTCATGTACATATTTGACCGCATTCGCCCTTGGAAGCCCGCCCCTTAGACGAATCTCCATGTTCTCTCCAGCATTGAGCCCTGCGCCACTTCCACAGCAGAAGGTCTGCTCCCGGATCGTATTTTCTGGCATCTCGTAGAAGTTATTGCACACGTTCTTTATTATGTACCTGGGTTCTTCAAACATGCCCATGCCCCTAGAGGGGTTGCAAGAGTCGTGGAAGGTCACCTTTAGATGGTCATTCCTACTCTTGTCCAACTTGAGCTTGTTATGCTTTATGAGGTCAGCGGTAAACTCGCTTATATGGACCATCTTTGTCGATTTTGCATTCTCGAACTTGGTCCCTGTGATGGGGGAAACCGGTTCTTCGAGGAAATCGGCAGGCCCGTTGAAGGTGGCCATGTACTGGTGGACCACACGCCACATGTGCCCGCACTCCCCGCCTAGGATCCACTTTACCCCAAGCCTCTTGGCCTCGTGGTATATCTTTGCATTCAGTCGCTGGGCCATCTCCATGGAGGTAAAGAACCCGAAGTTACCCCCCTCGCATGCATAGGTACTCCAGGTATAATCAAGGCCTAGGTGTTCGAAAAGCATCAAGTAACCCGAAAGGGTATATATGCCTGGATCGGCAAAGATATCACCGGACGGGGTCACAAAGAGGATCTCCGCCCCCTTCCTGTTAAAGGGCGGATCGATCTTTATCCCCACGAACTCCTCGATATCCATGCACATGAATTCTATGTTCTGCTTGAACGTATGGGGAAGGAGGCCCAGGTGGTTACCGGTCTCGTAGCAGTTTGCCACCGGCTCCTGTATCCAGTTGATATTGAGGCCAAGCAGGTTGATTAGCTCCCTGCCTATGATTGTGACCTCGGCGGTGTCGATCCCATAGGGGCAAAACAGGGAACATCTCCGACATTCAGTACACTGGAACATGTAGTACCAGATCTCCTTCAGGACATCCTCGGTAAGCTTGCGTCCCCCTGCCAGGCGCCCAAGGATCCTTCCTGCCCTGGTGAATTCTCCCCTGTAGACCGACCTTATCAGTTCCGCCCTGACCACCGGCATATTCTTGGGATCCCCGGAGCCAAGGAAGAAATGGCACTTGTCGGCACATGCCCCGCACCTGACACAGATGTCCATAAAGATCTTGAACGATCGATACTTCTCCAGCCTCTCCCGCATGCCATTTAGCACTATCTCTTTCCAGTCTTCAGGCAGGCCCCAGTCATCATCAAGGGGGCTCCATTTGTGGGGATGAGGCATCCCTACTACTTCAAGCTTCTCCGGCTTTGCCGGGTAGCAGTATACGCCCGGTTTTATCTTGACTGGGATATCCATCCACGGTGTTTTCGGTGGATGGAGATCGATCCGCAACATTTCCTGGGGTGTCAAATCCTTCATGATCTTATTCCCTCTCCAAAGGTATTCCAGCGTCTTTCATCAGATCCCGGTACTTTTCCTCATATTCCTCATAGGTGTGGAACTTGGGAGGAGTCCGCCAAGGATTAATGTGCATCTTCATCCTGCTGTTATTGGCCAAATTCCTGGTGGGGCTCATGAATACGCCCCCCATGTGCATCAACTTACTGAACGGAAAATAGGCAAACAGCGAACTTACCAGTGTGATATGTATAAAGAATATCGCCCCAATTCCCTCCGGGATCACCGGGTGGAAGCTTGCAAGCCCCATTGCTAATGCCTTGACATTGACGATATCGACCCTGAAGAAGAATCTCATCAGGATCCCTGTCGTTCCTATGGCAAGGAGCAAGAACAACGGAAAATAATCGGCTGGAAGCGATATATAACGGACCTTGGGCAGAAACAGACGCCTGCAGAAAAGGAAACCAACGGCCAGGATAAACACCACATCGGTAATATAGATTGGTGGGGCACCGATCTGGAACATGCCGTCTATCTTGTCTATGGCCTCTATTAGCCCTGGAATTGGTTGGGTGAAAAGCCTCAAGTGTCTGATCGCTATCGTGAAAAAGGCATAGTGGAATCCAAGGGCGGCCAACCACAGCCATTTCGACGGCCCGTAGATGAGCCACCCGGAGCGATGTTCTGCCCGGGTGTTTCTGAAGAGGGAGCGAAACAGGAGTATTTCAAGCGCCATTCTCCCCACCACCCCTGCGGTGGTGCTGGGATTGTCAAGCTTGGACCATTTGATCCAGGGCAGAGAGAACTCCTGCCCGCCCGTCGTGGGAATCCTGAACGGCACTGGAGATCTAGCCCAGTTGACCACCTTGTACATGAACCCGAAGAGGAAGGTGACAAAGGCCACATATGGCACCACTATGCCAAATAGTCCCTGCAACCCCGGGACCTGGCCACCTATCCAAGCCACAACAACAATTGCCAAAACTGCGCCTAGGGATACTATTAAACCCATTACCATTACCTCACTTCAGTTAAGACTGGGGTTATTGCTGCCTTTTGCCTTTTTCAAATGTTTTTGGCCCCTGCGGACCATATATGATGCGCACATCCCGCCAGACAACACAAAAGGCCTCTTGAGCAGGTCATCCCTCTTGATTTCCCAGACCTTCTCCCTGCACTGCATAAAGATATCGAATGCCAGGAGGGTCATCCGGTCAACCCTGGACTCAAATTCGAGCAGGGCCCACTCAAGGCCTTCGCGTCTTACCTGCTTGCCGACGATGTCTCTGATTGCGCCCTTCAGGGCAAAAAAAATGGAAAGCGCTGCGTAGGCGGTGAAGTCTTGAACTGCACGAACCCTTATGAGGGAATCAAGGTGCTTGTAAAACACCTCTGAATCACGAGGCTCCAGCAATTCCTCAATGATAGGCCCTGCCGCTTCCTGAATGGTAGAGCCTACTGGATTGGCGAATTTATTCCTTTCCTTGCGAAAGAAATTCGCTGTCTCAGGAGGATATGTTTCGTGGATTTTTTGGATCCATTTCTCGACGATAGATCCCTTTTGTTCGGTGAGAATCCCTATTAATTGGTCAATTCCGCCGCGTGCCACGGCATCCTCCTCTTCCTGGAAGTCCCACTGGACCCTTTCCGGCTGGACTTGCCTGGACTACTCAACCGACTCCCCTTGGCCCAGTAAAGGCTTGAATATCATATCGGAATCTGAATTGAAATTCAGATTTTTGGTATGTATAGACAAATTGCGCTTGTGTGTCAAGTCACTAATCAGAAATGCGAGGGTTTTAGCAAACGCTCTGCCTGGACATGGCAGGTAAAAAAGCGTGTAATTTTACCTAACCTTACTTTTAAAAAGAAGACCAGTGTAGTACTTCTTAACCATCCATATTGTCCAAGAACAGTGCATCAAGGCTGTGGAGCGGATGAAGGTTTAGTATCAAAATTATGAAGATCCTGTTGATCAACCCCTACTGCCTGGAACCCAGGCTTCAAGATTACGATGTAAGGATCGTACCTATAGGGCTATACTATATAGGTGCCTTGCTCATGAAGGCCGGCCATCGGGTAGAGATACTAAATTGGCACGATGCCAAGGGCAAGGTCCACGAGATGTCGAGTAAATTTGCCGAATTCTTGCCGGACATCATAGGCATATCAATTCTTCATGCCAACCGCTGGGGCGGAATAGACATTGCCAGGATCGCCAAGAAGGTAAATCCGGACATAAAGATCATCTTCGGCGGCGTAGGGGCGACCTTCTTGTGGCAACACCTGCTCAAACACTTCCAGGAAATCGATATGGTCGTCCTGGGTGAGGGAGAAAAGACATTCTTAGAACTGGTGCAGGTGATAGAGAAAGGGACCTGGCACAGGTTGGGCGATCTGCCCGGCATTGCCTTTCGAAAAAAAGGAAGGCCCCACAGGAATGCCCCGGCGGACTTCATAGAAGACATAGATTCCCTACCGGACCCATCTGAATATTTTAGGTTTGAGCACATAGCATCCTCCAGGGGCTGTCCCTGGAATTGCACGTTTTGTGGCTCCCCAAGATTCTGGAAACGAAAGGTGCGTTTCCATTCCCCAGAGTATTTTGTAGGCCAGATGGAGAGGCTGAGAAAACGTGGCGTAAAATTCCTTTACGTCTCTGACGATACCTTTACCCTCAAGAAGGATCGGGTGATAAGGATCTGCAGGCTCATCCTGGAAAAAGGCCTAGATGTATCCTGGGTCGCCATATCGAGGGTCAATTACATAGACGAGGAGATCCTGTACTGGATGAGACGGGCTGGATGCATCCAGATCAGCTATGGTGTCGAAAGTGGATCGGAAAGGATCAGAAAGGTCTTCAACAAAGGTATTACCAGGGAACAAATAGTCAGGGCCTTTCGTATCACCCAGGGATTTGGAATCCTGGCAAGGGCCTATTTCATCTATGGAGCACCAGGAGAAACCTTAAAAACCATAGAAGAAAGCATAGAATTGATGCACGAAATACGCCCTCTTAGTTGCGTATTCTACATACTGGATCTATTTCCAGGCACTGCCCTATATGACGAATTCCGTAAAAAGGCAAGGATTACAGATGATTTTTGGCTCCAGCGCATTGAAGACATCATGTATTTTCAAACGGATCCCCACCTGTCGAAGGATGACATATTGGCCTTTGGCCACACACTTAGAAAGAGCTACTATCAAAACCTTGCGGATTACGCCCGTTCCATCGAGTTGGTGGATATACGGGAACTCTATCCCCTGCATGCTGATTTCTACTCGCGCCTGGCCATGACCTTTGCCTTTGGTGATTATGCCAGGATAGAAGAGATTGCAGGGAAGGAAGAGATTGCAGAGTCACTCTTCTTGAAGGCATTGGAATATCACCCTGATCACCGGGCCTTCCTTGGGCTTGGTATCCTCCGGCAAAGACGTGGCCAATACAAGGAATCCATCTCGATATTGAAAGAGGGACTTGGCAAATTTCCAACCTCGCAAGAGATACACAATTGTCTGGGCGTAAGCCTCATGAACACAGGTAGGTTCAACGAGGCGCTCGATCACTTTTTGCAATTTTCCAATTCACCCCAAAGTCTCCAATATGCAGCCCAATGTTACAGGGCACTAGGCCAGGCTGAGGGCGAAGCTGCCATACTTGAAACCTTGAAAAAGATCGCACGACAATCTTAAATAACTCGATGAGGTTTGTACAAAAACGATCACTTTGCTAGCTGGCAAGGCACCTCTTACACATAACCGACCGATCTTTTTACGGATGATTTGATGAACCACTCGATCCCCAGAATAGTCTTGGCAGCCCTTAGGGGCGGATCAGGAAAAACCATAGTATCCCTTGGCCTTATAGGGGCCCTTGTCCGACAGGGCATCAAGATATGCCCCTTCAAAAAGGGACCTGACTACATAGATGCCAGGTGGCTGGCCTCCGCTGCGGCAAGCCCGTGTTACAATCTGGACCCCTTCCTCATGGACAATGAAACCATCGTCTCCTCCCTTGTTTCCAGGACCAAGGACGGTAGCTTCGCGGTCATAGAGGGAAATCGCGGCATCTTTGACGGATTCGATGCCGCCGGAAGCTCGAGCACGGCAGAACTTGCCAAGTTGTTGAACTCGGCGGTGCTACTGGTAATTGATTGCACGAAGGCCACAAGGACCATGGCGGCCATGGTGCTCGGTTGCCAAAATCTGGATCCACAGCTCAGGGTTTCAGGGGTAATCCTAAACAAGATAGCCACGCCAAGGCATGAGAATATCGTTACCAAGGCGATCGAAACCTACACGGATACCCCGGTATTAGGGGCGATCCCAAGGCTTAGAAAGGACCCTCTACCAATGAGGCACCTGGGCGTAACACCTGCCGATGAGCACCCAGAGGCGCTATCTGCATTGAAGCAACTTGCTTCCTTGATCCAGGCCAATGTAGACCTTGAACGCATCAAGCAGATTGCAAATGCCCAGCCCCCCCTGGCACTTCCTGATCATGTGCAGTCGTGCAATCCCATGGTCGAAGGCCGTTACAGCGACGGCCGCCCTGCCATAGGGGTCATCAAGGACGCTGCGTTCCAGTTCTATTACCCGGAAAATCTCGAGGCCCTAGAGTCGGCAGGGGCACGGATAGTCTTCTTGAATTCCTTGACCGATAGGGGCCTTCCAGAACTTGATGCACTATATGTGGGAGGCGGTTTCCCTGAAACCCATGCACGTGAACTGGAAAAGAACAGGGATTTCCGCGATGAACTTAAGACGGCCATAGAGAAGGGCCTTCCGGTATACGCCGAGTGTGGCGGCCTCATGTACCTGGGAAGGAGGATAATCTGGAAGGAAAAGGCCTATATGATGGTAGGTGCACTGGGGTGGGACTTCGTGATAGAAAAAAGACCAGTAGGGCACGGCTATACCATCCTTGAGGCCATGAAAGGAAATCCATATTTTGCCCCAGGCGAGCAAATAAGGGGACACGAGTTCCACTATTCAAACCCTGTCCTCTCCGATGAAGCAACTTCTGGATACCCCACATTCAAGGTCCTACGCGGACATGGCTTTCAAGGAAAGCTCGAAGGAATAACGAGAAAAAATATCTTGGCCACCTACACACATATCCATGCCCGCGGCAACCGGATCTGGGCATATTCCCTTGTAAAGGCCGCCAAGGCGTTCAGGCATGGCAAAAAGGCCTTGAAAATGGACCCTGGCCATGAAAATACAGACCACTAGATTTATATTTTCACAGGGATAGTCATTTCCCGAGGGCAGGTACAACGAAACATAAATGCGGCCCTTATTCCGGCACCGCATTCCTAGATATAAAAAACATGGCCCTTACCCAGGATATATTTTCATGGCCCTCAAAAAAATGTTTTGAGCGATATATCGAAACAGGGTTGACAAAGAGAAGTTTCATCGTCTATATGAACTAGCCAATGAAGGCAGTATCTTTGTTCGGCAAATAAAAAATAAAAGGAGGAAGCCATGTTTCAGATCACAATTGATTACGACAAGTGCCAAGGCGATGAGGAATGCGTAAACGCATGCCCTGCAGAAGTATATGACTTCGAGGATGATAAGCCTGTAGTTGCGAGGCCTGACGACTGTCTCGGATGTGAGACCTGTGTTGAGGTCTGTCCAACAGGTTCAATTACGGTGGAAGAGGTCTAACACACTCCTCATTTGGCCGTTTGGCACTAAAGGGGAACGGTTGCCTTATCGTTCCCTTTTTTTTGCCGGGTACATGCCAACTGGCCCCGACTTCTTCGTATCTTGTGCACCTCATCCCCTGGCACAAGATTCCTTTAGCCCAGCCTCACTGGCCAATATCTGACGCCCCTTTTCCACGTCCTTTGCTATCTGCCGGGCTAATTCCCTAGGCCCAGGGAATTTCCTTTCATCCCTGATCCTCTGTACCATGTTCACCTTGATGGGATGCCCATATATATCCTTGTTGAAATCGAAGATGTGCACCTCTGCCCCGAGATCTTGATCCCCAAAGGTGGGGTTGTAGCCAATGTTCACCACGCCACCATAACAGTGACTATCGTGTATGACCTGGACCGCATAAACCCCGGGTTTTGGGCATAGGTCCTCGGGGTTTATGGCAAGATTTGCCGTTGGAAACCCCACAACCGGTCCTCCGCGTCTTTTCCCCTCCTGGACGATTCCACGGATCTGGTAATACCTTCCTAGCAGTGCCTTGACCTTCCTCATCTCACCCTGGGCAACCAGCTGCCTGACGTTTGTACTGCTTACTACCATTCCATCGATTATCACAGGCTGGATAACATGGACCTGGAACCCAAATTGCCTTCCCATTTTCTGGAGAAAAGGGATGTCACCCTTCCTACCCTTACCACAGGCGTAGTCATAGCCCACCACGAGGTCCTCTACACCCAAGGCGCCAACAAGTATATGTTCTACAAAATCCTCAGCGCTCGTATTGGCAAGTTCCCTGGTAAAGGGCAGCGCCACCAGATATTCTATCCCTGCATCCGCTATCAATTCCGTCTTTTGCTCAAAGGTGGAAATAAGCTTTGGGGGATTGTCAGGACGCAAAACCTTTAAGGGATGGGGCCTGAAAGTCACAGCTACCTTATCGCCGTTCCGCTTGCGCCCCAGCTCCACCACCCTTTTAAAAAGGGCCTGGTGACCCAGGTGTACCCCGTCAAAATTACCAATGGTAATCGCCGGACGTCGAAAGGGCCTGGGCAACTCCTTAAGACCATGATAGATCTTCATTTACAGATTCTCTCCTGGATTAACACCTCTTTTATCCCAAACTTCCATGCGGCCCGTACCTCTGTGTTGCACCCAGGGCAGAAGATACAGCCCATAGCCAGGATATATTTTTACGGTAAACGTTCATGCGGCCTGTACCTTGGCGCTGCGTCCCTGGAAACATCTTGTTTTTTTATCCATGCATGTCCTTGTGTATCCATGGCTAATCAAAAGTAGATACACTCGCCCAGGGCCGCCGACCTTGTCAAGCCTCCCTGGCAAATGCCGAGACACTACAATGCCCCCTTGACAAGTGCAAGACGTGTTTATTTAATGGAGGCCCATGCCGAAGTGGCGGAATTGGTAGACGCGCTAGATTCAGGATCTAGTGGGCTGTATCGCCCGTGGGAGTTCGAATCTCCCCTTCGGCACCACCTGTTGGAACCCAGTCTTTTCAATTCATCTATCCCTTTACCCTTCACGAAACCAAACACGGCCCACATATTACGCACTTGACATACAAGTTGCCCCTTGCTAATTCGTCCAACAACCGATGTACTTTCTTGAAGCCCAACGGAATCCCTTATCCAAACAGACCTGAGATCCTAAGGAAACCGATTGATGAAACCTGCCCATACCAAATCGATCAAGCTAATATCCACTTGCCTCTTTTTGATCCTGCTTTTCCATGCCAAAAACACACTATCCTCTGGATTCCAGCTATTCAACGAGCTATCTGCCAGGGCCACTGGTATGGGAGCGGCCCTTACTGCCAGGAATGATGTGGCAGAAAGCGCATGGTTCAATCCCGCTGCAGCAGCCACCATGAAATCACCAAGGATCATGGCCGGTATAGGACTCATAGTACCATCGATGAAACTTGATACAACCGGGCATGATCCAGATATGAAGGACATGGCCTATGCCCTGCCCTATACCTACT
>WFZW01000200.1 GCA_015489365.1 Deltaproteobacteria bacterium | reverse complement strand
GTATCAAATATATTGTAGATTTCTTCGTTCTTGAGCAGTCCATCGGCATGCACCCCAGCGCTAGTGGCATTGAAATCTTCACCGACCAGGGGATAATTTTTGGGAATGTGAACCCCCAGCTCCTTTTCGAAGTACTGGGCCATCTCGGTTATTGCCCTGGTATTAATGCCATCATCCCGGCCTCTTAGAGCGATCCTTTCTATCAGTAGCGCCTCTATCGGGGTGTTTCCTGTGCGTTCTCCGAAGCCTAGAAGGGTCCCGTTTATGGCACCGCATCCATATAACCATGCGGTTGTGGCATTGATGACCACCTTGTGAAAATCGTTGTGCCCATGCCACTCCAGGAGTTCGCCAGGAACCCCTGCCTCGTCCATCATGACCCGTACGAGTTTTGGCACGCTTCGTGGGAGTGCGGCCCCAGGGTATGTAACGCCGTATCCCATGGTATCACACAGCCTGATCTTGATGTCGATACCACTTTCTTCCCGAAGCTTCATGATCTCAATGGCAAATGGCACACAAAATCCATAGATGTCTGCCCTGGTTATATCCTCCAGGTGACATCTTGGCTTGATGCCCAGTTCGATTGCGGCCTTTACTATGGCCAGATAGTCTTCCATTGCCTGGGCCCTGGTCTTTCGAAGCTTCAAAAATATATGATAGTCAGAGGCAGAGGTGAGGATACCGGTTTCTCGAAGCCCCATATCCTTTACAAGCCTCAAGTCCTCTGCCTTGGCCCTGATCCACCCTGTTATCTGCGGAAAGTCATAGCCCTTTGCCTGGCATGTCTCCACTGCCTGCTTGTCCTTGCTGGTATACAGGAAGAATTCACTCTGTCGTATGACCCCGTTGGGACCGCTCATCTCGTGCAGGAAATCAAAGATCCTGCTGATCTGTTCCACGGTATAGGGAGGCCTAGCCTGTTGGCCGTCCCTGAATGTGGTATCGGTGATAAGCATATCCTTGCATGGAGAGGGTGCCAGGTATTTGTGGTCAAAGTCTATCTTGCAGACCTCGTCATATGGAAATATCTCCCGCATCAAATTGGGTTCTGCAACGTCCTGTAGCCTGTATTTCCAATGTTCGGTGTGACTATGGTCCAATAATCCCTTTTCCGGATTCCATTTTGCCATATCTATTCCCCGTCTCTTCTAATAATTGATGCCATGCAAAGGCCGTGCATCAAGCCTTTTCCTTCCAATCAGGCTTGAGATATAGTTCTGCCAACTGGGCCATACTCACCCTGGAGGGGGCATTTGCCATGAGGCACTGGGCCTTTTGTGTCTTGGGAAAGGCTATTACATCCCTGATGGATTCACGGCCAGCCATTATCATAACCAGTCGGTCCAGGCCAAAGGCAATTCCGCCATGGGGGGGTGCTCCATGGGACAATGCCTCCAGCAGGAACCCAAACTTGTCCTGGGCTTCCTTGTCCGAGATGGAAAGTGCCTTGAATACCCGCCTTTGGACCGCTGGCTGATGTATACGAATACTTCCTCCGCCTATTTCAATTCCATTTAGTACAAGATCATAGGCCCTTGATCTGACGGCACCAGGATCGGTTTCGATAAGGTCCATGTCTTCATCCATAGGGGAGGTAAATGGATGGTGCATAGAGGTGAAGCGGCCTTCATCTTCATTATATTCCATAAGTGGAAAATCGGTTATCCATACAAAGTCGAATCGCCCTTCTGGTATCAGACCCCTTCTTCTGGCCAATTCACATCTTAGCTCCCCGAGTACCCTTAAAACCGTGGTCCTTTGATCCGCCCCGAAGAAGAGTACGTCACCGCCAGCGGCCTCCAGTCTCTGGGCAATGGCATGTTGTTCCTCGTCGGAAAAAAACTTTGCTATGGGCGACTGCCAGGTATTACCCTCCTTGATCTTTACCCAGGCAAGTCCCTTGGCGCCAAGGGACTGGGCAAACCCGGTCAGGTCATCCAGATCCTTTCGAGATAGGTCACCCATTTTCTTGGCGTTTATCGCCTTTACCACGCCGCCTGAAGCCGCTACGGTGCTGAAGACCTTCAGGCCGCATCCCTTGGCGATATCCGTCAGATCGACAAGCTCCATGCCAAAACGGATATCAGGTCTGTCCGTGCCAAATCGTTCCATGGCCTCGTCGAAGGTAAGTCGCCTAAATGGCGGTTCCAGGTCGATTTCCAGTGCAGAGGCAAAAACCTCCTTTATCAAACCCTCTACCAATGCGATTATGTCAGATTCCTCCACAAAGGACATTTCCATATCGAGCTGGGTAAATTCAGGTTGCCTATCTGCCCTGAGATCTTCGTCCCTGAAACATCTTGCAATCTGATAGTAACGTTCCAGACCCGAGACCATCAAAATCTGCTTATAGATCTGGGGCGACTGGGGAAGCGCATAGAACCTGCCTGGGTTGACACGGCTTGGAACCAGGTAATCTCTGGCACCCTCTGGGGTGCTTCTGGTGAGTATAGGGGTCTCTATCTCCAGGAAATCATGACGATTGAGAAACTGCCTCATGGCCTGGCAGACCCGGTGGCGCAGGCTGATATTTTCCACCATTACAGGCCGTCTGAGATCGATGTAACGGTATTTCAACCGTAGGCCCTCGGATACATCCGCGTCCTCATCCAGGGGAAACGGTGGCGTTACAGCGGTATTGAGAATCCTGAGTTCATGGCAGACTACCTCTATCATCCCGGTCTTCAGCTTGGGGTTTTCCATGCCTTCAGGCCTTCTACGAACCCTTCCCCTGACCGCTATAACGTATTCACTCCTGAGCCTGTGGGCCTTCTCGTGTGATTTGGCATCCACCTCTGGAGCGAACACCACCTGGGTGATACCTTTTCGATCCCTCAAATCTACAAAGATAAGCCCGCCGTGGTCCCGTCTTCTGAGCACCCAGCCCATCAGGGTGACCTCCTGGTCAAGGGCCTCCTCGGTTATACTGTAACAGTCATGGGTGCGCTTAAGCCCTCCCATTGATTCCATTGATATACTCCTATTCTCCTGTAAGAAGATCCTTTAAAAGGGGAATGATTTTATCAAAGGGTATCTCCTGTTGCTCCTTGGTTTTCATATCCCTGAGCACCGCCCTTTCTTCCTCAATCTCCTTGTCGCCTATTATCAATACATGGCCAGCACCCAGCCGGTTTGCCTGCTTCATCTGTGCCTTTAGTCCCTTTTCCTCATAGGACATTTCCACCACTACGCCCTCTTCCCTGAGTTCCTTTACCAGTGGCAGCACCTCTTGCCTGGCCTCCTCTCCCAGGGCAGCCACAAAGAGATCAACCTCAAGCTGGCATTCCTGTATATCCATTAACAACAGTAGCCGTTCCACGCCTATCGCCATCCCCACGCCCGGAAGATCTGGCCCCCCAAGGGCCTTTACCAGCCCATCGTAACGTCCCCCTGCCGCTACCGTACTTTGTGCCCCCAGGTCAGGAGAAACGATCTCAAACGTGGTTCTGACATAGTAATCAAGGCCCCTTACCAGGTATGGATTTTGTACGAAGGGGACCCCAAAGTCCTCGAGCATATCCAGGACCTTGCCCAGGTGTATCGAACATTCCGGGCATATGTAGTGTTTGATAAGGGGAGCCGATGCCAGGATCCTCTTACACTCCTCGTTTTTACAGTCAAAGACCCTGAGGGGATTAGATTTTGCCCTTCGTTGACAATCAGGGCACAATTTGGGGGCAAGGTTTTCCAGACATACCATTAGATCGGCCCGGTGCAAGGGACGACATTTAGGGCATCCAAGGGAATTGATCTGTAACAACAGTTCACTTGAAGTGACAAGTGACGTTAGGATCTTCCATGCCATCCAAATCACCTCGGCATCTGCCAGTGGTGCCTGGGTCCCCAGGTATTCGCAGTTGATCTGGTGAAATTGCCTCAATCTGCCCTTTTGGGGGCGTTCATGACGAAACATCGGCCCCATGGTAAACAGTTTCAACATGGGGGATTTACCATAAAGCTTGTGCTCTATGACAGCCCTGACGATACCGGCCGTTGCTTCCGGCCTTAGGGTAATGGATTCGCCATTCCTGTCGACAAAGGTGTACATCTCCTTTTCCACAATATCGGTGTGTTCACCTATGCCCCTGGCAAAAACCTCGGTCCTTTCCAGTATTGGTGTCCTTATCTCCTTGAGACCGCATGTCTCAAAGATTCCCCTGGCCATGTCCTCTGCCATGACCCATTTTAGGGATTCGTCTGGTAGTATGTCTTTAAATCCTCTGACGGCCTTTATTGCCACGATTTGCTCCTGTATACCTCCATGTAGCCCGTGTATCCAGCAGCCTTTCGCTGGGTATAAGTGGCCACACTAGGGATGGGTTTTATTTTAAATGGTATCCCTTACCGTTACTCAACCAAGGCCCTGCGGGTTCCTACAGTTAACGCTGCTTCCACGCCACCTTTTACATTCAATTTACGTTCAAGACACCTACCAGGATGGCATACCACGAACCAAGCAATGTGCCTGACCCAACGTTGGTCTGCTATCCATGGCGGATTGCCGGTAAGGATGTGGTCTAAGAAGCCGGTCTACCCTATCATGGTTAATCCACCCAGCCCCGGCGAGGTGTCCCGTTGTGGATAGATCTTAAGGAACCGGGCAGTAGAAGTGTATAGTTAAGAACGGGTTAAAACGCAGATCCTTTTTAATCTACAATGTGTTCAAGTTCAAGCCACTCCTGGGGAGGAGTTACGATCTTGCAAGGTGATCACTACCTGTTCACATAGGAAATGTTATAATTGCATTGGCTATACAGGGGGGAAAAAGGGAATGTCCTGGAAGGTTTTTGAAAATATCTATTGACCTTTCAAGCTGTGTTACTTAATTTGAGAAATCTTAACCAAACTTTCATGCAGCCCGTACTTGGTGCCGTACCCCTTAGACATGAAAATACAGCTCTTATCCGCGATGTATTTTCACGGTAAACCTTCATGCAGCTTGTATTCTCTAGGCTGCACCCTGGGCATAAAGACATAGCCCTTACCCAGGATGCATTTTTTACAGTAAATATTAACACCCATCCCATATGAAAGGGCACAAGCCCTAGTGGGGCCAATTTTCAAAGGAGAACCGTTTTAATGAAGATCAAAGACAAGACATTCGTTTCAATCGATTATACCCTCAAGCTTGATTCCGGAGAAACTGTGGACAAGTCAGAGCCAGGCAAGCCCTTTTCCTTCGTGGTTGGATCAGGCCAGGTAATTCCAGGGCTGGAAAAGGGCCTTAAGGGATTGGAAAAGGGTGAGACTACAACCATTACGGTGGAGGCAGCTGATGGTTATGGGGAACAACGCCCGGACCTTATGAGGGAGATACCTAGAAGCCAATTTCCAGCTAATATCGATCTTAAGCCTGGTATGGCATTTGAGGCAGAATCACCCCAGGGGCCCATGCGCTTTACGATCAGCCAGGTTAACGAAGACATGGTAGTTGCGGACTTTAATCATCCCCTGGCAGGAGAGAGGCTTCACTTTGATATCACGGTTTCAGAGGTAAGGGAGCCAAGACCTGAGGATATGGCAGCGCTTGCCGGATCGGGATGTGATTGCTCTACCGATCCAAGCTCATGCGGAAGCTGTGGCGGAGGATGTTGCTAAGCCAACGTCCAAATTCTCACACGGTTTTCATCTTCCAGGATGAATCTTCACAAAAAATGACCCTGTATCCGATCGTATCTTTTCGTCCTGTAAGCCTTCTCTGGCTTCAAGGAAGGCCTCTCTAGCTGCCAGGGAACTAAAACCATGAAAGAGACGGTGAATCTGACAATCGATGGTGTATTAGATCTCCACACGTTTAATCCAAGGGACGTAAAGGGCCTAGTGGTTGAATATCTAACTGTATGTAGGCAAAAGCATATATTGGATATCAGGATCATACACGGTAAAGGTACCGGGGCCCTACGAAGGACGGTGCATTCGGTCCTGGATGGCCTGGATTGGGTCAGATCCTATAGGCTTGCCGGGGAAGATGCTGGTGGCTGGGGGGCAACCCTGGTAATCTTGCAACCCCAATGATCCCATATTATGCACTTCAAATACCAAGCAAATAGAATTGTACCTAAAATACAATCAGTGCCATCTTTGATTTACCTAAAAGGTGCACTAATATCCCAACAAAATCATTCGACATTTGAAGTGC
The DNA here is from genome assembly GCA_015489365.1 of Deltaproteobacteria bacterium. GTDB lineage: Bacteria > Desulfobacterota > Dissulfuribacteria > Dissulfuribacterales > QOAL01 > S143-34. The sequence goes on along the minus strand of WFZW01000200.1, from coordinate 9,676 downwards.
ATAATCTACCGTGAAAATACATCCTTGGTAAATACAGTATCTTCAGCCCTGGAGGTACAGCGCGGACAATACAGGCTGCATGAAGGTTTGGGATGCCAGCCCTTTTTACCTCAGGTTACATCCTAATTATAAACACGCACGGTATATGTCCATGGGCGCACCCAAGTCAGATGCACGGGTAAGCATAGGGAAGGCCATGGAGGAGGTATTAAGACAGTGCCTCCACTCGGGCCGTATCTGGCGGATACATCAATGGTAAAGGAGAATTAATCATGTTCGAAGCCCATCGTTCCAAGTTAATTGTCTTGTTGGCAATAGTTTTTGCAGTTTCACTTTCGTTAACTGCCTGTAAAGGCAAAGGCGAGTCGTCTGCCCCTGCCAAAAATACCGAAGGTGTAAGCGGAAATACAGCGAACAGTGGGGAGGGGGCAACCATAAAGGGAAAGGTGATAGAAACCATGGATAGTGGGGGCTACACCTATGTTCTCCTGGAAAACAATGGTAAAAAGACATGGGTGGCCATGCCATCGGTTCCTGTCAAAAAGGGAGAGATCCTTGAGGTGGAACCTGGTACCGAGATGAATAACTTCACTAGCAAGACATTGAACCGTACATTTGAACGCATCATCTTTTCATCTGGGCCTGTAAACAGCGGTATGGAAACAGGTTTTGGGCCGTCTGCCTCGGCCAGCAAGGTAATTCCCAGCAAGCCTGAATTGATAAAGGTAAAAAAGGCCACAGGAAAAGATGCATATACCATTGCGGAAATCTACGCAAATGCCTCCAAGCTCAACGAGAAACCCGTTGTGGTGAGGGGAAAGGTAGTCAAGGTACTTACGAAGATAATGGGTAAAAACTGGGTACATATCCAGGATGGAACCGGTGAACCATCTAAGGAGGATTACGACCTTGTGGTAACCACTCAAGATCTTCCAAAGGTGGGTGATATAGTACTGGTTAAGGGGACTGCCTTTGCAGACAAGGATTTCGGCTCGGGTTACAGGTACAAGGTTATAATAGAAAATGCGACCGTAACCAAAGAGACCGGTAAATAGCTTTGTCAAATGGGTCCAGCCAGCTCCCTGGCTGGACCCATTTTCTCTTCATGATCATCAGTTCTTGGCCTTTACAGTGGATGCAACCTGGTCAAGGAGCTGAAACAGGATCGTCTTCATGGAGCCATAGTTTCTTCCCTCTTCTAGTATTACCTCCGGCCCTTGAACGTATTCACCACCTTCGAGAAGTTCATTTCCACAGTGACGAACCAGTCGTTCTACCCCATTGCGGCCTATTTCCAGGTGAAATTGGAGCCCTATCAGCCTATCTTCTGCTATAAATGCCTGGTTTGCACACGCCTCGGATGAGGCTATTTGAAGTCCATTTTCAGGTATCTCAAAGGTATCTCCATGCCAATGGAAGGCATCGAAGGTAGCAGGCAGATTTCTAAATAAGGGCAATTCCCAGCCTATAGGGGTAAGGGATACAGGAAACCAACCTATCTCTTTTACTATGTTTTTTCTTACGGATGCACCCAGAACATGGGCCAGAAGCTGGGCACCAAGACATATTCCCACTATCGTTTTGCCGGATTCGATTGCCTGTTTCAGGAATGATTTTTCCTCCTTGAGCCATGGATACTGTTTCTCATCGTGTACCCCCATAGGACCTCCCATTACAAAGAGAAGATCGAATTCGCCGAGATTCGGTAAATTTTCATTATTAAACATCATGGTACCTTCAACAGGATAATTCCGCTCCTTTGCCCAGGTCAGTATTTCACCAGGCGTCTCAAAGGGTACATGTTGCAGGTAATGAATCTTCAAGGTCACCTCCACTAATTTAATTTATCAATTGGGCACTCCCTGCCTATTTATTTCTATCAGGGGCTACCACCAGGCAGGGTATATCCTGCGCCCGTACAAGTGGTACGCAAAAGCTAATCCGTGGATGAACGCCACATCAGACAGGATGCCACTCCTTGAAAAGGGCCCTGGCTGCAAGTTCCTTTCTTTCGATATAGGTCTTTCTTACCAATTCCACATCAGCCATGAAATGATCCAACTCTTGTAAGGTGAGCGCCTGTGGGCCATCACACAAGGCCAATTCGGGCCTGGGATGGAATTCAACCAATACCATATTCGCCCCTGCGATGATTCCCTGTGCAGTTGCATGGAATATATCAAGCAGACCATCAGGGGCACGATCCTTGCTGCCGATTGAATGCGTCGGATCCACACATACGGGAAGCCTTGTCAGCCTTTTTATGACAGGTACATGGGCAAAATCTACAAGGTTTCGATGGGGGTCGCCAAGCCTGGTTTTCACACCGCGCAGGCAGAATACGATATCCCTATTCCCTTCACTGGCAATATATTCACAGGCGTTCAGGGATTCTTCCAGGGTCAACCCCATACCCCGCTTATAGAGGACAGGAAATTCTTGCTGTGAGCCAGCGGCCTTTAGCAACTCGAAATTTTGTGCATTTCTGGTACCGATTTGCAGCATGATTCCAGTGGGATGGCCGGTTTCGTCAAGGGCCTGCTGAATCTCCTCAATATGAACGGCCCTTAATACCTCCATAGCTATCACCTTTATTCCATACTTTCCAGCTAGCTCAAATACCCATGGAAGACAACTTTTGCCATGGCCTTGGAAGTCATAGGGGCTCGTTCTCGGTTTGTATGCCCCCATCCTGGCAGTAGTAAGGCCTATGGCTTTCATGGCCCGAAACATCGCCTCTACATGTTCTGGGGTATCGACTGCACACGGTCCCATAAACACATGGAAGGTATCCTGGCTGAAATCCACCCCATTATAGGTAAATCCAATCTGGCCCAGTTGCCCTCCATGCCTGCCAATCTGTCTATATTTGCTGGATACCCTTACCACCTTTTCTACCCCGGGCATCCTTGCTATCGTTTCGGTTGGGATGTGGTGGGTCGGCCCTATGAGATAGAGTTCGGTTACCACCCTGCTAGTCCCTCTCACCCCAGATGTCCTTGTCTTTATGTCGGGAAATTGGGCAAGATAATCCAAGAGGTTCGTCATCTCGGGACCGCTAGGGTCCGTATCGGGTTTTAGAATGATAATCACTGCTATTGTGCTCCTTCCTTATGATATGATAGGCGGATATGGATCAAAAAAATATTCTACTATAGATTTGCACATTGTTCTATGAGCGGTCAAACCTTCAATGCGGCGGACCAGATGGCCTTTATGCCATCCCTTCAGGGCAAAAACATATTGAGGGTGAAGATGTTTTTTATATCCAGGTACGTGGCTACCAGACCACAGGCTACAAAGGGTCTGTTGTCATGATGCTACCTATGCTGGTAAAGGATTCTCGCTATCTTCACGAACGTGTTTTTACCACTTCATGTCCTGTGCTCAAATACATTTTTTTCGATTCTGTAGTGTTAAAATCAAGTTATGTAGGCTGTGTTTTCATGCCCAGGGATACAGTGTGGATGATACGGACTTAACGAAGGTTTGAATTAAAAATACCATCCTGGATTGCCGTATGACAGGCAGATCAGGAGGAAGTTCGTTTTTTACTGCCTTTCGATGATAGAGGCCAGCGACTCCCTGGTCACCACATCTATATCAAAGCATTTTCCAAGTTCGTCTAGGACCTCCTCTGTCTTAACAAGGGCAGTAGTCAGCTGATTCTTGTCCAGCCCGAGTGATTTTGTTGTTTTGATTAATTCGGCTTGGGCGCTGGCATCTTTACGGGCCCAGATTATCAGCGAGGAAAGCATAACTGGAACCACTGCTGTGCCTGTAAGGTTCAGTTGAGCAAGATCACCTATAGGGCTACTGTGCAGGCCAATACAACATACCAATATATCAGGAAGTCCCCACGACTTTGCGATCCAGGCCCCTGCCTGGCAATGATTCCAGCTAAGTTCCTCCATCTCTACAGATTCCAACCCCTTGTCACCAGCTAGCCATTTTTCGAAGACGTTGTGGTATATGTCGAACCAATCCGTCAAGAGTATGGGTAAAGCCATGTCTTGCATAAGTCCACCGGCAAATCCATCCTCTGGCTCAATACTTAGAGCCAGTGAGATCTCCCTGGCAAAAAGTGCCCTCTCAAGGGAATCTGTCCAAAATATATCGAGGTTGAACCCTTCGCATCCAGGGTCTCTTATGGTCTCTGCCATTGCATGGCAAAGCGTCAGATTTTCTATTTCCTTTAACCCCAGGATGGAACATGCCTTTGAAACACTGGTAATCCTGCCGGGCAATCCGTAAAGGGCAGAATTTACAAGCGTAAGTATCCTTGCCGAAAGGCCGGCATCGGTTTCAAGTAAAGATGCAACCTTTTCGATGGAGATATCAGGATCCTTCAATGCCTCCAAGAGTTTTATCACCACCCTTGGGCAGGCCGGGATCTCTTGATTGCCAAAGATCTTGGCGAAATCGCCTGTAACCATTGCTGCTTGTCGCCGTAATTTTTTTAAAAACATGGCACAACCACCTGTTTTTTATAACTGATCATCTATCGTTACCGAAGGATATCTAAGGTGCATAAGACAAGGAAAGGACGTTTCCGCAGGCCATAGAAGCCAGAAGGCCTTGAAAGGTATTTTCCAATGGAAAGATCTCCTTGCAATCTCTCAAGCTTGTTTGAACGCGCTGCATGGACCCTGTCCAAGATAAGCCGCCTACGGTTCTGGTATCTTGCCACATGTTTGGATACGAGATTCGTCAGCGCATGCTTCATATTGTCGGCTACATTGATAAGCATGATAATAATGGGAAGCGCTGCCTATTTTACCAGATGGCCTTTGGTTTTTCCCTCGCTTGGGCCCACGGCCTTTTTGATCTTCTATGCCCCGGCCTCTCCAATGTCCAGCCCCCGCAGTACGGTTTTTGGGCATATGCTTGGGGCCGTTATAGGTTGGGGGGCATTTCATATCGTCCAGGCATACACAGGCGGCACCATGACCTCGCAGTCGATATCATGGGCCATGATCATATCCACTGCCATTGCCCTGGGCCTTACCGGATTCTTCATGACCTTGACAGGAATAATCCATCCTCCAGCCGCATCTACCGCATTACTGGCTGCAATGGGTGTACTCAACAGGTTGGAAGGTATCATTATATTAGAACTGGCAGTAATGATGCTTACATTGGAGGCCTGGATCCTTCACAGGATTTCAGGAGTACACTATCCCCTCTGGGGTCATAATTGCAAGGTCAAGGGCCCTGAAATCTCCACAAAACTTGGAAAACTAACGTTTATTGACACGCAGCGCCAGCCTGACATGGCGGACATAGCCGCATGCCTTGCATCGAGGCAAAGGATTACACCATGCGATCCAGATAAAACAACCTGATCGATTTCCTGGCCAACTTTCATGTATCGATATAATTAATTGAAAGGGTTTACACGGGCTGGGAATCTAGGTTGTTTGGAAAAAGGTTTCGTCTACTATATGGAAAAAAATTTCCATTTTTGGAAAAATTTTTCCATTAGGGAAGCCACTATACATGTCTTTTACCCAGTCTTTGGAATAATATGGCGTTCTTAGACATCCCCTCCACGGTCTGATCCTTGCAACTCCTTAAGAGAAAATGTGCGTAGCCCAAAAGATGCCATGTTCTAGATGAATAGACAGGCATCACAGCCGCAAAGGAATATTTGGATCTAAAGGTTATGCGTACTCGCCTTGTACCCTTGGCAGGTACGGCCAATATGCATATTTTTAAAGGGGTGTTGTAGGGATACGTTATTCATAAGAGATGTATCTTTGATACCCAGGGGTACAATGCCGATGAAACAGGCTACATGAAGGTTTGGAGAAGGAAGAGATGTCAGATTTTGATTTTGAAAAATGGGCAAGACTTGCAAAGGACGACCCGGAGGAATTTGAGAAAGAAAGGAAGAGGGTTATCGAGGAAACCATTATGAGGTGCCCACCACGCAACAGGCAGCGCCTCATCAGACTCCAGTGGAGGATCGATATGGAGCGTAAGAGATCTAAAAACCCACTTCAATCTTGCGTCCGTCTCTTTGATATGATGATGGACTTCGTATACAGTGAAGGCGGATTCTTAAGTGCCCTTGAAACCCTCAAACAGATTGGTACACCGGCTACTGTCCCTTGTGTGAAACCAGGAACCAAGATCATCCCCTTCAGGGCCAAAAAGGCCTATATAAAATGATCTGTAACTATATTTAACAGTTCAATGCCTGGTTAAGATCTTCGATGAAGAAGAACGAAATTTCCTGGGATGAACAAGCTCAAGAACAAAGGTTTTGATGATAATTCAGCCTCATATAATACCTCCCTCGACCATGTCCCTTAGAATATCCTTGTAGCTTTTGCCTGCCATTTCAAGGCCCTTTTTACCAAAATGCATATTTGCCTCCAATATCAGGAATTCTTTATCCCTTTCACACACATCGAAACCAGCATGATCGAGCCCTGCCTTGGTTGCAAGTTCCCTTACAAGATGTAAGGCCTTCTCAGGTACGGGATCAAAGGTTATTCTTCCTCCCTGGGCTACATTCGTCCTGAATTCACCTGAAGATGCCTCCTTCCAATAGGAATGGACTACCTTCTTACCCAGCACGATCAATCTGAGGTCACGTCTTATGGGGATATATTCCTGTATATAGGCATGTCTCGTCTGTAGGAGGTATTGATCCAGATCCGAACGATTCTTTATCAGAAATACACCTTGTCCCATGGACGATCCATAGGGAAATTTGGCGATAAAGGGAAATTCGAAGTACTTTAATATCTTTTCTGCGCGGTTACTGCCCCAAAACACCCTGGTTCTTGGAAAGGGCACCCCGAGAAAATCAAAGAGAAGCATCTGCTTAATCTTATCGCCAAGAAGCCTGTAGCATTGAATGCTAGGGAACAAACACTTACCGGCTGCCGCCAGGGTGTCGGCAAAAAAGATAGTGGGAAAATAGACCTTGGGAGCCGATCGTATAAGCTCTATTTCTTCAGAAGAATAATCGTCCCAGTTACATTTGACCCCAAGTGTAACCACTGACGGACAATGGGAAAGCTGTAAACCCAGGGCTACCTTGGAACCTTTTAAATGGCTGGCCATTTCATCTTGTCGTCTATCCTGTTCTGAGTGCCTCGGATGGGCTGATCTTGGCCGCCTGCTTCGAAGGATAAATCGTGGCCAGAAAACATATCAATACCGCGGACACTGCAATTAGTGTAACATCGGTAGCCTTGAGGAGTATTGGAAGACTATCGGTGTAGTAAACCTCCTGGGGAATCTTTATGAACTTGTATTTTTTAAGGAGTTCACAGATGCCAACGCCCCCTATAGTGCCTATGGATGTGCCCAACAATCCTATCAAAAGGCCGTTAAGCATGAAGATCCTGAGTATCTGACCGTCGGTTGCACCAAGGGCCTTCAAAATGGCGATATCCTGATTTTTCTCCATTACCTGCATGATCAATGTACTTATTATGTTGAAGGCCGCCACCAGTACTATGAGCGTAAGTATTATGAACATGGCAAGCTTTTCAAGCTCCAGGGCAGAAAAAAGATTTCTGCTCATCTTTTGCCAATCGATGGTCCAGTAAGGAAAGCCCAGCCTTTCCTGTATGGCCTTGGAAAGCCTACCGGTAGCATATATGTTGGAGACCTTTATCTCAAGCGCATGGACCCTATTACCTATTCCAACCAACTTTTGTGCATCCTTGATGGAAACAAAGGCCAGGGAGGCATCATATTCGTACATTCCCGTGGTATCTATACCGGTTACCCGGAAGGTACGTATCCGTGGCATCATTCCCATAGGGGTTATAGTACCACTGGGAAGCACTACTTGAATGGATTGCCCTACTGCCACCCCCAGGTTCTTTGCCACTTCTTTTCCAATTAGTATCGGCGGATATCGGCTGTTATCCGTTTCCCTAAGGGCTGAAAGGCCCTTACCCGAAATCACATGGCCTATAGTCACGACTTTACCTATGGTTTTGGTATCGATTCCCCTTAGCATTACCCCGGTAACAGCCCTGCCAGAGCTTAGAAGGGCTTGAACATATACAACTGGTGTCACGGCAATGACCCTGTCGGATGCCCTTCTGCCCAGAAACAACCTGCCCAAAAGGCCCAAGAAACCCTTTTTGGGAACAGAGATATCCATCAATTCCCTTTCTATCCTTTCGAGATTATCAAAGGGACCCTCATAGTTTCTCAAGAGTATATGGGCGTTTATCCCAAGGATCTTCGTGCGAAGATGATTTTCAAAGCCTGCCATCACCGATATGACGATTATCAATGCCATTACACCCAAGGCGACCCCACCTATGGAAATCATTGAGATCACGGAGATGAATGCCTGCTTTCTCTTGGCCCTCAAGTACCTGATGGCCATGCGGAGTTCAAATTTCATAGGGATATCGTCAGATATTTGCCCGAAAATCCAGTATAGTCGTTAACTCTATTGCGGGCGCAGAAGTGGAAAGAGAATCACGTCCCGGATCGAGGGAGAATCGGTAAAGAGCATTACAAGCCTGTCTACCCCGATCCCCTCCCCTGCCGCCGGAGGCATGCCGGTCTCAAGCGCCCTTATGTAATCCACATCCATCTCGGGTGGTATCTCTTCATCATCACCCCTTTTTGCGATCTGTTCCTCGAAGCGCCTCTTTTGATCCCTTGGATCGTTCAGTTCAGAGAAGGCATTGGCGATCTCCCTGCCTGCAATAAAGAGTTCAAACCGGTCAGTGACAGCGGGATTTTCGGCATTTCTTCTTGCCAGGGGGGATATATCGGTAGGATATTGGGTTATGAATGTAGGTTGAATGAGCTTGGGTTCGACCAGGAGATCGAATAGCTTGGCAAGGTATTTCCCTGTCGGCTCATCCCCCTTTACCGGCGTACCCAAGGCCTCCAGGCGTCTTTCAAGGGCCATCCGATCGGTTAGTTCATCTTCCGGTATGCCCCCGGTTTTAACAAGGGATTCGGCAAGGGTCATCCGTATCCATGGAGGCGTGAAGTCAAGATCATGGCCCTGGTATCCAAATTTGAGCCCACCTTTGATATCCTTGGCGATCTGGCAGAAGAGTTCCTCTGTACGGACCATCAGGTCTTCATAGGTAGCGTAGGCCTCGTAAAACTCCAGCATGGTGAATTCAGGGTTGTGCTGGATAGAGATTCCTTCGTTCCTGAAATTTCTATTCAACTCAAAGACCTTGTCATAACCCCCTACCAACAGCCTCTTCAGATATAGTTCTGGCGCAATCCTGAGAAACAGGTCCATATCAAGTGCATTGTGGTGCGTCTTGAAAGGCCTAGCCGTAGCCCCTCCCACTATGGTCTGCATCATGGGGGTTTCTACCTCCAGAAAACCCTGGGAAGAAAAGTATTGTCTCAACATCTGAACTATCCGGGACCTTATCCGGAAATTCTCCCGGACATCCTCGTTCATGATAAGGTCAATATATCTGCGTCGGTAACGTAGTTCTTTGTCCTTGATGCCATGGTATTTTTCAGGAAGCGGCCTCATTGATTTTGTAACAAGCCCCACACGCTGCGCCGAGATGGTCAATTCACCTGTCCTCGTCCTGAAAAGATCACCTGTGACCTCAATGATGTCGCCTATGTCGAATTTACGAAAGATTTTATAGGATTCAGGGCCAACCTTGTCCCTCGTGACATGGACCTGGATGCGCCCAGAGCTATCCTG
>WFZW01000199.1 GCA_015489365.1 Deltaproteobacteria bacterium | reverse complement strand
CCCATGTTCCTTCCACAAACCGGGATCATCTGCACTCCACAGCCTGAATTCTAGTTCGTCCTTGTTGGGCCGAACATACATTCTAAGGGCCTTATTTTCTAACAAAGGGTAATAGTACAACCCCAACTTATCTTTCACCTTAGTGCTCCTGGCAAAATATCCGCAAATTTTGCATTAAGCTAACCCCTTGAAACTTCGAGGTCAATATCCTTGTGCCAATGAGATGATAATCTGGACCCCTGCAATCCATATGAAGGAAGAGGTGCAATATGCCAGGATCAATGTACGTCCCCCATGGATACATTTATTCCATTACGTACGAACCCTTTTCAGAACAGATCTGCAATCCTGTGGTGAACGAGTTCTGCCACGTCTCTACTTACCTTTTTCAAGGCCTGATCCTTTAGGGCCTGCGTCCCCATAAGATCGGTCGCTACCAAAAATGCCTCCTCCCTGGTGATATCTGAAGTCTGCCAGAGGAGCTTCCCTGTATGGGCATCAAGCATCTTAAGGGAGCAGGTAACCCTGATACTTCTTTCAATGGCATTGTCATAGCTCGAATACGACAGCCCCCCGGAAAACACCGATTTCACCCTGCCCTCTAAAATCACATCTGCCTCCTGCCTCGGGGTAAGATTGAAAAAGGCATCCCTTAGGAATTCCTGTCTCAACTCATCGGTGATCCATGAGGCAAGCATGAGCTCATTGCTACGGTTGGCAAGGGGAGCTATGTAGATATTTCTTAACCGATCTGGGACGGCATTGGCAGGTTCCGTTCTATGATATCCACAACCTAAAAGGATCAACGAACAGGCAGTCAGACCAAAAAAGCCGAAAAAAATGGGTCTTGGAATCCTGGGATGACCACTTCCGGTCCTGGCTATGTATCTGCAAAGATAGGCTAGATGCGTTAAGGCTGTCAATTTCATCCGACTACCAGGTTGACCAGTCGATTGGGAACGTAGATCACCTTTTTTAAGGTCTTTCCCTGGACGAAGCGGGCCACATTTGGCTCCACTACCGCTCTTTTCTGCACGACCTGTTCCGAGGCGCCGCTGGCCACTTCGATCTGCCCCCTGAGCTTTCCATTGACCTGCACGGCCAACCTTACGGTATCGGCCCTTGCCACCTGTGGATCAGCCTCTGGCCACCTCTCATTGCAAATTGACACCTCATGCCCAAGGCTCTCCCATAATTCCGATGTTATATGGGGTACCATTGGGGAAAGCAAAAGGAGAACGGTTTCAACCGCCTCCCGAATCACTGGCCAGGGATCCACCTCTCCCCTGGCTATATCCGCTTCAAATTCACCTGAATTCAAGACATCCGAAAGCTGGTTGACAAGCTCCATTACCGCGCTGATAGCCGTATTGAAATGAAAACGTTCCCCAATATCACCAGTCACCTTCTCTATCGTCTGATGGGTCTTCTGCCTGAGAGCCTTGAGCAGGTCTGACGAGTCAGAAGTAACCTCCAATGACCTTGCATCGATCTTGGCACTTTTAAGCCGCGGAAGATGGGTCTGAACGAGCCTCCAGAGCCTGAGCAGGAATCGGTATGCCCCCTCCAGCCCCCTATCACTCCACTCTAGGTCCCGTTCGGGTGGTGCGGCAAACAGGATGAAAAGCCTAACCGTGTCGGCCCCATATTTTCGGATCATGAGATCTGGATCCACGACATTGCCCTTGGACTTGGACATCTTTGCCCCGTCCTTGAGTACCATTCCCTGGGTCAACAGGTTGACGAAGGGTTCATCCACTGTCAAGTAGCCCAGATCACGCAATACCTTGGTAAAAAACCTGGCATATAAAAGATGCAAGATTGCGTGTTCGATACCGCCAACATACTGATCCACAGGCAACCACTTGGCGGCAAGTTCCCTATCAAGAGGGCTTACGGCATTATTCGGACAGGTAAAGCGGGCAAAATACCAGGATGATTCCACGAAGGTATCCATGGTATCGGTCTCCCGCTTGGCTGACTTGCCACATTTTGGACACTTTGTAGAATAGAATTCCTTCAAAAACGGTAACGGAGACCTGCCTTTCTCATCGAGATGTGCATCCAGGGGCAGCCTTACTGGCAACTCGTCTCTGGGTACCGGGACGACACCACATCTTGGACAATGAATCATGGGTATTGGAGCGCCCCAGTAACGCTGTCTGGAAATACCCCAATCCCTCAAACGGTATGTCACCTTGGACGTACCCCTTCCCAACCGTTTCAATTCATCGGTGATGGCCTTTTTGGCTGCCTCGTTGTCCAGTCCATCGAACTGTCCCGAATTGATCAAAAAACCTGGTCCCTCCCAGGCAGCCTCCATGTCATCTGGGTGCAATTCCCTGTCCCCCGGCTTGATAACCAGCTTAATCGGGAGACCATACTGCCTGGCAAATTCGAAATCCCTCTGATCATGGGCAGGAACGGCCATGACCGCGCCAGTGCCGTATTCCATCAGCACAAAATTAGCAAGAAAGATCGGTATGGACTCGCCTGTCAAGGGATGGAGCGCATAGGCACCGGTAAAAACGCCCTTCTTACTCCTTTGCATACGGCGCTCAACCACAGGTATCCGGTTCCATCGCTCTATGAACTCCCTGATAGCCATTTCATTACCGGTCCCCCTGGATAACTCGAGGGCAAGGGGATGTTCAGGGGACAAGCTAAGAAAGGTAACACCGAAAAGGGTATCAGGCCGCGTGGTAAAGACCTTAATACTACCCTGGTGATCCCTTAAGGGAAAGTCGATTTCAGCCCCCACACTCTTGCCTATCCAATTGCGCTGCATTATGAGGACCTTTTCAGGCCAGCCCTTCAACTTGTCGCAACCCTCCAAAAGCTCATCGGCATAGGCTGTAATCCTGAAGAACCAGCCCTCCAGCTCCCTTTCCACTACCTCGTCCTTGCAGCGCCAGCACCTTCCCTCCTCTACCTGTTCATTGGCGAGCACGGTCTGGCAGGTCTCACACCAGTTCACCTTTGATTTTTTGCGGTAGACCAGACCCCTTTCGTACATCTCGATGAAAAACAACTGTTCCCATCGATAATACTCAGGGTCACAGGTGGCAAACTCCCTCTTCCAATCATAGGATAGCCCCATGCGTTTGAGCTCTTCACGCATGTATTCGATATTTTCATACGTCCACTTGGCAGGGTGTGTCCCATGCTTTATGGCTGCATTTTCAGCAGGCATCCCGAAGGCATCCCATCCCATGGGATGAAGGACATTAAAGCCCCTCATGCGCCTGAATCTGGCTATCACATCCCCTATGCTATAGTTGCGTACATGGCCCATGTGTATCCTGCCCGATGGATATGGGAACATCTCCAACGCGTAATACCTTGGCCTGGAATCATCCTGATCATCGGCGGAAAAGATATCGGCCTGCTCCCATCTCTTCTGCTGCTTTTTTTCTATCTCATCAAATGGATATTCTTTCATAACGCCTACAAATCACCGCCCCTCCATGCACTTATCATCGCGCATGATACTGTCCAGTATACCGTTTACAAATGCAGGGGATTCGTCGCTTCCGAATTTCTTGGCTAGCTCTACTGCCTCATTGATAGCGACACGCGGGGGAATGTCCTCGCAACGGCAAAGTTCAAATACACCCAGGCGCAGTATGTTCCTGTCAACTGCAGACATCCGATCAAGGCGCCATCTTTTGCTATGACTACCGATCAAGGCATCGAGCTCGACCTTGTATCCAAGTACCCCTTCGACCCTTGTCTTGGCAAATGCCAACGCCGGGTTGTCTTCAGGAAGTGGCCTTTCAGCCATGTTCTTGGAATAATCCAAGATGGCCTCGTCAATGTCCCTGATCGTATTCCAGTCGGACTGATATAGCAGCTGTAACGCAATGGCCCGGCCTTTGCCTCTGACAGACATCTAATCCTTAAATTCCCTCAACAGATTCGCCATTTCTATCGCTGCCAAGGCCGCATCCCAACCCTTGTTGCCAGCTTTCGTCCCGGCCCTTTCTATAGCCTGCTCTATACTTTCCGTGGTAAGGACACCGTAGGTGACCGGGCAGTCAGCCTGTATCGCCACCTGGGCGATGCCCTTGGCGGATTCCGCTGCCACGTATTCAAAATGCGGGGTCGCCCCCCGGATGACGCAACCAAGGCATATCAATGCATGGTATCTGCCTGAAAATGCCATACGCCTGGCCACGATGGGGATCTCAAAGGCACCAGGGACCCATGCCACCTCGATATCTTCATCCCTGGCCCCATGGCGAATCAATGCATCCAGTGCCCCACCTAGAAGTTTATTGGATATGAACTCGTTGAAACGGGCTATTACTATCCCCACCCGCATTCCATCGGCATTTAGATGCCCTTCATAATTTTTCGGCATATCTTCCTCTCTAAACTTCCATGCGGCCCGTACCTTGGTGCCGCACCCCCAATACATGAAAATACAGCCCATAGACTCTGTATTTTCACGGTAAATTTCCATACAGTCCTTATCCCTGGCACCACCAACCTGAATAAGAAGATACAGCCCGTATGTACTGTACTTACGCGATAACAGTCATTTCCAGGACAGACAAGACGCTATGTATCCATGGCTAAGCAAAAAATGCCTTTTCTTTATAAGAAGTATGCGGCCACCCCGAGCACATCTTCTGTTTCCATCATCTTGGGCATTGCCGCGGACAGACCGACCGCTTTTAAAAAAACCCTATTCTATGTGAAGAAGATGCCCCATTTTCTCCATCTTGGTCTTGAGATAACCAAGGTTTTCCTCATGGGGCGGTATCTCTATGGGCACCCGTTCTACCACCTCAAGCCCGTAACCTTCTAGCCCAACGATTTTCTTGGGGTTATTGGTCATAAGCCGCATCTTTTTTATACCCAGGTCGCGCAGTATCTGTGCCCCCACACCGTAATCCCGAAGATCGGCCTTGAACCCAAGCTCCTTATTGGCCTCTACCGTATCGCGCCCTTGATCCTGAAGACAATAGGCCTTGAGTTTATTCAAAAGCCCTATACCCCGGCCCTCTTGCCTCATGTAGAGCAAAACACCCCGGCCTTCCCTTGCTATCTGGTGCATTGCCCGGTGGAGCTGCGGGCCACAATCGCATCTAAGCGAACCTAGTACGTCCCCGGTAAGGCATTCGGAGTGGACCCGGACCAGTATCTCTTCATCTGATGTGATGGGTTCTCCACCCAATACCAGGGCCAGATGCTCCTGGGGATCAAGGATCGAGCTGTAGGCAATGAGTTTCCACTCCCCGCCAAAGCGCGAAGGCAGCCTGGTCTCCACCTCCCTTTTGACAAAGCTTTCGGTCCTGAGCCGATATTCGATAAGGTCTGCTATGGTGCATATCTTTAGCCCATGACGATTGGAGAACTTCTCAAGGTCCGGCATCCTTGCCATGGTACCGTCGTCCTTCATGATCTCACATATGACCCCTGCGGGTTTAAGCCCCGCCAGCCTTGCAAGATCAACCGATCCCTCGGTCTGCCCAGCCCGCACAAGTACCCCGCCATCCCTTGCCCTCAGGGGAAAGACATGACCAGGGGTGGCTATGTCATCCGGGCCGCAATCATCTTTCATTACGGTCTTTATCGTAGTGGCCCGGTCATGGGCAGAGATACCCGTGGTGACCCCCCTTCTGGCCTCGATGGAGACCGTGAAGGCGGTCCCAAACCGCGAGGTATTCTTGGAGGCCATCATGGGAAGCCCCAGCCTGTCTACATGCTCCCCGGTCAGGGTCAAGCATATCAAGCCGCGGCCGTATCGGGCCATGAAATTTATGGCATCGGGCGTCACCATCTCTGCGGCCATGGTAAGATCACCTTCGTTTTCCCGGTCTTCGTCATCCACCAGGATAACCATCTTGCCTTTTCTAATATCCTCAATCGCCTCTTCTATCTTGGAAACTGGCATGATCCGTTTTCACCCCGATATCCGTGCAGGCCTCTCAGCCTGCATGGAAAGATTAAGATTCTTGCAACCCCCAACAATAACCATATCCGGCCTGTCATATGAAATCGTACTTGGCCAGGAAATCTTTATCCAACTTCCTGCCTTCTTCCTTGCCGCTACCCTTTAGCAGCTTCTCAATATACTTCCCTACGAGATCCAACTCAATATTGACTTTATCACCTACACTTCTCAGCCCCAGGGTAGTAATCCTCAATGTATGTGGAATGATGGCAAGGGTGAAGTTCCCGTTGCTACAACTATTAACAGTAAGGCTTATTCCATCCACGGCAACCGATCCCTTCTCGACAAGGTAACGATCATACCTTTGCGGGATCGATATGGAAAAGAGGGTAAATCTACTCTGGGTCTTTTTGCCCGTTATCCTGCCTACACAATCCACGTGCCCACTAACGAGATGCCCTCCAAGGCGATCCGACAACCTCAAGGCCCTTTCTATATTGAGCTTGTCGCCAACACTGAGCAGGCCAAGGGTGGAGCGGGAGAGTGTTTCCGGGGAGACATCCACCGTAAAGGACCTGATATCAATGGCGGTCGCGGTCAAGCAGACCCCATTTACCGCAATACTCTCTCCCTCAAGGGGTTGGGTCAAATCAAAATCAGGATGGATTACGAATTCGCGGCCATGCCCTGTGGATCTTATCCTCTTGAGCTGGCCAAGTCCCTCAATGATACCTGTAAACATAGGCCCTCATCATTGCCAAAGTGCTTCAAGATCGGAAACAAGACCGGTTATCAACCAGTTGTCTCCTAATCTCCGATGGGTAACCCCATGTAGACGGGGTGCATCATCTACCCTTTCCACCCCGGGTCCACCTATTGCACCCAAGGCCTTTGTACCACCTATCACCAGGGGAGCAAAGAAAAAGAAGGCTTCATCTACAAGCCTGCGTTTCCAAAAAGCACCATTTAGCGTGGCCCCACCCTCGACCAATATCGATTGGATCCCCGACTTGCCAAGGCGTAAGAGCAATGCATCAAGGTCTACCAGACCATCCCTGCCGGCAGGTACCTGCAATATCTCACAGCCAGCCTGCCTGAGTGCCTCCATCCTGGATTCAGGGCCGTTCACACCTGCCACTATGGTGCGGGCAGAAGAGCCAGGCTGGCATACCAGACTGGTAGGGTCCATATGGAAATGGCTGTCTAGTATTATTCTGATCGGGTCTGGGGCGGCAGGTCTAGGGTTGGCCGTAGAGGAAGATAACCTGCACGTTAGTCGCGGATTATCAGCGATCACGGTTCCAAGGCCAACCATGATCGCGTCACTAATTTCCCTTAGCCTATGTCCAAACCGCCTTGCCTTTTCGTTGGTTATCCATTTGGAATGGCCTGTGCGGGTAGCGATCTTGCCATCCAGGCTGCATGCCACCTTAGATCTTACCCAGGGAAGCCCCTGAACCATATGTTTTGCAAAGGGAGCTACCAAGAGCCGGCATTCCTGTTCCTTGCAACCTGTTTCCACACAGACCCCGTGATCCGCCAGAAACCTTCCCCCTCCACCAACCACGCTGGGGTTGGGATCCATGGCCCCTATGACCACCCTCTTGATCCCACGTTCCAGAATGGCCTTAGTGCACGGCGGGGTACGCCCAGTATGGTTGCATGGCTCAAGGGTCACGTAGATATCTGCCCCCCTGGCCATCTCACCGGCTGCGTTTAGGGCATGGATCTCGGCATGTGGTGTGCCTGCACCCTTGTGATAGCCCTCCCCAACGATTACGCCGTCCTTTACCACCACGGCCCCTACCGCTGGGTTAGGCCTGGTATGGCCAAGCCCCTTCCTGGCAAGTCGTAGCGCCCTGGACATGAACCTCTTGTCTAGAGTAGACCAATTCTTCATCGATCTAAACTTCCATGCGGCCCGTACCTTGGTGCCGCACCCCTAATACATGAAAATACAGCCCATAGACTCTGTATTTTC
>WFZW01000198.1 GCA_015489365.1 Deltaproteobacteria bacterium | reverse complement strand
CCTTTACAGATGGAACTACCCATAATGCGGAGGACCTCCGATGGGCAAGGATTCCAGCAAAAAACCAACAGGCAGAGGCGCCGTTGAGTCCAAGGATATTCTTTAGGGAAGGCCGCCTGGATGCATTCAGGGAATCCCTTGCGGCCTGAAATGAATTTGTGTCGAGCATAAAAAAACAGGTCTAGCAGGTCACGGAATGGCTTTCAGCGTGGCGAGAAAATGGATTTCTCTGCCCAAGCCAATCATTGTGTATTGTTAAGAAGAAAATTGTTTTCCTGGAAGGTTTCATCCCTGATGAATCTAGCTAATATTTGACCGATAATCAACAAGATCCAGGAGTAGCCGGCCAGCTCCTCTGGCTGGTAGCAGTTTTCTTCGGCTAAAATCCATGGAACGGCTATTGCGTATAACAACCATCCTGGTACTGCTCATAATTCCTGAGGATCCTTACAACCTCCCCCTTTGTTCCCCTATCAAGGTTTCGGCTTACAAAACGTAGCTTGGACACGCGCATGGCAACCTTCAGGAGCGCCCGCGGTTCAATTCTTTCTACAACGATCGTGATCTTTCTAGTCTTTGGTGCATATAAGACCCTAAGCCTTCCCTTGCCCCTATTGAAATCCTCGTCTGCTGCAACGTGTATTTCGCCCTCCTTTGCCACCTTGAGTTTTATATCCGGTGAAAGCACCCTATCCGTGCTTGGATTAAGGGCCTTGAGGTCACCTACCAACTGTTGACGTGTACGGGATTTATCGGTTCGGTTGATGATAAAGAAATCGATCTTCATTTGATTCGCAGTATCATCCCTGTAAGGTTCCGCTGTACAGAACAGCGGATACTCCGGTATCTTAGGACTTCGAAACAATTTGAAGATCAAGGGCTTGAAGGATACAGCCAAAAGGAACAAGATAATAGCGGTCAAGACATTGACGAAGACAGGTCTCAGTAGGTTTTGTGGCCAGTTTTCAAACAGGGATTTCAAAAAAGGCACTCGTTTTCCTTACTTCCTAAAGACCGGATAACCCAGTATTGACTACTGAGAAAGCAGGTTTACCCTTTGACGGATCTGCTCAAGTTCATCCCATACGGCATTGAGTTCATCACGCAATACCTGAAGGCTACTGAGGCTCGCAGCATCGGCCTTTCCTCCTCCTCTTGCTGACTTGGGGATCAGCGGAAGACTTCGGCGCGCCTGAAAGGGTTTACCATCTTTATCCACGATTGTCCCCATTACTTGGAGCTTTCCGTTAATCCTGACGATTCCTGGATGACTGATGGTCATATATTCGAACTGTCCTGGCCGGCTGCCGCCTGAGAAGCGAAGGCGTTGCCCCCCTGGATTGTCAATACTGTAAAAACCTGTACCGTCTGGAGGCATAAACGTTACCTTTCCACCCTCTACCCCAGCCTGGCCAAAGATTGTCCATCCCTTGACACGCATTACCTCACCACGTGACCTGACAGGTGTACCAACGACATTGGAGCCCCAGAAGGTCCGCTGGGCTACTGCCGAAGGCACGGATAGAAAATGAACTGCAAGAGCACCTCCTAAAAAGGAAAAAAACGTAGATAGCACAAGAACGATTGCAAACTGTTTTGCAGACATGATCCCACCTCCTTTGCAGGTCCTTATTGCAACAGACGCGGCAAAATCGTTCGTACTGCCAAAAAGGCCCGCCTTTGGCGTGATGTTCCGGTCTGTGGCATACAGGTATTTTTAGCCTACCATCCAAGGGAGATCAGATGCAAAAAACATGGGAGGGTTCAGGAAATCATTCCATGGGCTTCAGCCTATTGCCGGGTAACCCATCGGTTTGAATATTTACTATTGACTTATTGTTCGATCATGACTCAGAAGGCCGCGGCCAAGCTGTTGAGAATATCCACATCCACCCTGTCTGATCTACTTCATAGGACCATCATTAGATTCAGGCAAGGACATAAGATCAGGGCCTTAACCCATATTGGGATCGACGAGATTTCGTATTGTAAAGGTCGAAAATACGCCACTATTGTATATGATCTAAAACATTCACGGGTAGTATGGATAGGAAAGGGCAAGGGCAGAAAGACCATAGATCGGTTCTTTGAAAAGGAACT
>WFZW01000197.1 GCA_015489365.1 Deltaproteobacteria bacterium | reverse complement strand
GTATATATTATGGCGTATACAAATTGTGTCAAGAAAAAAATGCAGGAGAAAAGCTACCATGTCCACGAAAAAGAACTGGAACTTCTACACAAGGGTCATACACGAGGCCCAACGTCCCATGGAATGGCAGGGTTCGACCCTTCCCCCCATCTTTCAAACCGCCTCCCATCTTCATCCAACGGCACAGCATCTCAGCGAGACCTTTGCCGGAAAGACTGGAGACCACATCTACATGAGACTCACCAATCCCACCAATAGCGTGCTTGAGAGGAAGTTGGCAGGGTTGGAGGGTGGCAAGGGGGCAGTAGTGATGTCATCAGGCATGGCCGCCATAACCAACGCGTGCATGGCCCTCTTGAGGGCAGGGGATGAATTCGTGACAGGAAATTCACTGTTCATGTCTACCTATGTACTTTTTGCAAACGTCTTTAAGAAGTACGGCATAACCGCCCGTTTTGTAGAACCCACGGACCTTGTTGCCATAGGGGACGCGATCAATGACAGGACAAGATTCGTCTATGTAGAGACCATCGGGAACCCGAAGATGGATGTGCCGGACATAGAGGCCATTGCCAATATTGCCCACGAGCGTGGGTTGCCCCTCATTGTGGACAATACACTGGCAACCCCGTATCTGTGTCGTCCCCTGGAACTTGGGGCGGACGTGGTAATTCATTCCACCACCAAGTATCTGAGCGGGCATGGGGATGCAACTGGCGGCGTGGTGATAGACAAGGGTGGCTTTGATTGGTCGCATGGGCGCTTTCCGGATCTTACCCCCTTTGTTGAGCGAAAGGGGGAGCTGGCCTATCTCGACAAGGTATGGAGGGAACATCACATAAACTTTGGCACTACCCAGGCCCCGCTTCATTCTTACCTCACCATATTGGGCCTGGACACCCTTGCCATCCGCATGGAACGCCACCTGGCCAATGCATGGAAGGTTGCTGCCTTCCTCAAGGAACAACCAGAGGTCAGGTGGATCAACTACCCTGGCATGGCAAACCATCCATGCAGGCAAACTGCTGACAAGCAGTTTTCGGGCAGGGGATTCGGCGCGGTATTGGCATTTGGCCTTGAGGACCAGGATGCCTGCTTTCGCTTCATAGATGGTCTGGAGATGATCTATCACCTGGCAAATCTGGGGGACTGCAAGAGCTTGGTCATCCATCCCTATTCCTCCCAGTACCTTTCTTTTACAGAGGAGACGAGGAGGGCACTTTCTATTACCCCGGATCTTGTGAGGCTGTCCGTGGGTATTGAGGCCGTCGAGGATATATGTGCGGATATAAGGCAGGCATTAGATAGGTTATAGCCATGGTAGTAGAGCAGTAAGGGGGTATCCATAGGTATGATCGTGGAAAAACGCTTTCTTACCTTCGCCATACACAGGCCCCTTGCCCTTGAATGTGGAGCAGGGCTGGGACCTGTGACCATTGCCTATGAGACCCTGGGAAGGCTTGATGAAGGGGGGAAGAATGCCATATTGGTGCTTCATGCCCTTTCTGGCGATTCACACATGGCAGGCCGTTACTCTGAAGAGGACCCCAAGCCTGGCTGGTGGGATATCATGATAGGTCCTGGAAAGGCCATCGATACGAATAGGTATTTTGTCATCTGTTCGAACATAATAGGTGGCTGCATGGGAAGCACAGGTCCTTCATCTACCAATCCGGCTACGGGGCGGCCCTATGGCCTTGATTTCCCGGTAGTTACCATAGGAGACATGGTGAAGGCCCAGAAGGCACTGATCGACCACCTGGGCATCAAAAGGCTCCTTGCGGTGGTAGGTGGTTCCCTCGGTGGGATGCAGGTCCTTGAGTGGTGCCTTAGATATCCCGACATGGTGCGTTCGGCCATACCCCTGGCCACCACTGCCAAGCACTCGGCCCTTGCCATTGCCTTCAATGAGGTTGCCCGCCAGGCCATAATGGCGGATCCGAACTGGCAGGAGGGCAATTACTATGGAGGCGCTAGGCCGAACCTTGGTCTTGCCGTGGCAAGGATGATAGGCCATATCACCTATCTTTCAGACGAGGCCATGCGAAGGAAATTTGGTCGTCGTCTCCAGGACAGGACGGATCTTTCCTTCAAGCTCGACGTGGATTTCCAGGTGGAAAGCTACTTGAGATATCAAGGGAAGAAATTCGTAGATCGTTTCGATGCCAATTCCTTTCTTTACATTACTAAGGCCGCAGACTATTTCGACATAGGGGAACAGCACGGCGGAGGCTCTCTTGTCAAGGCATTTTCCAAGGCCAAGGCGAAGTTCCTGGTTGTATCCTTCACATCTGACTGGCTCTATCCCACCTACCAATCCAGGGAATTGGTCCAGGCCATGAAGAAAAACGGTTTGGATGTAAGTTTTTGCGAGATAGAAGCGGACTGGGGGCACGATGCCTTCCTGTTACCCAACGAACGTCTATCCTCCCTTATAAAGGGCTTTTTGGAGTGTGCAGGTCGTGGAGGTTGAAAAAAGGGATATAAGATTTGATCTTAAGATCATTGCGTCCTGGATAGAACCAGGCTCCAGGGTGTTGGACCTTGGATGCGGCGAGGGAACCCTGCTTCATTACCTCAGGGAACACAGGCAAGTCGTGGGTACTGGCATAGAACAGCACGAGGCAGAGGTGGCTGCCTGTATAGCAAAGGGCCTTACTGTGCTTCAAGGGGACCTGAACCAGGAGGTGCTCGATTATCCGGACAGGGCATTTGACTATGTCATCCTGAGCCAGACCCTACAGCAGGTTTACAGGCCCCGTGAATTGATAACCTCCCTGATGCGTATCGGCTCTCGGGTGATCGTCAGCTTCCCCAACTTCAGCCATTGGTCCATAAGGCTCCAGGTGTTGATGAGGGGAATGGCCCCAAAGAATCAACAACTTCCCTATGACTGGTACAACAGTCCGAACATCAGGGTCATCACACTTAAGGATTTTCGCAGGTTCGTGGAGGACCTTGGGTTCAAGGTCATGGAAGAGGCCCCGATCAATACCCAAAACCAGGATCGATATGGCTCAATTGTACGTTTTTTACCGAATCTAAGGGCGACCTACGGGGTCTTTATGATAGGAAGGGCCAATGAGACAAGATGATTTAAGGAAGGACAAGATGAAACCAGAAGGCGTGCACGTTTCGGGTGTGGACAGACAAGGGCGTGTAAATTGGTATGGTGAGCTTCCATCGGTAGTGAAAAGTCTTGCCGAGGCATGGGAGAACAAGGGTTGCTGTGACCATGCAGGGGCCATCCCGATCCCTTCCCACGAATCCGTAGTGCGGATAATACACCACATAAGGCGCATACTCTTTCCAGGTTATTTCAGCCAGACCAATATAAATACGGACAACCTGGAATATTACATAGGACAGGAGATCAATATCCTTTTTGAGGATCTTTCTACCCAGATACAATTGGCCCTAAGATATGATGCCTTGAACAACAATGCCTATTGTGACAGCCCGATCGAAGGGGGTGAAGAGCGGGCCGCGGCCTTCATAAAGAAATTGCCTGGGATAAAGGGCATGTTGACCACCGATATAGAGGCCGCAATGGAAGGGGACCCGGCTGCCAAGAGCCGGAGCGAGGTTATATTTAGTTACCCTGGGCTCCTTGCAATAACGGTCTACCGGGTGGCAAACGAACTTCATCGGCTGGGGGTTCCCTTCATACCCAGGATCATGACAGAGCATGCCCATAGCCTGACCGGCATCGACATCCATCCGGCGGCCACCATTGGAGATAGCTTCTTTATAGACCATGGTACAGGGGTGGTGGTGGGAGAGACTACGGTGATTGGCAACCGGGTCCGCCTGTATCAGGGCGTGACCATCGGTGCCCTTTCACTTCCGCGGGATGCAGGCGAGCGCCTTCGGAACAAGAAACGACACCCCACCATAGAGGATGATGTAATTATCTATTCCAATGCCACGATCCTTGGTGGAGAGACGGTAATCGGCGCAAGATCTGTTATAGGGGGCAATATCTGGCTCACTGAAAGCGTTCCACCAGATACAAGGGTTATACTTAAGAGGCCGGAGCTCGTGTATTCGGGTAAGGGAAGACGGCGTCTCAAGTGTGGTCAAACCAGACGATACAAGGGGAAGAGACATGAATACACTTCTTAGCGATGTCACCAGGGTAGTGGGAGATACGCCTCTCGTCAGGTTAAATCACCTGGCCAAGGGAATTCCAGCCCAGGTATATGCAAAACTCGAATTTCAAAATCCACTTTCCAGTGTCAAGGACCGCATAGGTCTTGCCATGATAGAGGCCGCAGAGGTGCAGGGACGGCTAAGGAAAGGTATGACCGTCATAGAGCCCACAAGCGGCAATACAGGCATTGCACTCGCATTCGTATGCGCAGCAAAGGGTTACCGGTTGGTGCTTACCATGCCCGATACCATGAGCCTTGAAAGGCGCATGCTGCTAAGCCATATTGGAGCGGAGTTGGTACTAACCCCTGGCGCCAAGGGGATGAAGGGGGCTATCGAAAGGGCCAAGGAACTCCTGGATGAAATTCAGGATGCATTCATGCCCAACCAGTTTGCCAACCCGGCAAACCCGGAGATACACAGGAGGACCACAGCAGAGGAGATCTGGAAGGATACCGAGGGCAGGGTGGACATATTGGTTGCAGGTGTGGGTACTGGTGGGACCATCACCGGGGTGGCGGATGTGATAAAATCCAGGAAGCCTTCTTTCAAGGCCATAGCCGTGGAGCCGTCAGCTTCTCCCGTGCTTTCTGGTGGATCTCCTGGTCCACACAAGATCCAGGGGATAGGGGCGGGTTTTATCCCTGATGTATTGAGGGTAGATCTCATAGATGAGGTCGTAATGGTCACCAATGAACAGGCCATGGAGACCGCCAGAAGGTTGGCAAAAGAGGAGGGACTGGTGTGCGGTATATCATCAGGGGCTGCTGCCTGGGCGGCTTTGGAAGTGGCCTCCAGGGCGGAGAATACAGGAAAGATGGTAGTGTTCATCCTGCCGGACAGTGCAGATCGCTACCTGAGCACAGATCTTGTACTCAAGTAGGATGTAAGAGGCCGTTTTACCTGGCTTCAGATCCTTATACAGAAGGTTGCGCCCTTGCCGGGTCCATCACTTTCGGCCCAGATCCTTCCACCGTGGGCGGTCACAATCAACTTGGCAATAGGTAGGTTCAGTCCAAATCCATTGGGGTGGCGTTTTTCAGGCTCCAGGGCAAAGGCCTTGAAGATCCTTTCCAGATCCTCCTTTAGGATGCCGCGCCCTGTGTCCTTTATACACACCAAGGCCTTACCATTATCGGTCCTGTTACAGGTAATATCTACCCTTCCTCCCTTTTCGGTATAGGTAATGGCGTTATTTATTAGGGCCTCGATCACCTGCCTCATATAGTTATGATCCACCTCGGCCACAAGGTCATCCTGGCAGGTTATACGTACATTGACCCCTGATTCTTCTATGGGCTTGGAAAGCTGTTTGATCACCTCTTTAGTGAGCCCCTTGAGGTTTACGGGTCTCTTGTCGAGCCGAAGCTCAGCTCCGGCAAAGCTAAAGTAGTTCAGCAGGGTCTCCACGAGTTCCTGGATCCGGTCAAGGGAGGAGTCCATCTCATGGGAGAGGTAGATGAGGAAGGACATCTTGTTATCGTCAAGCATTTTGAGCTTTTCATAGGCCTTTACCAGTTGGGCGGTCTTGTCCTCGACCATCTTCTCCAGGTTTTCGCTGTATTTCTTGAGTTCCAGGTTCTGCCTGGCCATGGTCAGGCGCATCTTACGGTTTTCAAGACCCCTTTCGATAACATTTAATAGCTGCTGCCTGTCTACCGGCTTGTATAGGAAACTGAATATATGTCCTTCATTGACCGCCCGGACGATGTCATCCTTTTCCGCTTGGCCGGACAATACCACATTGCAGATGTCCGGGTGTTTCTTGTGTATCCTGGCCAGCAGCTCGCTTCCTCGCATCTCTGGCATCAGCTCGTCAGAGATGACCATATCCACCTCGTTTTGGTCCACGAAATCTTCCACATCCTCCGGGTTGACAAAGGTATAGATCTGGTAGGTCCTTCCTAGCAGGAAGCGGAGTTCCTTGAGGATGGATTGTTCATCATCCACGAGTACTATGGTGGCCTCTTTTTTCTTTTTTTTGCGTAGCCTTTTTTCAGCCATTGTCTTTTCCTTTCCCTGGAAGCAACCTGGTAGTACTGCTCCCTGGGGTATCCTTACGAAGGAAGACCGTAAAGCATGCACCTTCCCCGTATTTGCTCTCAACGGTTATATGTCCACCGTGGGCCTCGACTATCATGTGTGACAGGTTCAGGCCAAGGCCTGTCCCCTGTCCAACGCTCTTGGTGGTAAAGAATGGGTCGAATATCTTGTTTATTATCTCCTGCTTTATTCCTATCCCGTTGTCCTTGAAGCTTGCTTCAAGGTACTTGGTCCTATGATTGTAACGGGTTGTGATCTTGAGCCGTCCTTCCTTCTTAGAAAGCCCCTTTTCTTTTATGGCATCCCTTGCGTTTATTATGAAATTGATGAAAACCTGGCCAAGTTCCTGGGCCATGCCCTGGAATGGCGGGAGATCATCGGCGAGATCGGTCTCGATGGTCATGTCGTATTTGACCTGGCTGTGGGTAAGGGTTATTGCATCGTTTACGATGGTGTTTAGATCACACATTATGAAGTTGTCCTCGAAGTGGGCCATACGTTTCGTACTCTTTATTATCTTGTCGATACGGCCCACAGAGAGGATATTACGCTCTGCAATATCATCGAGTGCCTCAAGGACGAGATCTATATCGAGATCCATGATCAGCTCGTGGAGGTTTTCCTTGCCTTCCTTGCAATTATCGTCCTCATCCTCGATGAACCGTTTTAGCTCCATGATGAGTTCCTTTACGAATTCTACGTTCATCTTCAACCCTTCCATGGAGAAGCCTATGGCCTGGGCAGGGTTGTTGATCTCGTGGGCGATACCGGCTACCATCGTTCCAAGGGATGCCAGTTTCTCTTGTTTTATTATGTGGGCCTGGCTTTCCTGGAGGGCCTTTTCCGCCCTCTTGCGCTTGGTAATATCGCGGATCATGGCGATGGAAAGCCTGTTCTCCCCAAGCTGCATCTCACTGAGCGAGATCTCTATTGGGAAACGGGTGCCGTCTTTTCTCAGGCCGGTAAGCTCATACGGGCTGTCGGTCACCTTTACCACGGTCTTGTCCAGGCAATTTGTTATCTTGCCCTTGATTTTGTCGAGGCCAGGCAGATGGACCAGACCGCAGATGTTTTTGCCCTTGACCTCATCGCGGCTATAGCCAAAGAGCCTCGAGGCAGCAGGGTTGAATGATTCTATCTGACCCCTTTCATCTATGGTTATCAGGCCATCAAGCATGTTGTCGATGATGGAACGGGTCCTTGCCTCTGCCTTTTCTTTTTCTCGGATGGACTGGGTGATCCAGTGGGTCCCCATGAATATGCCCATCAGGCCAAGGAGCCAGAAGGCAATATAGGTTATGGAAGAGGCCAGCATCTGTGACCTAGAGATGGCAAGAAGCGGTGTCATGGGGACGGATACGCTTATGCCGCCCCTTATGTCTCCTACCTGGTAGCCCTGGGCTGCATGGCACTTCAGGCAGCCCTTTTCCGTTATCATGGGGCGCATGAAACGAAGATAGGGCTCCCCATCGATGGTCTCAACCGAGATGACCTCTTTCTTTCCCCGGGCAAAGTCCTCTAGGGCCTTTTGTTCCCATGGATCGGCGGCATTCTCAGGGCGAATCGGGTCCAAACTGGTGATGTGTTCAATGGGACCAAAGGCCTTGGTCTGCATATCGTATACCTGCCTTATCATGTATTCCGGGTTGATAAGGGTCAGCTTTTTGCCAGATACGGTAACGATGTTCGATTCCGGTATGTGGGCAAGATAGGGGTTGGGCCTTGTCTTCTTGGTTACGGGTACGAAGACCCCGTGATGCTCTGTGGCCCACCTATAATATATAAGATCCTTCTCATAGACCGTACGGGCCTCGTTCAAGGCCACCTCGAAGGTGTTTTTCTTCTGCCTCATGATGTTCCATGCAAGCAATGATCCCATTATGATGGTTGCCATTAGTGCCCATACGGCAGCAAATCCCCATACATAGGGGACCAGTTTGGAAAATTCAAATTTCTGTTTCTTGGTCTTGCGTGTCGTAATCATTTCTTTGAATTCATAATGTATTTTGGGGTAAATCTTCATATGGCCAATACCTTTGGTGACCTACTACCCCCCCCATGGATATAAAGTATGGTTCTGGAAGACGGGGGTATCTTCGCGGTAACCTGATGAGTGTTTAAGGAACAGTGATTCCATATATTTTGAGTTTTCTCCGGAGTGTATCCTTTGATATCCCAAGTTCCCTGCATGTCTTCATCTTTTTAAAGGCGTTGCGATTGAGTGCCTCGATTATGGCATTCTTCTCGATGTCCTTCAGGGTTTGGGCACCCTTGTTGGCGGAGGACATGTGCTCCTTCTGATGCCCTGTCATCCATTCGGGTAGATGCTGGGGCAGGATGAGCCCGTCATGACATAGTATGAAGGCATATTCTATGATATTTTCGAGTTCTCGTATGTTACCGGGATAATCATGCTTCATGAGCAGGGAAAGGGCATCTTCCGAGATACCCTTCACGTGGCGGTTGCGTTGCCGATTGAATTTTTCCACGAAATGTTCCACTAGTAGAGGGATGTCTTCCATCCTTTCCCTTAAGGGTGGAAGTTCAATCTTTACCACGTTGAGCCTGTAATAGAGATCTTCACGGAATGTTCCCCTTTTTACCATCTCCTCAAGGTTCTTGTTGGTGGCGGCGATTATCCTGACATCCATCTTTACCGGTGTATTGGAGCCAAGGGGTTCATAGGTCCTGGTCTGGATGACCCTCAAGAGCTTTACCTGCATGGCAAGGGAGATATCCCCTATCTCATCAAGAAAGAGCGTCCCCTTCTCCGCTGCAGCAAACCTCCCTTTCTTGTCCCTCTTGGCATCGGTAAAGGCCCCTGCCTTGTAACCGAAGAGTTCAGATTCCAGGAGGGTGTCCGGCAGAGCCCCACTGTTGACCGCCACAAAGGGCTTATCCCTTCGATTACTCAACTTGTGAATGGATAGGGCAATGAGTTCTTTTCCTGTACCGCTTTCCCCAAGGACCATTATGTTGCTGTCGCTCTTGGCGAATTCGGGCAAAACGGAGAGTATCCGCTGCATCTTGGGGCTTCTGCTGAGTATGCCGGATCGCTTGCTGTCACTGGAGAGTTTGCGTCTCAGTTCCGTGACCTCTGTCAGGTCCCTGATAGCCCCAACGCCCCCTATGACATTACCTTCATCATCCACCAGTGCAGTGGCACTCAGGCTAACTGGTATCATGCGGCCCTGTCGTCCCCTGATGGATACATTCTGGGCAATGGTTTTGGCCTTGGTGTTAAGTGCCTTCACCATTGGGCAGTCAGAGCTGCATATACTGGCCTGGAGTACCTGTCGGCAGGGTCTTCCGATGGCATCCTTGGCGGTATATCCGGTTATCTTTTCAGCGGCCCTGTTGAAGGAGGTGATGATAAAGTTCTCATCTATGGTGAAGACACCGTCTGCTACACTGTCTAGTACGAACTGGCTCTGGAGTTCGTTGGTCACGTCCCTAAAGGTCTGCACCATTCCCAGGATATTGCCCTGGGGATCGAACATGGGGACACTGCTCATTGAGACCGGGATTACACGTTCTCCCTTGAGTTTCAGGTAGATATGCTTGTCGATCCATGGTTCAGGCCTTGACTCATCATGGGAAAGCTGACCCATTCTCACACGGCACTGGTCAGAAAAGAATATATCGTGGCATCGTTTTCCTATGGCTTCTTCTGCCCTGTATCCGGTTATCTTTTCAGCGGCCTTGTTGAAGGAGGTGATGACCCCATCCCTATCGGTTGTAAAGACACCATCTATGACATGATCCAAGATAAGGTCTGTTTGGATCTTGTCCGTGTTGTCATGAAAGTTTTCTACGCCACCAATGAGTTCACCCCTGGCATTTAGCAATGGTGTGGCCCGAATGCTTACAGGGAGGAGGCTCCCATTGGCCGATTGTATGTAATTGCTTTGCTTGACAATGGGCTTTTTTTCATTGATGGCCCTTATCAGGGGCAGGCTGGTACGTTCAGACTGATCCGAAAATGGATAGAATATCTCGAAGAAGGGCCTTCCAAGCACATCCTCCTGGCGAAATCCTGTCAGGCTTTCGGCTGCCTTGTTGAACATGGTTATCTTGAAATCGAGATCTACCGTAAATACCCCTGAGAA
>WFZW01000196.1 GCA_015489365.1 Deltaproteobacteria bacterium | reverse complement strand
GGTTGCCCCTCCCACACGCCTGGACCTGACCTCCACGATCGGCTTGACGTTCTCCATAGCCTGTTCAAAGATCTTGATCGGATCCTCCTTGGAACGTTGGTCAAGGATCTCCATGGCATCATAGAAAATTCTGCGGGCAAGGCTTTTCTTGCCCTGTTGCATGAGTCCATTGATAAACTTGGACACAAGGACACTGTTGTATTTCGGGTCGGGAGCAATCTCCCGCCTTGGGACCTCTCTTCTCCGTGGCATAATTGCTATCCTGTTATGCTGAAACTACCATCTAGTTACTTGGGACGCTTGGTGCCGTACTTGGACCGGGCCTTGCGTCTATCCTGAACACCCAGGGCATCCAGGGTACCCCTGATTATATGGTACCTGACCCCTGGCAGATCCTTAACACGCCCACCACGGATCAAGACGACCGAATGCTCCTGCAAGTTATGACCAATTCCTGGGATGTAGGAGGTCACTTCCATTCCATTGGTCAACCTAACCCTGGCTACCTTTCTCAATGCCGAATTCGGCTTCTTTGGAGTAGTTGTATATACACGTGTACAAACACCACGTCTTTGGGGACAGGCATCCAGGGCCGGGGCCTTGGTTTTCTTCTTCAGCTTTTGCCGTCCCTTCCGGACCAGTTGATTGATAGTGGGCATGTCTCTTCTGTCTCCAGTTCAGTCACCTTTTATTCACTACGTGGAAAAAACGCAATACAGGACTATTCCTCATTTTCTAGATAAAAAAGAACGATGAGGTGTCCCAAAATCAAAGTCCGCTTTTAATAATGGGTTAACAGCCCCTTGTCAAGTCCCAAAAATTGGATAATGTGTCCACCAACCCTAACCAAGGAGCTCTTCCCATGGCATCTGAGTCGTTACGACAACCTGTTGGCTCCCTCCTCACCGTGGATGTGGGTAATACCCACACGGTAATCGGTCTGTTCATTGAGGATAGACTCGATGGAACATGGCGAATACGTACGGAGAAAGGCGTAACCCAGGATGAAATCGCAACGATAGTCCATCAATTCCTCAATATACACCAGATTGGCCTGAATGAAATAGAGGACTTGATAATATCCTGTGTGGTTCCAGCCGTATTAACTGGCTGGAGGAATTTTTGTGCCAACTTCTTGGGAAGGAAGGCACTGATCGTGCTGGAAAACATAGATCCTGGAATCCCAATCGACTATCACCGAGTTGGCGCCGACAGGATATGTAACTCAATAGCCGCCTTCAAGAGATACGGCAAGGCGCTCATAGTAATCGATTACGGAACCGCTACAACCTTCGACTGTGTATCCGATATGGGTAGATTCCTTGGCGGAAGCATCGCCCCGGGTCTGAAAACGGCTGCAGAGGCATTGAACTTGCGCACCTCCATGCTTCCCCTGACCGACCTGTCATCCCCCCCGGAATCGGCATTGGCCCACGATAGCCTATCGGCCCTGAAGGCAGGCTTCATATATGGCTTTGCAGGCCTTACAGAGGGGATTGTCGCCCGGCTGAAATCTTGTTTAAACCAGGACCCAGTTGTGATTGCAACCGGTGGGCTGGCACCACTAATAGCCCCCTACTGTCCAGTAATAGAAAACGTACTGCCTGAGCTGACCCTCGAAGGGCTCAAGATCATCTACCAACATCATAGGGAGAAACCATGAACCAAGTTATGCGCCTTCGGCAAACCTGCAAAGGACGTGGGATGAAAACAGGGACTTGATCCCTATGGGAAAAATGTGCAAAGTAGCCTCGCCTGGATCGTTGCCGCATTCCTGGCCAGCTCATCCAATGCACTATAGGCGTTGTCCCCCCTTTTTCTTTGAAGGGATAGGTCTGCCAGCATCTTTGCCACCTCCCTTGTTAGCTCCCTCCAATCCCTTACCTGGCCATCGGCATCGTGCTGCTTGAGGGCAAGCCTGGCCTCTTCGAAGTTGTCCGTATGTTCACCATAGAACACAGGGCATCTCCAGGCAGCCGGTTCCAGAAGGTTTTGCCCCCCCTTTGGCACCAAGGACCCCCCGACAAAGGCCGCATCCGCTATACCATACAGATCAAACAGTGGTCCTATGACATCAACCACCACTATGGACGTATCCAGCTGCTCCCCCATCTCCAGGGCACTCCAATACTGGAAAGGAAGAGGAACACGTTTCAGGATATGTTCAATCCTGGATACCCTCTTCAAATGCCTGGGGACCAGGAAGGACAAGAGATGGGGAAAATCCCTGCTAAGCCCCTTGATGGTAAGTACCAGATCCCTTTCCTCGCCCCCCCTGATGCTGCCTGCGACAAACACCCTGGTACCTTCTTTTATACCGAATTTTTTCCTTATGAATCCAGCCCGTTCGGTATCAACCCGTTTTAAGAGCCCTTCGTATTTGGCATTGCCCGAAATGACAAGATCTTCCTGCCTGACCCCCAGGCTCTTAAGCCTCTGGGCATGTATCCCCGATATGGCACAAACCTTGTCAAAACCGGACAGTACAGGTCGGATCACCGATGCCAGCCTCTGATAACGTGGAAAGCTCTTACCGGAGATACGCCCATTTAAGAGCACTGTCTTACAACCAGCCCCGCGTGCCTTCATGAGCAGGTTAGGCCACAACTCCGTCTCTATACAGGCATAGACCCGTGGCCTTATCTGCCTTAGAACCTGGCTGACGACCTGTGGAAAATCAAATGGATATGGAAAAACGTGACAACGCTCCCCCAGCGATGATAGGGCCCTTGCAATTCCGGCAGGGGTAGTGGATGAAAGGGCTATCTTTAGACCAGGCCTTTGCCTGTCAAGGGACCCAACGATCGACTCGGCAACACTCACCTCCCCAACCGAGACTGCCTGCAACCAGATATCAAAGGGGGCCGCATCCAGAACCTCACCCGGAAGCCTGCCCAGTCTGCCGGCCCACAGGCCCTCTCCTTCCTCAAAGGCAGCCAGGGTCCCCATTATAGGCCGCCCTACAAGGTAACTTACAGTAGAAAGAGCCTTGTAAAGACCCAACATGTCCCCTACCTCTTAACCTAATTTGACAGGGTTTCGATCAAAGGTCCGCTGCCTCTTGACCTCATACAACGCTACACCAAGGGCCACCGACAGATTCAGGGAATCGAACATCGAATCCTGCGGAATGCCCGCAAGAAAATCGCATTTCGTCCTGACCAATCTCCTAAGCCCCCCTCCCTCAGCACCGACAACCAAACCCAAGGGGATCGATAAATCCAGTTTCCAAATACTTTCCTCTGCATCCGGGGTAAGTCCAACAAACCATAACCCAAATTTTTTCAATGCGTCCATGGACCTGGCCAGGTTGGTAACCCTGCAAAGCCTCGTCCTAAAAATTGCCCCGGCGGATGCCTTCACCACCACCCCTGTAACCGGAACAGCACCGCGTGATGGGATGAGTAGGGCATGGGCACCGAAGGCTACCGATGACCTTATTACAGCACCTAGGTTCCTGGGATCAGTTATTTGATCACAAACCGTCACCAACGGGGTAGCTTTGCCCCACAGGGATGGAAGCGCATCAAAACCTATCTCCCATACAGGCCTGACAATGGCTACAACACCTTGGTGAACAGCACCCTTTGGAAGGGACAGAGAGACAAAATCTTGCCTCTTGGCAGGGTTGATACCTACCCTTTTCAGGCTCCTTAGCAGGGCAGCCTGTGGCTTCTTCCTACCAAAGTGTTCTGTAACGAATACTTCCAGGCAATCGGAGGAAAAATGCTTGAGGAATTCCGATACCGGGTGGATACCCCAAATGACTACAGTCCCATTCTGTTCTCTTATCATTTCTGAGCGGCCGGGGAAGTGGAAATAGATCTAATAGGGTGCAAGAGGCTGAAATCAGGCAGACGAAGGCTTCAAGGCCTTCAATAGGCCAGGCCTGGACAAGACCCTCGAAATCCTACAACGCTGGGCCAGGACGATCGCCTCAAGCTCCTCGGTAGCCCGGTAGAGATCGGCGTTGACAACTGCATACTTGTACTCGTGTACCGCCTCTAATTCCGAACGGGCGTTTACAAGCCGAAGCCTTACACGCTCCGGATCCTCACTACCCCTACCTTTCAACCTGGCCTCAAGTTCTTCCCAGGAAGGGGGTAGGATGAAAATGAAAACCGCACCTGGAAACAGTTCTTGCACCCTCCTGGCACCCTGTACGTCTATATCAAGGAGTATGTCGATCCCCTGTTCCAGGCTGGCAATCACCTCGTCCCTGCCGGTGCCATAAAAATTCCCATGAACCCTGGCCCATTCCAGGAAACGTCCTGCCTCGACCATCTCCTTGAACCTGCTCTCGGAAACGAAATGGTAGTCAACCCCTTCCACCTCCCCCTTTCTGGGCTCACGAGTGGTATAGGAAACAGAAAATTCCACACCTTCCAACCTTGAAAGCAGCCTCCTGCACAAGGTGGTTTTCCCTGCACCAGACGGGGCCGAAATCACGAAAAGGTCGCCTCGTTCCCTGGGGCTATCGAGTTTCTTTGTAACCGGTGGCATCAAATTGCTAACACTTTGGGTCCTTCTCTTCCACCTTGGATAGCAAGTCCGAGCTGAACCTCTGGGAGATCGTTTCTGCCTGGATAGCCGACAATATTATATGATTGCTGTCGGTCACTACGATTGACCGGGTACGGCGTCCTTGGGTGGCATCTATAAGACGATTATTAGACTTTGCCTCCTCCCTAAGACGCTTCATGGGGGCAGATGATGGATTAACTATAGCCACCACCCTTTCTGCGACAACTGTATTTCCAAACCCTATATTGAGCAATTTACATCTACAACTCATATTATTACCTCTGAAACCGTAAGTAAGGGTTATACCTATGAAAAAACTCCTCGTTCGCCCACAGCAAAGATCCTCGAAAGACCTTGAGCAGCAAAGCCGCCCCTGCAAGATCGCAGATTCCCAGTGGCTTCAATCGCCTGATATGCAATAGATGGTACCGCGCTTCCATCGTGAAAATATATCCCTGGATAGGACTGTATCTTCACATGTACTAGGGATATGGTGCCCAAGGTACGGGCCGCCTGAAAGTTTGGATAAATGGATCTCCTGGACGAATCACAGATAATCATCGATAAAATTATACAGATAGATTCCTTATCAGGCGATAATAGGATGATCACAAGGATCCTTAAAACAGATCGAACTATACCACATTCTGTATCTGTTCCCTCATCTTTTCCAGCTCTGCCTTGATTTCCACCACTAGATGCGAAATCTCTGGATCGGAGGATTTCGATGCCATGGTATTTACCTCCCGGAACAACTCCTGTACGAGGAAATCAAGCCTTTTACCAACCGTTCCATTCATGGCAAGATATTTCTTAAATTGCGCAATATGGCTCCTGGACCTTACGATCTCCTCTGTTATGTCCAGCTTGTCCGCAAGCAATGCAGCCTCCTGGGCAAACCGTGCCTCGTCGATGGAGACATCCGCCAGGATGGCCTGTAAACGGTCCTTGAGGGCTTCCTGCGCCTCGTGCAGATGTTCCCCAGATCTTTTTGAGATGGCATCTACCAGGTGGGCTATTTTGTTGAGCCGGCCTTGAAGGTCCTTTTCCAGGCGTGCGCCCTCATTTTCTGCCATGGTCAAGGCCATGTCCAGCAGTTCTTCCAAAGGGCCTTCCAGATGTTGCCATACCACATCGAGATCTTGCACCTGTTCTTTGGAGGTTATCACGTCTTTCAATAGGGTCAACACCTCATATAAATTTAGATTGTCTTCCAGGGGCAGTTCCTGGCAAAGCCGTTTTGTAGCATCAAGATAAGAGCGTCCCAGCCCTATGTCCACATCAAAGACCGCCTTGGCCGCCCCTTCCCCTTCATACTGTAGGGTAAAATCTACTCTGCCGCGTAGGAGCTTTTCCTGTATCTTCCGCCTGAACCTGTCCTCAAGGGCACCCATCCACCTGGGCAACCTAAAACGCACATCAAAATACCGCCCATTGACGGATTTGAGCTCCATGGCACAGGTCCATCCATCACCAGATACATCCTGACTTGCAAAGGTCGTCATACTTCTAAGCATAATCACACCAAACTTTCTGCAGCCCGTACCCTGGCGCCGCATCTCTGGACATAAAAATACAGCCCTTGTTTAAGGATGTATTTTCACGGCAAATTATCCACCCTAAACGCCAAGCAGATCCTTCATCAAAAACAAAAGGGCAACGGTATTCCTAGCCTTGATTCTCCCTTCTCAACTGTGACAGATGAAATGCCCTGGCCTGCTCCCAAAATACAATGGCATCCTTTCTAGAATAATCAGGATATGTCCAGGGCAGGCACGTGAAATGCCCCTTCTGGAAAATCAGGGTCAGATCCGCAAATACTCCCTGGCCTAGATATATCCTGTGGGTAAAGTCCTTACTTGAAGCCAGGACCAGGCGTTCCAAGGTAAGTATACCAGGGTCGATATTGATCCTGCGTCTTCCATCTACACTCAATAACCTTTCCAGCTCCCTGGACACCAGCTTGACATCGATCAAGGAATCCTGTGGAACCAGTTGTTTGAATGTCAAAAACTTGCGCTTGAGACCATGGCCCATCTCGGCATCGTAATAATCCGTTTCATAGAAGGGCCTCGTAGGAGTCTCCATTGCCACGGGTCCATATCGACTGATCAGCCCTTCCAACGCCTCTCTCATCGCCTGGTTGTCTGTAAAAATGAAACCGAACAAAAGGGTTCCCGGACTTGGGTCCTGCAGTTCTCTCATCCTCGCCATGACGGATCACCTAGATAGTTCCTGTACCACCAACCGCTCAAGCTCTTGCCTGGACACCGTAGCGGTACCCACCTTGCCGACCACTGAACCCGCAGCCAGGTTGGCAAGGTAAGCCGACTCTGCATATGAAAGGCCGTTTGCTACCCCAAGGGCCATGGTGGCTATCACCGTATCGCCGGCACCGGTCACATCAAAGACCTCCCTTGCCATGGTAGGAATGGCGAAAAGACCTTCTCCGCCCTGCCACAACCCCATTCCCAGGGCTCCGCGGGTTACCAAAACGGCCTCGGCGCCGAACCTCTCCCCCAAGTTTTTGGCGGCTGCGTTCAATGAATCAAGGTCGTTTATGGATATCCCCGACATTGCTTCGGCCTCTTTCTTGTTGGGGGTCACCACGGTAACATTACCATAACAATGCATGTTGCCCGGCTTGGGATCCACAAACACAGGAATACCCCTGGCCACTGAAACAGATCTTATGGTATCCATGAGCATCTCGTTTATAACGCCCTTGGCATAATCCGACACGACAATCGCCGCAGTCCTGTTGGAAACCCCTTTGATTCGCCTTGCAAGTTCCTTGATCCGTTCCCGGTCCAGGGGGTCCTTTGTCTCCCTGTCTACACGAACCACCTGTTGGGCCCTGGCAATGATCCTGGTCTTCAAGGTAGTTTGACGCTTGTTGTCGGTTACCGTTACGACCTCGATCCCTTGCCTCCCGGCCAGGTCAATCAGATCCCGGCCAGCACTATCCTGGCCGACGATCCCGGCCAGGATGCATCCAGAGCCAAGGGCCAGGAGGTTGTTCGCAACGTTTGCCGCCCCTCCCAAAAGTGTTGTCTCGCGACGCACAGCCACTACGGGAACCGGTGCTTCCGGGGATATCCTGGATACCTCCCCCCACACGAACTGGTCCAACATCAAGTCACCCACCACCAACAGGCAACTGGATGTAAAACGGTCAATGGCGGCAAGCAACCTGTCCTTTCCTATAGCCTGCCCCATACCTTACCTATCCGTATCCTTCAGCTGCCTTGCCTCATCTATCAACATGATAGGGATCCCATCCCTTATCTCGTATACCAATTTGCAATGGTAACAAATCAGTTCGTTCCCATTCTCTGACAACCTCACCCCTTTCTTGCACTTTGGGCAGGCAAGCAGGTCAAGCAATTGCTTATCGATAGTAGCATCCATAAAAACACTCCAGTAAATACCCGGCATCCGCAGGAAGGGACCCTGTAGAGGATCAATGGCGAACCGGTATCTATTTTCTTTGTAGGCCCATCACCCCCAACTTTCATGCAGCCTGCATTCTACGCTTGTCCATGTATCCATAAAGCGACCATGGCTAACAAAAAAGAGAGTGACACCCTGCTTGTAATATCTTGTAATTTAAATAAAAATTCTATCTATTGGGCACTTAAGATACATGATTGGAATCACGGCTCAGGGCCCTTTTTTTATCCCTTCGATAGCCTCCAACACCTCATGAACACCGATAGTTGTCATGCAATCCCGTTTATCACACGAGCGTCTGAAGCACGGGCTGCATGGCAGGCCCTTACGTATGATCCTTTTATTCTTGCAATAGGGACCGGTCCTCCACGGAGCCGTAGGGCCAAACAAGGCCACTACAGGTACGCCCGTGGCAGCGGCAAGATGCATTGGGCCGGTATCGGTGGTGACCACTGCAGAGGCAAACCCATAGATGGCTGCAAGGGTCTTGAGATCGGTCTTGCCGGTAAGGTCAATGGGCCTGCTCCTAGCCATTTCCACTATGGCACTGGCCAGCCGGGAGTCACCGGAGGAACCTACGATTACCGATCTGATCCCCCATTTATCCTGGGCAAGATCCGCAACCTGTGCAAACCCCGAGGCTGTCCACTGCTTGGTAGGCCACGCTGCACCGGGTATCATGACCAGGAACCGATCAGGCTCTACGGATAGATCCTTTAACATATTTCCAGCCCTGGTTCGATCCCGGTCATCCAGGCCTAGGGGGAAAAGTGGCTGCTGGGTCTTGGCTCCAAGATGGGCAGCAAGCCGTAGGTAACGAAGCACTGCATGTTCATCAGGGTCATATGCTGGTAGCCTTTCGGTTAGAAAGACAGCGCTGCCCTCCCGTGTGCCGGAAAAACCAATTTTTCTCCCTGCCCTGGAAAACCATGTCAATATGCCACTCTTTAAAAGCCCCTGAAGATCTATTACAACATCATACCTCTTCGATCTGAGTTTCCTTATGAAGGACCTGGCCTCAAGTACCAGCCTCGGCCAAGAATGAAGGCTGGAAGCAAGCTGGCCAAGCCTTTGCCTGGGAAACAGGATCGTCTCGTCCAGCAACGGATGCCCCACCAGTAGGGGAAAGGCCGCCTCTCCTACGACCCAGCTGATATTGGCCTCGGGATATCTGGTCCTCAATGCGGCAAGAACCGGTAGGGACTGGACTACGTCACCTATGGCACTGAGTTTTACCAATAATATCTTCATGCCTTGGGAGGTACAGCACGCAGGATACGGGCTGCATGAAGGTTTGGCATAATACATAAACTATCTGAAAAAACAATTATTGGGCACATATCCATCTGGCTGCCTCCCCGAGATCAGCGGCCACGTAATCTATCCTCTGACGCTCAGAAATAGGAAGGCCACGCAGAGAATCAGTGCCGTATCCAGTAAGGACCAACACCGATCCGGCCCCTACATTCCAAGCAAGCCTCATATCCCTTTGAGCATCACCCACCACGAATGACCTGTTGACATCTATTGAAAAATCTGCGCACGCCCTTTCTATCAAGCCTGTCGAGGGCTTACGGCACCTGCAATCCGTCCTGTATATCCCCTGACCCTCGCTGGGGTGATGTGGACAATAATAAAAGGCATC
Source organism: Deltaproteobacteria bacterium (assembly GCA_015489365.1). Taxonomy (GTDB): domain Bacteria; phylum Desulfobacterota; class Dissulfuribacteria; order Dissulfuribacterales; family QOAL01; genus S143-34. The sequence continues at coordinate 8,658 of WFZW01000196.1, read as the reverse complement.
TATGCGTGCCCCGCATCGATCAAGCCTATTCAACATCTCACGGTGCAGGACATCAAGGAATTCCTCATCGAAAAGGCCCCTGGCAACTCCGGATTGATTCGTCACTACTATAACCAAAAAGCCTGCATCGTTAAGCCGCTTGATGCCACTACAGGCCCCATTGATGATACGAAGGTCATCTATGGCTTGTAAGTAGTTGACCTCTTCATTTATGGTACCGTCTCTGTCCAGGAATACAGCCCTTCTCATCATGAACACCCTTGTATACAGAGTCCATCTCAGCCAACGTTCAGCTGGTAAAGACAGGCGTCCAAAACCTCCTCTGGGGTAATGCTACGCATGCACTCGAATTTTGTCGGGCATTCCCGCTTAAGGCATGGGCTACAGGGCAGTTCATGCCTTATTATCACGCTGTTTTTTGACCATGGACCGGTAGTAACCGGGTTGGTAGAACCAAAAATTGCCACCATGGGCCTGGAAAGGGCCGCACCCACATGCATCAACCCGGAATCGTTGGTAACTAGAAGATCGCTCAATTCGATTATACCCATGGCCTCCTCGAGGCTGGTTCGCCCTGCAAAATTATATCCATTTTTGCCAATAGCCTTGCATATGGACCCTGCTGTTCCCTTCTCCCTTGCGGTACCGAGCACGACGATACGACACTCCTTGAGCCTGGATACCAGGGCCTGACCAAGTGCCTTGAAGCCTTCGACAGGCCAACATTTTGCAGGACCGTAGGCGGCACCAGGGTTGAATACGACTAGTGGTCCCCCCTGCTGTGCACCAATTTCCTTGAGTAACCTCTCAGCACCCTGTCTGCCCTGGGTAGGCACTACCAGACGAAGACGCGGCAAAGACGTTCTTTCATCGTCACGATCCATTCTTATCCCGTCTTCTCGTCCTAGATAATCTACGAGATTCAAGTAATAATAGACCTCATGACGCCCTGCCTTGTCAGCAGGGACAGGTACAGGAAGATCAAGGAACATGCCCCGGCAATCCCTTTCATATCCTAGACGATTTGGGATGCGTGCCAGCCAGATCACTAGGGCCGAATCCATTGAGTTCGGCAGCAACACCGCGGCATCGTAGCCCGCCCTTCCAAGGATACGGGCCAATTTTAACCGTTGCTTCACCCCCTCAAGTCCCCTTGTTACCGTGTACTCTATTAGAGTATCCACGTCTGGACTTGCAGAAAATACGGGCAAAACCCACGGACGGGCCAGGATATGGATGGCTGCTTCCGGGAAACGCCTTTTGAGGGCATGTATCGCTGGGGTGGTCATAATGGCATCGCCAATCCAATTGGTGGATCGAACCAGAATTTTTGCGTGCTTGTTCAAAGAGATCACTGTATTAAAATCTACATTAGACCCTGGTTCCACCCCTCCACCTATTAAGGTATCTCAAGACATGGAAAAACCGGGCACACGGATACGTCATTATGAAGAACATATAGGATTTTATTTGCATTACAAGATATTAAACATATGAGCCAACCCGACCTTCATGCCCTGGGGTGCAGCACAGAGGATATGGGCCGCATGAAGATTGGGGTTGAGGTCCGTCGAATCTATTAATATGCAAGATAATACGTCTGATTGCCACACTAAAAATAACCTTGAAGAAAAAGGGCTCCAGGAACTCACCATACACATAAGGCCTGACCTCTACCGGGCCTTTAGGAGGTGCGTATGGATGACCATCCATGAAACCGGTATGAGTCCCACCGAGGTTCACAATATGTTGATCGAAGAATTATTGAAGTCCCAGGGATGCTAGATTCTAAGGCAACACATGCAACCTATGGGGCCCTTATGCCACCTGCCGATATGGCGTTAAAAAAAGTGGCCATGGAGAGATGGCATCGCTTCATGGATACATGGAAGGCGTCCATGCCTTCAATGGCCTTTCCAGACGAGCTCGTCCAGGAGGCAATGTGGGTCTTCACATACAGCCACTTCGTATTTCGCAGCCTGATCCAGGACCCAGACATATTGCCAGGCCTCATTGAAAATGGTGGTTTACTTTCTCCCTCCGACCCAGAGAAATTGAAGAGGACCGCGGGAAAATGGACCAGGGACACCTTGAATCCCACCGAGCTTGCCAGGGCCCTAAGACGACTTAGACGCAGACAGATGGTCCGCATCGCGTGGCGGGACATATGCGGAAGGGCAAAGCTGGAAGAAACCATGGAGGACCTGTCAGGCCTTGCCGAAATATGTCTTGACACCGCTTTAAAGCGACTTCATTCGTGGCAAATCCACAAAATGGGTCGTCCTATAGGGATATCCGGACAGGAACAATCACTGGTGGTTCTTGGGATGGGAAAACTCGGGGCCAGGGAGCTTAATTTTTCCTCGGATATCGACTTAATATTTGCCTTACCCGAGACAGGTTGGACCATTGGGGGCCCACGCAAGGTGACAAACCAGGAATTCTTCACCCGCCTTGCCCAGGAATTGATAAAGGTCATCAGTAAAACCACCGCTGACGGATTCGTCTTCCGGATAGACATGAGGCTTCGCCCCTATGGAGATAGTGGCCCTCTGGTACTTCCCTTTGACGCCATGGAGGAATACTACGAGAGCCAAGGCAGGCCGTGGGAAAGGTATGCCATGGTAAAGGCAAGACCCGTTGCAGGGGACAAGGAAGCAGGCAATCGATTACTGGCAAGGCTTTCACCCTTTATCTACAGGCGTTACCTGGATTACGGGATATTTGATTCCCTTCGGGTAATGAAACGCCAGATAGAGACCGAGGCAGTAAAAAGGGGCATGGAACACAACATAAAACTTGGCCCAGGGGGCATCAGGGAAATAGAATTCATAGGGCAGACCTTTCAATTGGTTCAGGGAGGAAGGTTGCCTGAGCTAAGGGAGCGAAGAACACTGAAGATACTGGACATACTGGGCAAAAAGGGCATAATCGATGGGGATGCCTGCAAGGAATTAAAAGATGCCTATGTCTTTCTAAGGACTACGGAACACAGGTTGCAGGAATATGACGACCAACAAATCCACGACATACCAAAACAGGAACATTTGCTGGACCGTCTTGCCGCCTCCATGGGCTTTCTGCCCGGTGACAGATTCCTCAAGACCTTGAAGGGCCACATGGACAGGGTTTCCAGGCATTTCTCATCCCTGTTCGGCCGTGACAGCCAGGAGGTAGATCAATCAGGCACAAGGGCCTGGTTGCTTTGGAACGAACCACAGGACATGGAATCCTCCGTGGCAGCCGCAAGGTCACTAGGTTTCCATTCACCAGAAGAAACCGCAAGGCGCATCAACATATTCAAGCATTGCAGGAAAACGCTTTCACTCAGTACATCTGCAAGGGAGAAACTAGATAGGCTAATGCCCCTTGTCATAACCGGGGCTGCATCATCTACTGATCCGGATACCGCCCTTCACAGGATGCTCAATCTCCTGGAGGCCGTGGAGGGGCGTACATGCTATCTTGCACTGATGCTTGAAAATCCCCGGATAATCAAACACCTAACCAGACTCATCGTCCAGGGTTCATGGATTGCCGACATCCTTAGCAGGCACCCTATCTTGCTGGATGAGCTACTGGATACGCAAACTCTATATTCCTCCCCTGGCAAGGCAGACATGAACGAAGAGCTTTCAGCCATCCTGGCCGGAATTCCACAAGATGACCTGGAACGGCAGATGGATGAACTCCGCCGGTTCAGGCAGGCATCCATGCTTCGTATCGCATCCGCCGACATCTCTGGCACGTTGACCGTGGATCAGGTTGGATACCGACTTTCTGCCCTGGCAGAAATAGTCCTTGAACGCGTCCTTGCCATTTCATCAGGGCACCTGGCTGCAAGGTCTGGTCATACCGACAGGCCCACATACCCTGATTTCCTCATCGTCGGCTATGGCAAGCTGGGTGGTATGGAAATGGGTTACAGCTCGGATCTCGATCTGGTCTTTCTCTACAGGGCAGGCCATGACAAAAAACGGCAAGGGCAAGAGGATAAAACGTTTTATACCCGACTAGGGCAACGAATAATCCACATGCTCACTGCCAGAACCCCTGCAGGACGACTCTATGAGATAGACATGAGGCTAAGGCCAAGTGGTGAACAGGGAGTGCTGGTCACATCGCTTGAATCATTCCATGAATATCAGATGAGGCGGGCATGGACATGGGAACATCAGGCACTTACCAGGGCAAGGCCGGTTGCTGGCCATACCATCCTGGCCAGAGCCTTCAAATCCATGAAGGAAGGGATACTCGCCCGACCTAGAGACGCACAAGGGCTCAAGGCCTCTATAGGTAGGATGCGAAACAGGATAATAGGGGATCTGCAGGCCAGGGCCGGGAAGGCATTCGATCTGAAACGGGGAGAAGGTGGACTGATGGATATAGAATTCATGGTCCAGTTCTTGGTCCTTGCACATTGCCACCGATACCCCATCCTTGCACATGTTACCCACTGCGGGGCAAGCATCAAGCTGATCAAGCAGCTTGGACTTCTTACACCGCAACAGGCCCATTGGATGTACCAGGCCTATTGTGAATACCGAAAGACAATAAACAGGATGAGCCTTGCTGGGAAGCCAGCACTGGTATCGCCTGAACGATTTTTAGTGCTCAGGGAAAGGATACGGACTTTGTGGAAGCAAATCATTGGCTAAGCAGCGACCCCTGGCGGTTGCAATACGTGGATTCATGAAAAGGCACTCTACCCGAAAAAGGGCAACAGCACCTGGCAAGGTAGGAAGAACCAGAAAAACGGCAAGGGATGAAGGATATGCCACAAATCATCCCCTCCCCGATTCCGAACCCAATGGCCGTGCCGCCGTGTCAGCATGGTTTAAAAGCCACCGGAGATTCATAGAGATTGCAGGCCTGTTGCTGATCATTGCCATTGGGCTGCTGGTACGCCTTGAGGATCTCAGGGATTGGCGGCAACATCCGCAAAGGGCCTTCTATAAGGGCCAGCCACTCCTTACAACCTTTGATGGATATTACTACCTTAGCCTTGCAAGGGACCTGGTGGAGGGGACCTACCAGCCTGTCAACCGCATGAGGGCAGTTCCGGACTACCCCAAGAGGCCCTGGCCTCCCCCCTTGTTATCGGTCTTGGCCGCTGGCGTGGCAAGGGCTACGGGGTTTTCCCTTAACTGGATTGGGGCCGTGTTGCCAGCGGTACTGGGGCTCCTCCTTGCCATTCCCCTTTACGGGTTAGGCCGATTCTATGGTGGTCCTGTCATGGGATTCACCTCGTCCCTCACAGGACTCCTCTCCTTCTACTATGTCTACCGAAGCAGCCTGGGCTGGTTCGACACCGACTGCATGAACGTCACCTGGGCAACCGGGGCTGCATGGTGCTTCTTGATGTTCGGGACATGCAGTACCCGAAGGAGGTACTGGTACCTGGCGGCCGGCATGCTCACCTTCCTCCTTTTCCTCTGGTGGTGGGACCAGACCCCCCAGGTGGCCACACTGGTGACCATGGTTCCCCTCCTCGTGGCGCTAATATTTTTCTACCGTCCAGCAAAGAGGGAAGGCCTTACATTCTTGGCAATAGTCACGGCCCTGACGATCCTGGTCCTGGCATGGAAGGGCGTGGATCTGCCTGCACGGATAATCAGTGATGCAGTCCACAGGTATACCTATATATCCAAGGAGGCCACTGGGTACTTTCCCAATATGGGGCTTACCATATCCGAGCAGGAACGGCCTGGTCTGTCTGAGATCATAGCCAAGACCACAGACAGCCTACCTGTATTCCTTGTCTCCTGCCTTGGATTGGGACTTCTCTTCATAAGGAGGCCCAAAACCAGCCTGTTCTTGTCGGTGCCACTCGTGCTGGGGATCTTCTCGTTCCTGTTCGCAAAACGTTTCCTCATATTTCTTGCCCCTATGACCGCCCTGGGTACCGGATTCGTCGCGTCTGTACTCTGGAAATACCGGGCAAGATCCAGGGTCTTCATTGCAGTGGTACCATTGTTCGTAGTGCTCGTGGCCTGGCCTTCCTTCTCAAAGGACATGAAAAAGAATTTCTGGCCCAAGGAACCCCCTTACCTTATTGCCGGTATGGACATGGCAGCGCGCAAGACCGCGCCCAACGGGGTCATATGGGCATGGTGGGATCACGGCTATCCCATCAACTACTGGGCAAGGAGGGCCACGATAAACGATGGGTCGGTCCACAACCCGGAACGTTCCGTCTATAACGGCATTCCACTTGCGACGCATGACGAGAGGCTTGCTGCAAACTTCATGCGTTTCTATGTCGCAAGGGGGCTTACGGGCATACACCGGTTCTACAATGCCATTGGAAAGGGTGCGGACAAGGGGCTTCCTCTTATAAAGAGGATACTAGCCGCTGGACCGGAAGGGGCACACAACATACTAAAAGGGGTCCATTTCAGGGCCAATGGGACCTGCACCACAGGGGATGACTGGCTAGAATTCTTCTATCCAAGATACGTAAGGCCAATATACCTGTTCCTGGACTGGCGACTCACCTTTACCAATTACTGGTGGTTCTGGCTGGGCACATGGGATCCGATACTCCATGATGGTGTTCATCCTTTTTACCGCGCCCTTTATGGCGTCAGGCTAAGTAATGGTATAGCAAGGAATGCCAACGGGTTCGAGGCAGATATGAAAAAGGCCATTGCCTCGTTCCAAGGAAGACGATTCCTTCTTAAAAGATCAGCCGTATACACGGAGGATTCTGTCAAGGAATTCGCCAGGGGTCCAGGGAATATAAATCTCGAGGTCTACGCACCTGCAGACTTTGCCGCCATCGAAGACGATGCCATTGCCGAATCCGTGTTCAATAAACTCTTCATAAGGCATCAGCCGGACAGATATTTCTCACTGATAGCAGACAGGGTGCCATCATTCCAGATATGGAGGGTCGATGGAGACAGGTTGGAGTAACCAGACGATGAACATCTCAATTGTCATACCCGCCTTCAATGAGGCGCTGGCCATCGCCAAGACCATCGGTAAGATAAGAAAGGCCTATCCTGATTTCGAGATAATAGTCGTGGATGACGGAAGCCAGGACGATACGGCACAAAGGGCTCAGGAGGCAGGCGCCATGGTGATAAGGCATCCCTACAACATAGGTAACGGTGCAGCCGTGAAAACCGGAATCAGGCACGCAGGAGGGGACCTGGTAGTGCTGATGGATGGAGACGGACAACATGACCCGGCCGACATCCCAAGACTCCTAAAGGCAGCCAGGGACTACGACCTTGTAATAGGGGCAAGGTCCCCGCGGGGCCAGGCATCCTTGGGGCGCAGATTCGCCAACTGGTGTTACAACAAGCTCGCCTCCTATGTGACAAACTTTCCAGTCAAGGATCTAACATCTGGATTCAGGGTATTTCACCGTAGCACCGTCCTGAGATACCTTAGCCTTTTCCCAAATACCTTTTCATACCCGGCAACAAGCACGCTTGCCTACCTGCGTAGTGGCCTCACCGTAAAATACGTCCCTATCTCCACGCATAAAAGGACAGGCAAAAGCAAAATCAAGCCCTTGCGGGATGGCTACCGGTTCCTGCTCATCATAGTCCGTATCGCTACCCTGTTTTCGCCATTCAAGGTATTCCTGCCCATAAGCTTTTTCTTTCTGATTACCGGCCTGTGCTACTACGGCTATACACTTACCGCCTTTCACCGGTTTACTAACATGTCTGCCCTGCTCCTGAGTGTTGGGGTCATGGTGTTCCTCATGGGCCTTGTGTCGGAGCAAATCACACAGATGCGCTACGACAGGGTGGATTGGACCAAATAATCCCTTGTTTAGCAGTATAACCAGCGCGGAGGATCGGAAACAAGGATGAAACGCAATCCCTTGAAGACCGCCGGACAGGAATTGGATATATCGGTAATAATCATCACCATCGCCCGTAATAGCCTCTACCGGACCCTCGAGGGGGTGCTTAGCCAAAGGATTGAGCAACGAGATTTCGAGGTAATACTGATCATACAGGCAGAAGTCGATCGGAAACGATTCGACAGACTCGATCGGCATGGCCGGACCATTAGGGTTATAAGCCGCCCCAGGGGGCTTGGTCTTGGCTATTACCGAAACGAGGGCATACGCAATGCAAGGGGAAGGGTTCTTGTATTCATAGACGACGATGAATGGACCGCGGACGAATCGTGGCTTTCCTCCATCACCGGGCCCATATTCTCGGGTGAAGCCCTGGTAACCACGGCTGGCACGCGCATCCCCATGACCGGAAGCTATCTTACGGATTGCGCAGGTTATCTTGGCTATCCTGGCGGCGGCAACCTGGGTTTTTCGAACATGTGGCATGTAACGGCACAAAACTGGACCAGCCATCTTTGTTCTGGGAATTTTGCGTTCTCAAAGACGTTGGATTGTCGCTTTGACGAAAGGCTGAAGGAGGGTTCGGAGGATGTGGAGCTAGGGCGGCGTCTCATGGAGCTTGGAATCAAGATCAAGTACGTGCCAGAGGCCACCCTCTTTCATGCCCCGAGATCAGGGCTGTTGAGGTTGATGGGATGGTACTTCAAACGTGGCAAGACCCTCCATGACTATCGAAAGAACACCCCTATAGCACGTAGCCAGGTTACAGAAAAGGGAAGAGCGGTCAAGAATCTGTTTCGTAGCATCTATAAAACGAGATACCTTCCAGGCGT
>WFZW01000195.1 GCA_015489365.1 Deltaproteobacteria bacterium | reverse complement strand
CTATTAAGATGCACAGGATTCAATAACGTGGACCTGGAGGCGGCCGAACGCCTCGGTATCACGGTAATGCGCGTGGCCAAATATTCTCCCTACGCCGTGGCAGAATTTGCCGTGGGTCTCATGCTCACACTTAATCGGAAGATCCACAGGGCCTACAATCGGGTTAAAGAGGAAAACTTCCTGCTCGACGGCCTCATGGGCTTCGATATGAATGGTAAGACCGTGGGCATCCTTGGCACAGGAAAGATAGGGGCTATTGTCGGCAGGATACTATCACAAGGCTTTGGCATGAAGGTCTTGGCCTACGACGTGAGAGAAAACCCAGCAGTAAAGGAATATGGCGGGACCTACGTATCCATCGAGGAACTCCTAAAGAATTCGGATATAGTTACCCTGCATCTTCCATTAACCCCCGACACACATCACTTAATAGATGAAAGGATGCTTTCCATGATGAAACAGGGGGCCATGCTTATCAATACCAGCAGGGGGGCAATCATCGATACCAAGGCCCTGATCGAAAGCCTGCGAATGCGTCATCTTGGAGCAGCAGGCCTTGATGTCTACGAAGAGGAGGGAGACATATTCTACAAGAATCTCTCGGAACAGATCATCGACGATGAGGTATTCCTCCTGTTGCTCACATTCCCCAACGTGGTGGTTACAGGGCACCAGGCATACTTCACCAGGGAGGCCCTGACCCATATAGCCGAAACTACCATAAGAAACGTGGCCGATTTCCTGGCTGGTAAAACCAATGAAAACCTCCTGGTAGCAAAGGAGGTCATCAGGCAGGCATGATCACGCCATGAAGGTTGAACAAGGCCAGGCCCGCCCGTTTCGATCCGCCCCGGGGGGAAACCTGCAGAAATCAAAGATCGTAGCCACCATTGGCCCTGCATCCCTGGACCAGCACGTGATAAGGCGCATGGTCCTTGCAGGGATGTCTGCGGCGCGTTTCAACTTTGCCCACGGCAACCTTGAAGAGCAAGGGGAGGCCATCGAAAGGCTCAAGCAGGTGGCCAAGGCCTGTGGCAAGAGGGTAGCGCTACTTGCAGACCTTCCAGGCCCTAAAATCCGCCTTGGCAGGCTACCAAGGGAGCCTCTTGAGATAAAGAGGGGACAAATCCTTAAGCTGGTGATAGGGCAGATGTCCAAGGATCCTGATGCGATCCCAGTCATGTTCGAAGGGCTTCTCAAGGCGGTCCGCCCAGGACACATGATCTTTATAAACGATGGGACGGTTCAACTGAAGGTAAAGGAGATTATTGGAAACATACTCAAGGTCAAGGCCACCTCCAATGGTCAGCTTCTTTCCCACAAGGGTGTCAATCTTCCAGGGGTGGATCTTGGGATAAGCGCCATCACAGATAAGGACAAGCAGATCATGGCCTTTGCCCTCAAGCAAGGGGTCGATGCAATAAGCATCTCCTTTGTACAGGGTCCAGAGGATATCCGTATGGCCAGGCAGTTTGCGTCCTCCCTGGGTTATTCACCCTTCCTAATAGCAAAGATAGAGAGGTCACTGGCGCTAAGGGCCATTGACAATATCCTGGATGAGGCGGATGGCATAATGGTGGCCCGGGGTGATCTTGGGGTTGAAATTCCAATAGAGGAAATCGCCATCACCCAGAAAAGGCTTATCAAGAAGGCCAATATCCTGGGCAAGCCGGTCATTACCGCTACCCAGATGCTCGAATCCATGACCACAAATCGCAGGCCCACACGGGCCGAGGTCACGGATGTGGCGAATGCCATACTGGATGGGACCGACTGCCTCATGCTCTCTGAAGAAACCGCCATGGGGTCCTATCCAGTTGAGGCGGTGGAAATGATGGCCTCCATTGCCAGAATCACGGAAGAAAATCGAGAGGGGCACCCTGTAAGGAGGGCGATCACCCGCTGCCTATCCTTGGGCAAGGCCAATGTCAATGACGTAATTGCACTGGATGTATTCAACACCGCGCGCTATCTGCATCCCAGGACAGTGGTTGTACCCACCAGGACCGGGGCTACCGCCAAGAGGATAGCCCGCTTCCGTATGTCTGTCTGGATCTTTGCATTCAGTAATTCCAGGCAGACATGCCAGGAATTATCATTCACATACGGGGTCTTTCCAGTGCATATCAGGGATACACAAGGCGATTGGATATCCAGGGCAATAAATTTTCTGAGGCAAGAAGGTATCACGCAGGGAATGGCCCTCATGGTCGAGGGCCCGTCCGCAGCGCACAAGGATGCCAGGCACCGGATAGAACTCATTGACCTTGAAAGGAAGTAACCATGGCAAAACTAATTCTTTTGCGGCATGGGCAGAGCCTCTGGAACCTGGAGAACAGGTTTACTGGATGGACCGATGTGGACCTGTCGGACCAGGGGAAAAGGGAGGCCGCAGATGCGGCCAGGCTCCTGATCGATGAAGGACTGAGGTTCGATATGGCCTTTACATCGGTCCTCAAGAGGGCCATAAGGACCCTATGGATAGTGATGGACAAAATGGACCTTATGTGGATTCCTGTTGAACGTACCTGGAGGCTCAACGAACGGCACTATGGTGCGCTACAGGGCAAAAACAAAGGTGAAATGGCCCAAAAATTCGGCAAGGAACAGATCCACCGATGGCGAAGGGGTTATGATGTGCGTCCCCCGCTGCTCGACGATGACGACCCCAGGCATCCGCGCCATGATCCATGCTACCAGGCACTGCCTCAGGATGTACTTCCAAGGGCCGAATCCCTCAAGGATACCCTGACAAGGGTACTTCCCTACTGGCATGACCGGATCTACCCAATACTGCAATGTGGCCATACCGTATTGATCGCCGCCCATGGAAACTCGCTCAGGGCCTTGCTGAAACACATCGAAGGGATATCGGATGAGGAGATAAGTGGTATAAACATCCCCACTGGCATACCGCGGGTATATACATTGAATGAAGATATGAACGTCGTGTCGGTTCGTTACCTTGGAGATCCTGAAAAGGTCAAGAAGGCGATTTCAGGGGTGGCAAATCAGGTTTGAAAGGAGCCAATCATGAAGGGCATAAAAATCCCTCTAGATGTACCAAAGGAGGTATGGAATACATTTACGGAAAATTTCGAGATGTTGACACATGGTACCGGACGATTGATGCTAATGGCCGGTGACCAGAAGATCGAGCATCTCAATGATGACTTTTACGGTCCAGGTATAGCACCTGGGGATGCCGATCCTGAACACATGTTTCGCATAGCAGACAGGGGCGATATAGGGGTGTTTGCAACCCAACTGGGCCTTATTTCCAGATACGGTATGGATTACCCGAAGGTGCCCTACCTCATCAAGATCAACAGCAAGACCAATCTCATACCCACGAGCCAGAAGGATCCACTGAGCACGGCCCTGTGGAAGATGAAACAGATAAAGAGGTTCCTCAAGGATTCAGGTCTCAAAATATTGGGGGTAGGATATACCATATACCCTGGGAGTGAATTCGAGCATATAATGTTGGCAGAGGCGGCACGCATCATATTTGAGGCCCACAGGCTGGGGCTTGCAGCTGTAATATGGGCATATCCAAGGGGCAAGGCTGTAAAAGACGAGAAGGACGAGCACCTGATAGCAGGTGCCACAGGCCTGGCTGCCTGCCTTGGTGCCGATTTCGTAAAGGTAAACTATCCTGAATCAAAGACAAAGGATGTGGCCGAGTTGTTCAAAGAGGCCGTAAAGGCCGCTGGTAGAACTGGTGTCATATGTGCAGGTGGAAAACACGCAGAGGTCAAGGAATTCCTCACCCGATTGTACGAACAGATCCACATCTCGGGTGCATCCGGCAATGCCACCGGGAGAAACATCCATCAGCGTCCCCTTGACGAGGCCGTGCGGCTTTGTAATGCCATATTTGCCATTACAGTAAAGGGGGCCGACGTACCAGAGGCAATGAGGATATTCCAAAAGGACCCCGACGTTCACTGAATCGGCTCAATATAGAGGAACAAGGATGATGCCATCCTCTTTAAACAGATACAAGGAGTTACTTAAACGCTCCCCCATCTTCTCGGGGTTGGATGACAAGGTGCTCCAGGATATGCTCAAGGCCTTCAGGGTCGAGACCTGGGAAAAAGGCATATGTGGTCTATTGGAAAATACTGCCAAACGGTTCCATGTCCTGACCTCTGGCAGGTTGGAGATTACCAGGTCCCATCCCGATACAGGTCGCAGCGTCACCCTTTGGCTTTTGAAGCCTGGAGATGTATTCGACATAGTCACATTGCTAGACGGAAGGCCCCATGATGTAACTCCAATGGCGATAGACGACGTGGAAATCCTTTTCACCCCCCTGGCAAGGGCAAGACAATGGATAAATACCTATCCTGAACTAAGCAGGAATTTCCTGCCGTACATTGGCGAACGATTCCGTCATATCGAAAACTTTGCCACTGACCTTGCCATCCACGACACCATGACCCGCCTGGCCAGCCTGATCCTTAGCCACGTTGACCCGGAACATCCCAAGGCAAAGGAAAATCCCTATGCTATCAAGCTCATCAATGACCTGCCACACGAGGCACTCGCCCGGATGGTCGGTTCTGTAAGGGTGGTCATAAACCGGCACCTGCAACACTGGAAACGACACGGCGTGATAGATTACCAACGTGGCAACATGGTGGTCAAGGACCTGGAGGCGCTTGCCGCCTGGTGCAAGGACCTGCCAGGTAGGGACAAGAATAAATATAAATCTACGGGAAAGGGGTGATAACCACGCATGCAAGGCACTATACAAGGGCTTGGCCCGCATCACAATCAGGATAAGGCCCATTTAGGATTTAGGGATTGACTATGCATACATTGATCCTGATACTGTACTAAATAGGATCGTTACCCTGATATAACATAAGTAGGTATTTTTTTATAATTTTCTAAATGATAACCAAAAGAGGAGGAAGGATAACATGAATACCCGGATAAAATCCGTTTTTGCGCGGCAGATCCTTGATTCCAGGGGCAACCCGACTGTAGAGGTGGATTGCCTCCTCGAATGCGGCATAAGGTCAAGGGCTGCGGTCCCATCAGGTGCGTCCACCGGCACACACGAGGCGGTAGAATTGAGGGATGGGGACAAGAAACATTTTGAAGGCAAGGGCGTCTTAAAGGCGGTTTCGAACGTAAACGACACCATATCCCCGAATATTGCCGGCATGGACGCACTCGACCAGGGTGCCATCGACCATGCAATGATCGACCTGGATGGAACACCCAACAAGGGCAGGCTCGGGGCCAACGCCATATTGGGTGTCTCGTTGGCGGTTGCCAGGGCAGCCGCAGAGGCAAGTGGGCTCGAGCTATTCCAGTACCTGGGTGGGGTAAATGCTACCCGCCTTCCGGTACCAATGATGAATATACTTAATGGTGGGGTACATGCCAACTGGCAGGGGGCGGATTTTCAGGAGTACATGATCGTACCCTACGGGGCAGAAAACGTATGCCAGGCCATTGAATGGGGGGCCGAAATCTACCATGCACTCAAGGGTATCCTGAAATCCAAGGGACACAGCGTTGGAGTAGGTGATGAGGGAGGATTTGCGCCCAAGGTTGGCTCAAACGAGGAACCAATAGAATACATCATGGAGGCGATCTCGCATGTGGGGCTTAACCCTGGGGGAGATGTAGGCATTGCGATCGATCCGGCCTCGTCTGAATTCTACCATGATGGTAAGTATGTGCTCCGTACGGAGGACCGAAAACTTTCATCCGAGGAGATGGTAGAATATCACGCGAGCCTGGTTGAAAAGTATCCATACATAGTACTTGAAGATGGCCTTGCTGAAGACGATTGGGATGGATGGAAGGTCTTGAACGAACGCCTAGGCGATACCATTGAACTGGTGGGTGATGATATCTTCGTCACCAATGTTGAACGCATAAAAAAGGGCATCGAGATGGATGTGGCAAACGGTGTCCTGATAAAACTCAACCAGATAGGCACCCTTACAGAGACCATGGCAGCGGTGCGCATGGCGCGTCTGGCAGGCTGGGGTGCCATGGTATCACACCGAAGTGGAGAGACCGTGGATTCGTTCATAGCCGACATGACAGTGGCCCTTGATACCGGCCACCTGAAGACAGGGGCACCCGCCAGGGGAGAACGTGTAGAAAAATATAACCAGCTCATAAGGATCGAGGAAAGACTTGGGAAGGCCGCTACCTATGCGGGCAAGAAGGGATTTTCCAGGGCAGTAAGATCATTTTGAGCAAAAAGACAAAGGATTGGAGGTAAGCCATGAGGGTAAAAAGGGTTTGTTGGTCTTTCTTAACGTGTCTTGTTTATCTTATGGGTATGGGTCTTGGCACAGCACTGGCATTGCCTTCCGATTGCGAGACCTGCCATGCCAAGATCACGCCGGGCATAGTGGAGGATTTCAACCGGGGCAAGATGTCCAAGGTCCTCACCTGCATAGACTGCCATGGCAAGAGCCACATCAACGAATCAGACGTAGCCAAGGCAAAGCTACCTACCATAACTACTTGCAAGAAATGCCACCCAGACCAGGTAAAACAATACATGGGTGGCAAACATGCACTGGGACTTTTGCCAGTCATGGCCTTTCCGGGTTTTGCACACCAGCAACCCAAGGCATTCATCGCTGGCCAGAAGGGCTGTAACGGCTGTCACAACCTGGGTGTTACCGACCAGAAAATCAGGCAAAACGCGGTCAGAAAGTACTACAAGTATGGGATGGACTGCCAAAACTGCCATACCCGCCATGCCTTCTCAAAAAAAGAAGCGCTCCAGCCCGAAGCCTGTAACAGTTGTCATACCGGGTTTGACCATGCACAGTGGGAGATGTGGTTTCACTCAAAACATGGTGCTGCCTATGTGACCGACCGCAAGGCCCACAGGGGTCCCACCTGCCAGGATTGTCACATGCCAGGTGGTGACCATGGTGTTATGACCGCATGGGGATTCCTGGCCCTGAGGCTTCCTGAGGCCGATAGTGAATGGATGGGCTACCGGGTCACCATACTCAAGGCCCTTGGGGTCCTCGATGCCAATGGAAAGCCCACCAAACGGCTTGACATAGTAAAGAAGGCCAACATGGTCAGGCTCACCAAGGCGGACTGGGATATACAGAGGGCCAAGATGGAGGCTGTCTGCCAGAGATGCCATTCCGCAAACTTTACCCGGGAGAACCTCAAAAACGCCGACCTTATGATCAAGGCATCCGACAAGATACTTGCCCAGGCGATCGAACTGGTTGCAGGCCTTTACAGGGACGGGGTGATAAAGATGTCGACTAACCAGGCCACCTTCCCCTACCCGGATCTGCTAAATTTCTACGAGGTAGATACCACCATTGAAGAAAAACTCTACGAGATGTTCATGGACTACCGTATGAAAACCTACCAAGCGGCGTTCCACATAATGCCAGACTATACAACCTGGTATGGCTACGCAAAGATGAAGGAAACCCTGGTAGAGATGAAGGAACTTGCCAAGAACATGAGGTCAAGGGCCGGGCAAGGCACTTGATCCACTGGTTCAGATCCGGCGGTGTACCTTCCTGGAAGAAGAGGGACGCCGCCGGGCTATCGCTTGATTCTTCTCAAGGCATTGATTGCCAGATAGCCCACAAGGGCCGTGACAACCGTGGCGGCGAAGACGAGAAGATGCCTGTGTATGGTAGCTAGGATTACTGCCCAGTCGTCTCCCACGTAGTAACCGAGGGATAAAAAAGAGGCGGTCCATAAGGCAGCACCTGGATACGCAAACGTTGCAAAAATGGCTGGCTGAAGCCGTGAAGCACCCGCTACAAAGGCAACCAGGTGTCTTACGCCTGGAAGAAAGTAACCTGCGGTCAGGCTCCATTTCCCCCAACGGTTGAACCAGTCATTTACGAGATGGATCTCTTTACCCGAGATATGAACAACATGGCCATATCTTTCAACCAATGCCGTTCCGAATAGACGGCCCAGAAGGAAACTCAAGGTGATACCGATGCTGCTTCCTATAAAGGCTGAAAACAATGTGGGGAAAAATTCAAGCACACCCTTTCCGGCCAGGAAACCGGCAAAACACAGGAGTGTCTCGTCAGGCACTGGAAGACCAACTATGCCAAACATGAGGAGGCCACACAGGGCCGTGTCCCCGTACCGGCTTATCCACTCAAGTGCTATATGGGTTAACATGAGAACTTTTATCCCAAACCTTCATGCAGCCCCTATCCTCTATACCGCACCCCAGGGCATGAAGATACAGCCCTTAGCCAGGATGTATCTTCAAGGTAACTTTCATGTACTCCGTACCTTGCGCCGTATCCCTGGACATAAAAATGTGGCACGCACCTTAGCATGAACATATAGCCCTATATAGACGCTATATTTTCACGATAGACATCAATCATGGAGGAATCTAAAAATGGCCAATGCTTCTGACAATAATGCCACACAAGGAAAGCACAAGGAATCCATCGAGGAGGTATTTGCCCGCCTCAAGACAAGCACCGGGGGCCTTTCATCCGATGAGGCAGCCAAGCGACTTGCCCAGTATGGTCCAAATGCACTGGAAGAGAAGAAGGTAAACCCATTCCTCAAATTCCTCAGTTACTTCTGGGGACCCATACCATGGATGATCGAGGTGGCAGCAATTCTGTCTGCCATAGTACGCCATTGGCCCGACTTTGCCATTATCTGTGCCCTTCTAATCTTCAATGCGGTGGTCGGCTTCTGGCAAGAATACAAGGCAGGTAATGCCATCGAGGCGCTCAAGAAAAAGCTTGCCCTTAAGGCACGGGCCCTAAGGGATGGAAAGTGGCAAGAAATCGATTCCAAGGCATTGGTGCCAGGGGATATAATACGGCTACGGCTTGGGGATATCGTGCCTGCCGACGTGGTATTGATCGACGGAGATTACCTCAGTATAGACCAATCAGCCCTAACCGGTGAATCGCTCCCAGTGAGCAAGGAAAAGGGCGATGGGGCCTATTCAGGCTCAATCGTAAAGCAGGGAGAGATGGTAGCAGTAGTCACCGCTACTGGCCCAAACACCTATTTCGGCAAGACCGCCGAACTGGTGAGCAGTGCCCGGAACGTATCCCATTTCCAGAAGGCAGTCCTCACCATTGGCGACTATCTCATCTATGTATGCCTGGTCCTTGTGGCTGCACTTATACTTTTCCAACTCCACCGAGGCGCCCCATGGCTTGAATTGATCCAGTTTGCCCTGATCCTTACCGTGGCCTCCATCCCCGTGGCCATGCCAGCGGTGCTTTCGGTGACGATGGCCGTAGGGGCCCTTGCCCTTTCCAAGATGAAGGCCATTGTCTCACGCCTTGAATCCATCGAGGAGATGGCGGGGATGGACATCCTGTGTTCGGATAAAACAGGCACGCTTACCAAGAACCAACTCACCCTAGGTGATCCCATGGTTTTCAAGGCAAAGGACAAGGATGAATTGATATTCTATGCCGCATTGGCATCAAAGGAGGAGGACGCTGATGCCATTGATACAGCGATTCTAAAGGGCCTCAAGAAAAGGGATGCACTCAAGGGATACAAGCAGGCCCATTTCATGCCCTTCGACCCGGTACACAAGAGGACCGAGGCCGAGATCAACACTCCTGATGGCAAGACCATGAAGGTGACCAAGGGTGCGCCACAGGTAATCCTGGCCCTTTGCCATCCGGATGAAGCCACCAAGGCACGGGCCCAAAAGGCAATAGAGCAATTTGCCGAAGAGGGCTACCGCACCCTGGGAGTGGCTGTCTCAATGGATGGAAGTACCTGGGAATTCCTAGGGATTCTGCCCCTGTTTGATCCACCGCGTGAAGATTCTGCTGAAACCATCCGCCAGGCGCAACAATACGGCGTGGAGATCAAGATGGTTACCGGTGATAACGTAGCCATTGCCAAGCAGATCGCCCGCAAACTGGGGCTTCGCCCCAACATCCTTCCTGCCGACTCCTTCCTGAGGGAGAGCGATGGTAAGTCGGTCATGATCGCAGAGGCCGAGGAGTTGATAGAAAAGGCAGATGGTTTTGCCCAGGTATTTCCTGAGCACAAGTTTGCCATCGTAAAGGCGCTCCAGGATAGAAACCATATCGTAGGAATGACAGGAGATGGGGTAAATGATGCCCCGGCGCTCAAGCAGGCAAATGTGGGTATCGCGGTATCAGGCGCAACCGATGCAGCCAGAGCAGCGGCCGACCTGGTCCTTACCGCACCGGGGCTATCAGTCATTATAAGGGCGGTGGAAGAGGCCAGACGCATCTTCGAAAGAATGAACAGCTACGCCATCTACAGGATCTCAGAGACCATCCGAATAATGGTCTTCGTGGTCCTTGCCATGATCTTCTTCAACTTCTATCCCATAACCGCCATAATGATCATCCTCTTGGCCTTCCTGAATGATCTTCCCATCATGACGATAGCCTATGATCACACGGGTCTTGACCCCCAACCTGCCCGGTGGAAGATGAGCCAGGTCATAACCGTGGCAACCTCCATGGGCATAGTGGGACTGAGCGGAAGCTTTGGAATGCTTCTAATCGCCATGGACCTACTACATCTTACCATACCGCAGATCCAGACCTACGTATTCCTAAAGATGGCGGTTGCCGGCCACCTGGTCCTGTTCGTGGCCAGGACAAAGGGGCACTTCTGGAAACGTCCCTTCCCTGCCCCTATCATGATATGGTCAGCGGTTATTACCAAGGTAGCGGGGACATTGCTTGCTGTCTATGGCTTCGATCTTATCACCCCGATTAGCTGGCCGGAGGCTGGCCTGATATGGGCATATTCAATTATATCTGCCTTTGTAACGGATATAGTCAAGGTCTACGTATTCAAACAGATCGAGACAAGATCACGCCGCCATCATGCCTATGTAAAATTGGTAAAGCAGGCGATCACACCACATGTAAAATTAACCAGCAAGGGGCCTGGAGACACTGGGGGGGTATCCAGATGATCCTGCAATCCCCAGCACCGTGCCCTGGGAAACATTTTGCTTTTTGTCCCGTATTCCTTGTTTGTCCATGGCTAAGAAAAAGGCATTCTCGGGTAAAATTATACATTGCCATGTTACCCAGGTAGCAGAACTCCTACCTATTTTTGTTAAACTGTGAACTTAAGATTATGAAACCGCAAGGGGCCATACCACAGGGGTCCCTTGCAAACAAATACATGGGAGGATAAATCGATGAGAAGAAAGTTGCTCATTAACGCCTTGTTGCTGGTCAGCCTGGTTCTAACATGTGTAACCCCTGGTTTCTCCGCAACAATCAACGAAAAGATCACCATTACCCCGCTCAAAACCCTTAGTCCAAGGATGCATGAAAGGCTTTCCTATGCGGCGGCCAAGGTTCTACGATTGATTGCAAGCGCCCGGGGGGCTATCCACAAGGAGGATTATGACACGGCCTCAAAGGATCTTATCCAGGCAAAGGCACTACTAAAGATGAT
>WFZW01000194.1 GCA_015489365.1 Deltaproteobacteria bacterium | reverse complement strand
GGTATTACTTATGACCCCGGCACTGGGCCTTTTCTATGCCGGGATGGTCAGGAACAAGAACGTTCTTGGCACCATAATGCAAAGTCTGATCATGATATCCGTGATCAGTCTTGAATGGATCTATCTGGGCTATACCATGTCCTTTGGCCCTGATGTCAATGGAATAATAGGTGACCTATCATGGTTTGGCCTAAAAGGGGTGGGAGCGGCACCTAGTACGACCTATGCCACCACTATTCCCCAAATTGTATTCATGATCTACCAATGCATGTTTGCGGTAATCACCCCTGCGCTAATAACCGGGGCGTTTGCCGAACGCATGCGCTTTGGCCCCTTTCTGATATTCAGTCTGCTATGGGCACTGATAGTGTACAACCCGGTATGTCATTGGGTATGGGGATCTGGGGGATGGTTGAACGAAAAAGGGGTACTCGACTTTGCCGGGGGACTGGTTGTTCACCTCACTTCTGGCGCAGCAGCCCTGGCCGCAGCGATAGTCATTGGCCCAAGAAGGGGCTTTAAAAGGGAAAATTTTATGCCCCACAACCTGCCAATGACCCTTTTGGGCGCAGGGTTGCTGTGGTTTGGGTGGTTCGGATTCAATGGAGGAAGCGCTCTTGCAGCTAATGGGATAGCTGGCACCGCCTTTGTATCCACCCACTTGGCGGGCATGAGTGGAATGGCCATGTGGACGCTGGTGGAATGGATACACAGGGGGAAACCAACCACCCTGGGAGCTGCCTCAGGCGCAATAGCCGGACTGGCAACCGTAACCCCTGCTGCTGGTTTCGTGGGGCCCAATGCCGCTGTCATAATCGGCCTGCTGGCAGGGATATGTTGTTATTGTGCAGTTACCGCCAAGACATCCCTGGGCTATGACGACAGCCTCGATGTTGTAGGTATCCATGGCCTGGGAGGTATAATTGGTACCTTTTGCCTCGGGATATTCGCATCGAAGGCCATCAATCCAGCCGGGGCAGATGGATTGCTGGCTGGCAACCCCGCCCTATTAGGTACCCAGGTACTCGGTATTGCAGTGGTAGGAATATATGCATTTGTGGCCAGTTGGATCCTGCTCAAGATCATGAATGCGGTAATTGGTCTCAAGGTATCGGAAGAGGCTGAAATGGCCGGCCTAGATGTAAGTGAGCACAGTGAGACTGCTTACAACTTGTAATTGTTTCAAACAGCTTATTAACAAATAGAAAACCCTTGCCGTGAAGATACCAACCTAAATGGGCTGGTATCCTCATAAAGGGACCGGTACAGGCAAGCTGGGGCAAGCTGTCCCCCGGCAAAGGATGGGTCTGCACATAGACAGGCAATATCTACACGGCAAGCTTACGGCCCCCTGGAAGATGACTATTTCATGCAAGATATCGGTTGGGTATCCGATCTCAGCAAACGGGCAATGTGCCTGGATCTAGAAAAATTCTAAGGGGCTTACCAAGCAACATCATAAGGAGGGTATTGATGAATAGTGGTGATACAGCATTTATGCTGGTGGCGACCGCGCTGGTCATGTTGATGACCCCGGGGCTGGCCCTGTTCTACGGGGGACTGGTCCGCTCCAAGAATGTGCTCGCCACCATAATGCAAAGCTTTATCTGTCTTGGTATCGTTTCTATCATATGGGTAGTATACGGGTATTCCCTTGCCTTCGGTCCTGATATAAACGGATTCATAGGCAATCTTGACTGGACATTCCTAAACGGTGTTGGAACCCAGATTGGTCCGTATTCCAAGACCATACCAGACCTCCTGTTCTGTGCCTTTCAATTGATGTTTGCAATCATTACACCAGCGCTCATCACCGGGGCCTTTGCGGAAAGGATGAAGTTTAGCGCCTTCCTGCTCTTCACTGTGCTATGGTGTACGTTTGTGTATCTACCTGTATGCCACTGGGTCTGGGGAGGAGGCTGGCTGGGAAAACTCGGTGCCCTGGATTTCGCTGGTGGCACTGTTATTCACATTAATTCCGGGGTTGCAGCACTGGCTGCTGCGCTGGTTATCGGTAGGAGAAAGGGCTGGGGACGCGAAGCCCTTCACCCACACAATCTCCCGATGACCATATTAGGTGCCGGCATCCTGTGGTTCGGATGGTTCGGTTTCAATGCCGGAAGCGCCCTTTCGGCAGGCCAGACAGCAACCCTGGCATTCTTTACTACGCAGGTTGCCACTGGAGCCGCAGCGCTATCCTGGGTCATGGCCGAATGGATATTCCAGGACAAGCCGACCACCCTGGGGGCTGCTTCGGGCGCCTTGGCAGGGCTCGTGGCTATCACCCCTGCCGCAGGTTTTGTCAGCCCCCTATCTGCCATTATCATAGGCCTGATAGCAGGTACACTCTGTTACATAGCGGTACTCTTGAAACCAAGATTTGGCTACGATGATGCCTTGGACGTGGTAGGAGTTCATGGGATAGGTGGACTGTGGGGTGCATTGGCCACGGGCCTTTTTGCCTCTACCGCTGTAAATCCTGATGGAGCAAACGGTCTGTTTTTTGGAAACCCTCATCAATTCTTGATCCAGGCCATAGGCGCAGGGGCTGCTATTGCCTACTCCTTCGTCGTTACGATTGTCATCCTGAAGATTACCGATGCTGCCATTGGGCTGCGCGTACCGCTGGAAGAAGAGGTTCAAGGCCTGGATCTTACCGAACATGGAGAAACCGGTTATACTCTTTAATTTTTATCCGAAGATGCATTTTTGCTTAGCCATGGGATTATACATGGACAAAAGGCAAAATGTTTCCATAGGCGTATTTTCATGCTCAGGGGATGCAGTGCAAGGAGACAGGCTGTGGGTTTTATTTAACACAAACGGCTTTTCTTTTTACCTGCTCCAGGTATATGTTTTGATATGGATGTGGCACCTTTACAGGAGGGGTACGCAGTCACAGGGCAGCCTACACCGTATTGCCAGGTACTTGAAAAAACGAGTAACATGTCCTTTACCTTGTACCTGTTGTGGCTGCATACTAAATAAATAATAAATTTTACCATTTTTTAGCAGCCTTAACCCTGTGATCAATCACAAGGAGGATTTATGAAAAAGATTGAAGCCATTATAAAGCCTTTCAAGTTGGACGATGTCAAGGAGGCCTTAAACGAGATAGGAATAAAGGGGATGACCATTTCGGAAGTCAAGGGATATGGCCGTCAAAAAGGACACAAGGAGATCTATCGGGGTGCTGAATACGTTGTAGATTTTATCCCTAAGGTAAAGCTTGAAATCGTTATAGAGGCCTCCATGACTGAAAAGGTCATAGACACCATCCAGAATGCGGCCAAGACCGGTAAAATCGGCGATGGCAAGATATTCGTGATTCCTGTGGAAGATGTTATAAGGGTCAGAACAGGGGAAAGGGGTAAGGATGCTATCTAGTGCCAGTCCCCTATCTTGACCAGGAATATATAATCCGTTGCATCTATATAATCCATGCCGTCAGGTACCCTTAGGGCCGCATCCATGGGCATGAAAATGCAGCAAACATGCCGAAGAAGTGCATGATTTAAGTTCAAGTATTGCAAGCTGGCATTTGTTCAGCCATGTCCTTAAAGGGCATAAGACCTACTGGCATAGTTACGCGAATAAATTAATTGACACAGACTCAGCTAATTACACAATCAATAAG
Organism: Deltaproteobacteria bacterium; assembly: GCA_015489365.1. Taxonomy (GTDB): domain Bacteria; phylum Desulfobacterota; class Dissulfuribacteria; order Dissulfuribacterales; family QOAL01; genus S143-34. The sequence continues at coordinate 6,425 of WFZW01000194.1, read as the reverse complement.
TGAAGAATTGATAAAGCGGCTTTCCCCCAGGCAAGCACTTTCCGCCCTGTGGCAGGAGGGCTTGGCAGGCCGCCAGTTACTGAAAGAGCATTCTTCTCTCATTGACAAGTTCATCAATGACCTGTTTTTGGCCTTACCCGAGACAGACAGGGACGGCTTGGCCCTGGTTGCCCTAGGCGGTTACGGCAGACAGGAGTTGTTTCCATATTCCGACATAGACCTCCTTTTACTATATCATCCGGAAGTTGCGGAAGAGATAGAATCACTTGCTGAAAAATTGTTTTATCCCCTATGGGACACTGGCCTGGATGTTGGACACGGCGTCAGGACCCTGGATGCCTGCCTGGAGGATGCAAGAAAGGATTTCTTTTTCCAGGTTGCTCTACTGGATGCCAGATTGATCTGTGGCAATAAGGGGCTCTTTTCGTCTCTACTTGATAGATCCATGAAGAGGTTTGTCCATGGCCAACGGAAGGCCTTCACAGAAAACATGATGGCCCACAGAAACCAACGCCATATAAGGTTTGGCGACCATACATACCTGCTCGAGCCCAACATCAAAGAAAGCCGTGGCGGCCTCAGGGACTACCAGGCTATCCTCTGGACAGCAAAGGTCATGTTTGGCCTTGAAGGTCTGGAGGCCTTGTCTGATGCGGGAATGCTTACGACTACCGAGGCCAAGCTCCTTGAGGAATCCCACGAATGCCTGATTAGGATCCGTAACAAATTACATTACGTAAGCGGAAGAAAGAACGACCGCCTCTATTTTGAGTATCAGCAAGATATAGCAAAGGCATTGGGCCATCATAACCTTGGAGGAATCCTTGCTGTAGAACACTTCATGGGGCATGTCCATAAGTGCATGCACGATATTGCCACCACCTCCGACCTGTTTTTTGAACACGTCCAGGAGGTGCTCGGTCTGAAAAGACCTGCTTCAGACGACTGCATACTCGAGCCTGGCATCGAATTGATAGGGGGAAAAATCCACCTGACGGACAGGGAACTGATCAAACGCAAGCCTGATATCCTGATGAAGGTATTTCTTCACGCGGCAAGACAGGGATGCCCGGTTCACTATCTTAGCCGCAGGATCATCAGCGAGACTGCCCCTGACGTGACCAGGTCACTGAGAAAATCCAAGCGGGCCTCAAATGCATTCCTGGATATACTCGTGAAGGCAAAGAATCCTGGGCAGGTGCTGGACGAGATGCTCGAAACCGGTTTGCTCACCGCATATCTACCTGAATTCAAAAGAATACTTGCACTTGCGCAACATGATGTCTATCACGTCTACACCGTAGATCGTCATTCCACAGAAACCGTGGTTGAACTTCACCACCTCAGGGAAAAGGAACCTGCACGCTTCAAGGCACTTGAATCCCCCCAGCTGCTGTTTCTTGCAGCCTTGCTACACGACATCGGCAAGGGGGAAGGCAGTGGGCATGCCGAAAGGGGAGGTGAAATTGCCCTCAAGATAGGTAAGAGGATGGGGCTTACCGACAAGGATGCCTCCTGTCTATCATTTCTTGTGAAAAATCATCTCTTTTTAATAGACACTGCCATGCGCCGTGATCTTGAAGATGAAGCCCTCATCATAAAATGTGCAAGAAAAATCAAGCAGCACGATATCCTGAACATGCTTTTCCTTCTGACGATAGCCGATTCCAAGGCGACTGGCCCTACCGTCTGGAACGATTGGAAGGCAGCCCTATTGCTAGAGCTTTATCAAAAGGTAGCCCACCTACTGGATCAATCATACCTGGTGGATCCAGACAGGATCCAAGCGGTTGAGTGGATGAAGGAACAGGTGGCAAGCAGGCTCGGGCTTGAAGAATCGAAAAAGGTACTCCCCTACCTTCCTGAGGACTATCTGCTTAGTTTCACACCTGAGGCGATAATACACCACCAGCAACTCAAGGGACAGTTGGCCGTAAAAAATGCCTTGGTACTACCTGAATCAAAGGGGAATTACTGGTCGCTCCTGATAATGGCTAGGGACAGAACCGGGCTTATGGCGCGTATCTGCGGAACCTTGGCCCTTCATAACCTGAATGTCCTCACCGCCAATATCTTTACCCTAAAAGATGGAATCGCTGTGGATGTCTTGGATGTATACAGCACAGTAGACTTGAAATTTCATGAAAAGGACTGGGCCAAATTACAAAGTGATCTTGAGGCAGCAATCGATTATCGACTAGGTCTGTCCCATAGATTGGCCGAAAAGTTTTCAGGTGTCCCTTTTAAGGCAAACAAAACAGGAATCCATCATGAGACAAAAGTAGTAGTAGACAACAGGGCCTCGGACTTTTATACACTTATCGAGGTTTGTGCAGAAGATACACCCTGCCTTTTGTACAGCATAACACGTACCCTGGCGGATTTTGGCATAAACATTTCCAAGGCAAGGATAGGAAAAAATGTGGACCAGGCCCTCGATGTATTCTATGTCTTAGACAATTTAGGACAAAAAATCGAGGATAGAGGGTTCGCACAAGAAATAAAGAAGGCTCTACAATTTGCGGCCACAGGCTGCCTTATATGACGGGAGAGCAGCATGTAGCCACCTTTATGGCAATTCGAATGATATCACCCAGTCCAGGTGATTGCCTTAATCCTTTTTTCGAACAAATCGAAAGAGGCTCATCCGGATGAAATTTAATCAAAACAAGGAGGAATATCTTATGACCCCAAAGGACGTACTGGAAATGATCAAGAAAAAGGATATCAAGGTGGTTGATCTCCGCTTTATGGATTATCCGGGCACATGGCAACACTTCACTGTACCGGTAAGTGAAGTAGATGAGGGTTGTTTCGAGGATGGTTTTGGATTCGATGGTTCTAGTATCCGTGGATGGCAACCTATTCATGCAAGCGACATGCTAGTGGTCCCTGACCCTAATACTGCCCTCGTGGATCCCTTTTTTGAAGAGCCTACACTGGTATTGATAGGCAATATTATCGATCCGCTCACGAAGGAGCCCTACAGCAGGGACCCGAGGAATATCGCCCAAAAGGCCGAGGCCTATCTCAAGAGCACAGGCATAGGCGATACCGCATTCTTTGGTCCCGAGGCAGAATTCTTCATATTTGATGATGTTCGTTTCGATAATGTCTCAAATGGATGCTTCTATGAGGTTGATTCGGTTGAGGGCATTTGGAATACAGGAAGGGATGAATGCCCCAACCTTGGCTATAAGCCCCGGCACAAGGAAGGCTATTTCCCGGTACCCCCCATGGATAAATTCCAGGACATGAGGACCCAGATGCTCCTTACCCTTGAATCCCTCGGGATCGAGGTGGAATGCCAACACCACGAGGTGGCGACCGCTGGACAGGCAGAAATAGACATGCGCTTCAAGCCCCTTCTTCAAATGAGCGATCAGCTAATGTGGTTCAAGTATGTATTGAAAAACGTAGCGTATCAGCACGGTCGCACGGTTACATTCATGCCCAAGCCACTCTATGGTGACAATGGAACCGGCATGCATACCCATATAAGCATATGGAAAGATGGGCAACCGACCTTTGCAGGGGATAAATATGCAGGGCTTTCAGAAAACGCGATGTATGCTATTGGTGGAATACTTAAGCATTGCAGGGCCCTTTGTGCCTTTACCAATCCTTCCACCAATTCCTACAAACGCCTTGTACCAGGTTTCGAAGCACCTGTGAACCTTGCATATTCCAGCCGTAACCGCAGTGCCTCTGTACGCATACCTATGTATTCACAATCACCAAAGGCCAAGAGGTTGGAATTCAGGACCCCTGATCCAACATGCAATGGTTACCTTGCATTTTCAGCAATGCTTATGGCTGTACTAGATGGGATAGAAAACAAGATCGATCCAGGTGAGCCCATGGATAAGAACATATACGATCTTCCACCGGAGGAATTGGCAAACATTCCCTCTGCACCGGGTTCCTTAGAAGAGGCACTTGAGGCCCTAAAGGAAGATCACGAATTCCTCTTGAAGGGAGATGTCTTCACCCAGGATGCCATAGATATGTGGATTGATTACAAGACAGAAAATGAGGTAAACGCAGTTAAACTCCGTCCTCATCCATATGAATTCTTCCTCTATTATGACATTTAATAACCGTCAGGCATGAAAGCGAAAGAAAGGCCCCATCCAAGTACCTGGATGGGGCCTTTCTTCTCTTGAATTCTACAAAAAACGAAAACCAGGGAAACACGTTACCCAAGCTTTCATGCGGTCGTACTGGGTACTACCCCCAGCACATGAAGATACGGCCCTATAGGCTCTGTATTTTCATGGTAAATTTTCTTTGAATCTACCTTGCAGGTAGATTAAGCCGCCTGATGGGCACAGATCATTTTGGATGCTCCCAACCTTTCCTGGAGATTATTGAGAAATGATTTTACCAGGAATGAAAACTCCTCCAATTTAAAGGGCTTTGCCAAATAGGCGTCTGCGCCAAGTGCCCTGGCAAGGCGTTCATTATCCGGATAACCCGATATAAGTATGCAGATCTTTTGCGGAAAGGTCTGCCTTATCTTTCTCAAAAGGTCCAACCCGCTCATACCAGGCATGTTCACATCGGTTATGATGATATCAATATTACTCTGTTCCACCTTCAAGGCCTGCCACGCAGAGACGGCATCATTGAAAGATATCACTTCATCATGCACATAGGATTCCAGGAACTCGACAAGAAAGTCCTTTAATGCACAATCGTCTTCCACTACCGCTATTTTAACAGATACCACAACCTCCTCCTATCATCCTTCCAAAAAGACAAAAAGGTGTAAATACGCCGTCCTTTCTCCTTAGTCTCATGTGGTCTCTTATACACTATTGTTACACTAAAATATCTTCCAAGGCAAGGCCTTTAACTGTTTGGTAATTTTGCCAATTTAGAAACTCTAGTATATACGAGGCACTATGTACTGATCCTGCAAAACCCAAAATTCACCCTGCTCTTACAGGCCTTAAAAGCCGGCTATTTTTACCCGAAAATACATTTTTGATTAGCCATAGACATACATGGACAAAAGGCAAAATGTTTCCAAAGGGATATATTTTCACGCTTCGCTGTGCCAGCCATTGACGCTTGCCATAGGATGTGCACTTTAACTACATCGGAGCTACCAGGCAACTATGCCAAAAGCCATTAGGAAGGCCATGAACCTTTCTGTCAAGGACACCGTTGATTCATTCCTTTGCCAGAAGGCCAGGCACAAAAGGTGGTTTCACAAACGAGGACAGCGGATCATGTGAATATAAAAGGATGCTGCAAGCAGGTACGAATCATCCAGGCAGACAGCTTAACAATAAGGTACCCTGAAGAGATGCCCTTTCCTCTTATACTTCCGTTAAAATCATGGCATAACGGGGAATAAATCCCTCATGGCTTCCTAAAGCTCGGCTCTACCGGGGCGCAAAAGCAGGAGCTTATCAAAATTCATTGGAGCAATCTTTCATATACGGCCCTGGACTATATTACCGATTTCAGCCTTGGGCGGAAATCGGTAATAGTTTATGAAAATAAACATGAATAGTTGCTGTAAGTAGGTGAATTACCGAAATCGGCCCAAGGCCAAAATCGGTAGCAGGTGACGCAAAACTAAACTTTCAACGTACAACATTGCACTTTTCCTGTAATTTTGATATGCAATATACCCATATTACAGGAAACGGGGAGTCATGAGGTATAAACACAGGCTTGTTGAACAAAAGGTAGTAGATCTTTTCCAGCACTTTCCGGCGGTCGCAGTGGTAGGAGCCAGGCAGGTAGGGAAAACTACCCTCGTAAAGAATCTCTTCAAGGACCAAATCTCTGTCACGACATTTGATCCTGTTGTTGATGTTGGAGGGGCCCGCGAAGATCCGGATTTTTTTCTTCAAAACATCTCGCCCCCTGCCTTCCTCGACGAGGTGCAGTACGCGCCCGAGCTTCTCGGTGCACTCAAGCGCAGAATAGATCGGGAAGGGAAAAACAGCTTATTTATATTGAGTGGTTCACAAAACCTGTCCGTCTTGAAAAATATTTCAGAGTCTCTAGCCGGCAGGGTGGCCATAATTCAGCTTTTACCCATGTCGCGCAGGGAAATAAGGGAAGAGCCTTCCGAAGGATTCTTAGAGAAATGGCTGTCTGCTCCAAAAATAGATCATCACGCCCTTTCTGCCCCTGACATCGAATCGGTATTCCCTTTGATTTGGAGGGGAGGTTATCCAAAAATCTTAGAACTGCCGGATAATCTGATCCCTCACTTCTGGCAATCCTACTTACAGACATACATAGAAAGGGATGTGAGAACCGTTGCAAACATAGGCTCTCTTCAAACCTATGGCAGCTTCATTGGACTTTTGGCGGCCTTGACTGCACAGGAAATCAATTTCAATCAGCTCGGAAGGGAACTTGGAGTAACCAGAAAGACCGCCAAGGCCTGGACCTGTCTC
>WFZW01000193.1 GCA_015489365.1 Deltaproteobacteria bacterium | reverse complement strand
CATTTGCCGTATCCAGCTTGAAAAACCCAATGGCACACTGAAGCTGCTCCGCCTGGGATGATAATTCCTCGGCCGTAGAGGCTACCTCCTCAGAGGCACCAGCATTCTGCTGGATTACCTGGTCCAACTGCTGAATCGCCTTGTTTATCTGCTCTGCCCCTATATTCTGCTCGTTACTCGCCGCACTAATCTCCTCCACGAGCTCAGCGGTCTTCTGGATGTCAGGAACCAGCCTCTCCAACATGGCACCAGCCCCCTCGGCTACCTCAACGCTGGAAGTGGAAAGTTGGCTGATCTCCGCTGCCGCCATCTGGCTCCTCTCTGCAAGCTTCCTTACCTCTGAAGCTACCACAGCAAAACCCTTCCCATGCTCACCTGCCCTGGCCGCCTCTATGGCCGCATTAAGTGCCAAAAGATTGGTCTGCCTGGCTATCTCCTCGATAATGGATATCTTCTCAGCTATCTCCTTCATGGCTGCCACGGTCTCTGATACCGCCTTACCACCTGTCTCGGCATTCCCCGCCGCCTTGAGGGCAATGTTCTTTGTCTGCTCCGAATTGTCAGCATTCTGCTTTATGTTAGCCGCCATCTGCTCCATGGAAGAAGATACCTCCTCGGCAGATGCCGCCTGCTCCGTGGCCCCCTGGGACATCTGCTCCGAGGTGGAACTCAACTCCTGACTCCCTGCTGCTACGTTGTCAGCCGCAGATTTCACCTCTGACACGATGGAACGAAGTTTGGCCACCATCTCCCGGAGTGCTCCGGCAAGGAGACCGACTTCGTCCTTTTGTTTGATGTCTATATCGGCATTCAGGTTCCCGTTTGCAATTTTCCCGGCAAATGCAACCCCCTTGGCCAAGGGCCTAACAATCCCTCTGGTGATAAACATGGCCAAGAAAGCTCCAATGAGCAGGGATGCCAGGCTTACAGACACCAAGAGGCTTGTAGCGACCTTCTCCGATGAAATACCTGCTCTTTTCGCCCCGGCCATTCTCTTTGAAGTAACCTCCTCCACCCTGGAAAGAATCTCCAGGGCCTCTTTCCCAGATCTGTTGAGATTTGCCATGGCCACACTGGCCTTGTTAAATTGATCTAAGGCATCCTTGTGGGCAACGATCAGGACTGAAGCCCTTTTCTGGAACTCCTCGCGCCTTTTGTTCAAATCCATTATCGCATTGCGAGTCGCCTTATTATCGGCAACCAGGCCCTTATCTCCCTTGGCAGTGCTGTTTTCAAGTATCACGGCAAGATCCTTATCCAATTGCGCCATCCAGCCCTTGTATTCACCCTCGATCTTATCCAATTGTGCCGGATCCTTTGTCTGGATAAATCTCTCAAGGCAAATCAAGGCCTGGGACAGGCTAGTTTTTATCCCATTCGCCCTGCCAAGAAGTGGGAGCTGCCCCTTAAGGACCCCATGGATGTCACCCCTTGCAGTCAAGATGTCAATCTCAGAACCTATCAAATCCTCGATCGCCGTGGCCTGCTTGTAAATTTCACGGTATATCTGCTCCATGTCTTGCACTGCCTGTTTTGCCGCATCTTCCTTGTCAAGGAGTGCACGCCCTTCCTGCATCATTGCCTTGGCTGCTCCTCTGAACTTCTCACTGTGGATCTTTGCCGCTCTACGAACCAGTCCAGCCAGTTTTTCATCAGAGGTCCTTATAATCACACGACCGTCTTCCAACCTGCCCCCGTTAATGATTGCCATGGAACAGCGATCGAATTCCTCGATCGCTTGGTTATAGTGTCTCATTATCCGATCAAGAGCCTTCCTGTCTGCCGTCGCTATAGCGGAGGAGGCACTCCTGAATTCGTCCAAGGCATTTGTCGCATCCAAAAGGGAGAGTTTCATTTCCATTCCCAGTTCAGCTATGGGGGCCTCCTCATCCCCAATGACAAAAAGGGAGTGGGCTACCCGTTTGATACCATGGAATCCCACATAACTTGCGATCGTTATAAGCAACAGCATGATCCCAAAACCGATTCCTAACTTTTTCCCTATCTTAAGATCCGTCCATCTCATGGTCGTTTCCTCCATGTATTCGATTCGCCCCCAATAATGCCCTTGAAACCTGGAAAGAATTGATGACAACCTGGGACATGGACCAGTTACCCGGTCACAGCACCGTGAATCAGGTTAGGCACGTCCAGAATCAAGGCCACAGTGCCATCACCCAGTATCGTTGCCCCAGATATCTCCCTTAGCCCATTACACAGCCTGCCCATGGTCTTTATCACTGTCTGTTGTTCCCCTATGACCTCATCTACCACCAGGCCTATTCTGTCACCGTCGACCCTCGTTACTACAATCTGTTCGATGTCAGGTCGTTCGCCCTCTATACGGAATTGTTCCCGCAGATGTATGTATGGAATGATTTCTCCCCTGATATTGGCCAGCCTGCGTCTCCCGGCACCATCACCGTCCCGGCTGGCAAGCTCGATGCATTCCTCCACGGTAGAAAGCGGCAATACGTAGTGTTCATCTCCTATCCTGGCCAGTAGGCCCTCTATAATGGCCAATGTAAGGGGCAATTTAAGTGTTACGGTGGTGCCCTTACCCTTCTCACTTGTCAAATCTATGGTGCCGCGTAGGGATTCGATGTTTGTCTTTACCACATCCATACCTACGCCACGGCCTGAAACGTTGCTTACCGTCTTAGCAGTGGAAAAACCCGGGGTGAAAAGTATGGAGAATATCTCCTTGTCTGTCATCTCCATATCCGGCGAGATTAGCCCTTTCTCCATTGCCTTTGTCCTTATCACCTCAGGATCTATGCCCGCGCCGTCGTCACTGATACGGATCAGAACATGTGCTCCTGAATGAACAGCAGATAGATGGACCGTCCCTTCCCTGGACTTACCGGCAGCCTCGCGGACATCGGGTGGCTCGATCCCGTGATCGATGCTATTTCGGATCAGGTGCACCAAAGGATCATTGAGTTTTTCTATCACTGTCTTATCAAGTTCGGTTTCCGCCCCCTCTGTGGTCATCGTCACCTCCTTGCCGAGATCCCTGGCAAGATCCCTTACCAGCCTGCGAAACTTGCTGAAGGTGGTCCCGATGGGCAGCATGCGGATGCTCATGGTATTTTCCCTAAGCTCACCGGTAAGCCGCTCTACCTCCTCGGCAAGAAAAATCAGTTGCGGGTCATTCCTTGATACCGCCACTTGGCTCAATCGTGCCTGGACCGTGACCAGTTCACCAACCAGATTGACCAACTGATCCAATTTGGGAGAGGCTACCCTAATGCTTGAAAGGGCCCCCTTTGCCTTACGCTTCTTACGGACCGTCCTGACATATTTCTGTTCCTCGAGGGCCGACTGGATTTTTGCAGGATTGACAAGCTCCTGTTCAACCAGGACTTCACCTATGCGTTTCTGGGATTCAAGTGCCTTTGCCAGGTCTTCCGGCCTTACGTCTCCACGCTCGACCAGTATCTCACCAAGCTTCTTGTATCCTGTTTCCGTCTCACCACCAGTGGCCTCAGGCTTGTCGATAACCTCTATGTGCAGCTCGGATGTATCTTCCACAAAGATAAAGACATCCCTTATGGCATTTATCCCCTTGGAAGTGGTAAGTACAATATCCCAATAGACATAGCAGGCCTCGGGATCCATTTCGTGTATGGTGGGAAGGGCATCGGTCTGGGCTATGATCCTGCATTGGCCGAGTTCTGATAGCTCGTTTAGAAGATGTAGCGGGTTGGAACCGGTGGAAAAGATCTCAAGTTCAGGGCGAAAACGGATCCTGTAACTGTTCTCTTCTTCGGTACTGGATTCCGGCACTCCCTCATCCACCTTGGCCATGTGCCCTGGATCTGTCTCATTCTCTACCCCGGCCTGGGGCAGCAGCGTTCTCAATGCACTGGTTATCCCATCTGCTATTTCGTCATCAACAGGCTTCCCACTGCGAGCGGCGTCCAGCATGGCCATGATCTGATCCCTTGCGGCAAGGGTAAGATCTATGAGCTGCTTGGTAACCGGGATGGTACCAGCCCTCACCAGATCGAATACCGTCTCCACCTCGTGGGTAAAAGAGGAGACCGCATCGAAACCGAACATGGCGCCAGATCCCTTAATGGTATGCATGGCGCGGAAGACGCTTCCTATCAATTCTTGGTCATCCGGGGCATCTTCCAGTTCAAGTAGGGAATCTTCCAGTTCACTTAGAAGCTCGCTAGCCTCCTCAAAAAAGACGCTCTTCCCCCTTTCCAGACCTTGATCTTGTTCCATTTGACATCCCCCACACGTATAGCCTGGCTGCCATAGCCATTATCCCAAGCCTTCATGCAGCCTGTATCCCTGTATCCTCCGCGCTGCCCCCCAAGGACAGTTGCCGGGATTATCCCAAACCCTGATGTGAGCTTGCACTTGGCTCCGCTCTCCAACCACCCTTCATGGAGCTTGAAATTATCTCAGGACCTTCTTTACAACTGCCAAAAGTTGATCCGGCTTGAACGGTTTTACGATCCAACCGGTTGCACCGGCTTTTCTGCCTTCCTGTTTCTTGGATGCCTGGGACTCAGTAGTCAACATTATTATGGGAATGAACCTGTACTTCGTATTACTTCGCACCTTTTTTATCAGTCCGATACCATCCAACCTTGGCATGTTGAGATCGGTAATGACCATATGCACAGGGGAACCGTCCAGTTTGGAAAGGGCATCCTCGCCGTCAGATGCCTCGATCACCTGGTACCCGGCTCCCTTGAGTGTAAAGGCCACCATCTGCCTAACACTTGCCGAATCGTCTGCAGTCAAGATCATCTTATCCATCTTTGTCTTTCTCCTGTTTTATCCACAGACAGCTCTTCCTCGCCTCGGCGACACAGCCTTCACGACGGGAATATCCTGCCTCGGTCATGACACGCATCACGGCGGCTGGGTATTTGCCTTCCACCTTGACCCGCTTGCCCTGTTTGAGTGCAGCTCTATGGGTTGCACAAAGCAATTGAAGCAGTGAGAGGTCGGTTTCCAGCACCCCCTCCATGTTGACATGCAGATCGTTTACGGTATCAATGGCCTTTAGCAGTACATCCTTGAGCTCTCTGGCTTCTGAGATGGTGATCTCCCCTGACAATATGAGACGGTCTGTATTTCCATCTCCCTTATTCTGCAAATCGATAAGATGGGACATGGCTGGATTCTCCTTTGAGGTGACTTCTCTGGAAACATTTTGCTTTTTGCCTATGTATCTCCTTGTGTATTCATGGCTAAGCAAAAAAATGCATTATCAGATAAGCGGTCAAAAAAATTCCACGTTATCCCCGAATTCCTTCACTGCGTTTTCCTGCCCCTCCTTCCCCACATCTTCTGGAACAGGCCCCTGCTCATGATCGTCAATGGAACCATAGGCATTGTCGAAAAGCTCCACGCCATCGTCATCATTGGATAGAATGGAAGGTGCCTCGTGTGCCGTTTCAGGTGATGCCCCCCTTGCGATCTGACGATGAACCTCTCTTTCTTTTTCCATGGAATAGCGCGATGCCATTTCATTCAACGATTCAATCGTGGAGTCGTCTACATGAAGATCTGGCGATGAATGCTCGATCTCCACAAGAAATCCTTTAAGCCTGTCCATGCCCTCAGATATCCCTTGGATCATCACCGAGGGGAAACGAATTGAGGGTATGAGGGCCGATATCTCGGAGCTAAGTGCCTTACCCTGCTCATCCAGTTGTCGGGCCAGTTGTTTGATCTCATCAGACACGCTACCGATCGTCTCAGCGAGTCTCAGGGCATCCTGTGCCATGGATTCCGTCTCTGTCTGTTGCTTCTCCAAGCTAGCGGAGAATTCCTGGTCAATCTTGGCCGTCTCTGAAACGGCCTTAAGCAGGGCAACGGCGCTTCCTGTACTTTTTTCGCTGTCCATTGACAGGTGATGAAGCTCCTGGGCCAGAATTCTGAGTGCCCTGCCATTGTCACCGGTCCGGGTTGCCTCGGCTAAGGCATTCAGGGCGAGAAGCTTTATCTTTGAACCTATCTCCTCTATCTTGGCCACAAAAGCCTCCATCCTGGCTGCGGAATCCGAAACGGAATCCAGGACCTCTATCATCTTGGTACTTACCTGGACACCCTCAGAAAAGGCGGATACAATGCCTTGTACCTCCTTTTCTATCCGGGAGACTATGGAACCATCGGTACTGGAATCACCAGTCGACGCAAGATTGATGACATCGTTCGCCTGTTCAACAGTGAATCTGACCACCTCTTTCAGGCCATCAACAATATTAGAACCCGCATTTTCAATATGTCTGCGGATTTCATTCAATTGAGCCAACTGGATTGACAATGCCTGATACAACCAACCGGCCGCAGAATCCTTTTGAGGATCAGTAGGAACTGCCCTGGCAGTCAATTCATTGCGAACATCCCTTAAGGCCGCTGTTACATGCTCCAATTGCTGACGGGTTATGTCATGAAACTGCATGGCTACCACGACGTCACTGACACGACGGGATATATCTGCAGAACGTTGGGATACGGCCTCCGAAACCCTGGCTGAATCCTGCATCACGCCTCTCAGAGATTCAAGCAGTGCATGTATCCGGTCACGCACTCCGCTGATCTGCTCATTGTAATCCCTGGCACGTCTGGACATCTCGGAGACACACGATAGTATCAACTCATGGGTAGACCTAGAGCTATCTTCAAAAGACCAACTGTTTTCCTGTACCATGGAAGACAGTCCGGTAACCTCACGGGCAAGGGAGTGAAATCCCTTACCTTCGTCTCCCACCCTTGCACTTTCGATCTTTATATTGATGCCAAGCATCTGTATACGTTTTGAGATATTTCTCAGACCATTATAGGCTCCGGCAAGCCCCTTGAGCCTGTCAGATACATCTGACAATAGGCCGAGCCCCTTTTTTATCTCTGTATTGGAGGTATCGAGATCGTTCAGCGTGGATTCAATGACCTGGTGTGCCTGTTCAACGGTACCATCCCCCTGACCGTCACCGATCAAGGCAGCTATCCTGGATGCCTGCTCGGTCATTTGTTGGGCACGCTCGGCAAGGTCCTGGAGTTTTTGGCCAAGGGCCAAAAATTCATCTTCAGTATCGACTGCAAGCCGGGAAAGTGGCCTCTCAAGTTCGCTTAACCCGGATATTATTGGATCGAGATATTCTTTTGTCATCTCATTGTGAGGGCACTGCTTTTAAAAAAACCACTTGCCGAACGCCCAACTTTCTCTTTTTCCTGTTCGGTACGTTTTAATTTATTCTTAAAAAATATATTTATTCAGGCATGGACCTAAAGGGATACTGATATAGAATTTGCCTGCGACATTGGGGCTCAAAAATGCAAAACTGTCATCCATGCGCCATGGGATATGCTAATAAGGACGGAAGGCATGCTCTGGATAGGGGCTTCTTTAAGTGCCTGATGAGATGGTGATAAATGCATGCCATTGGTTCATGTTACGAAGCAAATCGATTTAAAAAAAGGGGATGGATCGAAATTGATGGACGATGTCCAGCAAGGCGGGAGCGTAGGCGTTCGATTCAGGAACAATTCGGCCGAAGGCTATTTAAAAAAACAGATTTCCTTTTCTTCGCCAAAATACTGCTTTAAGGCCCTGGTGATCTTCTGGTGGTCGCGGCAATCGACTACGTATACCTCTGAAACCAGGTCCTGACCAATCAATTCTACCTCCTTCTTATTGGAACTTTCAGCTAAGGCATGCCGAATCTCAGACTGTTGCCAGGGAATGATCCGTCGCAACAGTCCACCACGTATAACCGGTTGGGGGCCACAGCCGCAGCTGTAGGTCTGAAACACAACTGTATCATCTACAGCCTCCACTGTACCGGTATCAACAATAATGAGATTCTGATAATTGAAGGTCAACGGCAACACCTCTGAACAGCTGCATTTCCTGAGTAGTTCCATTTGCTTGAGAAATAGACGGTGTTTAACATAGATTTCTGGAAGCATAACCCTGGCCTCCCTGTCGTATCATCAGCCTGCCTGATCGACAGGTATATATTTTTAAGAAGAAGGATACCACCATAATGGAGAATTTTCACGGTAACTACCGTTCAGGACGTGCTACCAGGTACAACGAAATACGGAAATACACCTCTAGAAACATTTTCTTCTTGTTCATGAAAAGCGCTATGAATATTCTAATGCCTGTAATGGCATGGTAACGCCCCTTGTTATGACAAAGCAAGAATAGCAATCAGAAGAGAATGAACTACAAGAAAATATTTCCGTTTTCAGCCATTGTTGGACAGGAGCAGCTCAAGCTGGCGCTGATCTTAAATGTGGTAAATCCCCACATTGGTGGGGTGCTTATTCGTGGTGAGAAGGGAACAGCCAAATCCACAGCTGTCCGGGCGCTATCCGCCCTTTTGCCAAGGATAGCTGTTGTGGAGGGCTGCCCGTACAATTGCGATCCAAGCCAGCCGCAACACCTTTGTGGACAATGCCGGGATAACCGCATCAAAACGGTTAAAAGGCCTGTTCCTGTGGTCACACTTCCCTTGAACACTACCGAAGACAGGGTCGCAGGTGGGATTGACCTTGGCAGGGCAGTGAAAGAGGGGATCCGGGCCATGCAGCCTGGACTACTGGCCATGGCCCACCGGGGTATACTCTATGTGGATGAGGTAAACCTCCTGGATGACCATATCGTGGATATTATCCTAGATGCTGCCTCCTCCGGTCAGAACGTGGT
>WFZW01000192.1 GCA_015489365.1 Deltaproteobacteria bacterium | reverse complement strand
GTACGGAATGATACCTGCATCTCCAGGTTCTTGCGATGCTTTTCAAGCTCCTTTTCCCGCAACTCGATCTGGTTCAACATCTCGTTGAAGCCATCTATCAATTCTCCAATCTCATCATCGGTCTCCTTGATCGCCCTTATCGAAAAATCTTTCGTGGCAGAGACCTTCCTCATGCTGGATGCAAGCCCAAGGACCGGTGCAGATATAAAGGGCTGAAGCCTCCCTGCGATAAAATAGGCAAAGGCTACAGAGAGTGAGAATACAAATAAACTCATGAAGATGAAGCTTACCACGTCCTTGTAGAGACTGGACAAATCTCTGGACATGACGATTGTGCCCAAACGGGCACCATCAAACCTTATCGGTTCAATCCATTCCACTTCACCATGTTCTATGGCCTCAATGAGACCTACTAGGCCTGAATGACCATTCCAGTGCCTTATCTCCCTGCGAAAATGCCCCAATACCCGATCAGGTGTTATGTCCTTGTCAGTCCCATGGATATAAAGTGCAAATCCCTTCCTATCCCTGGTAAATATCGCAGCCGCCTTTATGCTGGGCACCTGTTTTAGGCTTTCCAGGGTCTCTTGTGCGGCCTTATGATCCTGGAAGGTCAGGGCCGCTATACAATTGGTGCCAAGGACCTTGCATAACGTGGAAAGGTTGGCAATCATCCTGTCGTAACGGCCGAGTATCTGGCTCACCATGAAGGTGCTGCCCGCCAGGAGAAGGACCAGCATACTGGTCAAGACCATCAGCAGAATGAGCTTGTTCGTAAAGTTCATTCTCCGCAATGCCTGGGCAATCATTCCGTTTCGCATTACTGGACAACCTTGCTAGCAAGCTTTAATAGGCGGGAACTGATATGAAGGGATGCACTGTGTGCAGATCGAAGATTTATGATGAAACGAATCCTCTTATTCTCTGTAGTCATCCCTATCAGGCCACCATGGGCGGCAAAATGATCCATGTCACTGATTGTAAGTATGCTCTTTCCTCTTATTGCGTCTAGTATCCTATCTAAACGCCCCTCTTCCGATTCAGTGATGAAAAGCACATTACATTTTCTAAGTTCCGTTATATCCATGCAGGTACCGACTGTTAGCGTCTTGCCACGTATCTTTTTGCCAGATAGCGATAACAGGGCCTCTCTCATGGGTCCTGTCCCCAGGATACAGACGGACAACGAAGATCCCTCTTCGCTATCTGTGGATACTGGCCATTCCACAAACTTCATAAAATTGTAAACAAAGGCCGCCTTGACAAGGCATTCTTCCCCTGGTTCATCATAATAATCCGCAAGGGCTGAGCCGAAGCCGTATGAAAATAAAATGGAAAAGATGAATACATGCCAGGTGATGGTAAGTATCCGGATCGATCCAGTTATGCCACCTAATTCTTCCGAGGCTATGTAGGGTTCGGGCCACAGCATGCTATCATTTAGAGGTCTTGTCTCTGCGATCAGGGTAAACCGCACACCTTAAGCCAACGGTGTAACCAGGCATGAAAGGCAACCCTAGTTGGGCCTGGTATCCTAACGTGAAGGCACGGCCATATTAAAAGTTCCATGTTATTTGTCCGTAAAGGCTGCGGATAACCTCGGAACGTTCCGTAATCAAATATTCAGGTACGAATTCTGGATGTCTATTATCCAGTAAATTCCGGCCGGTAATGGCCAGTTCTAGGCCCCTACGGGGCTTCCAGGCCAGGCGTAGATCCATGGTAAGGTATGCAGGAACATGGCTGGCCGAGAGGTTGTCCACATATCTCAACCAGGCATCAAACGATAAATTCTCCGGAAGGTCCATGCTGGAACGAAGTGAAAACTGATTTCTTGGAGATTTACCTTCCTGTTGTTTATCACTGTAATCGGCTATAACCTTTCCATAGCTATGCAGGAAGAGCCTTTCATAGGTATAGGCCGCCTGGAGATGCCACCAACGAAATGGGTTGAACCTGGCAGAGAATTCTGCACCATAGGTCTCACCACGCATTTTGTTGCCTACGATTATGTCCAGCTCAGGATACGGCAGGAATAATCCGGACAACCTGGACTCAGGCATTATCGTCAAGAGCCTGCGGTAACGATTCATATACACGGCTATGTCCAGGCTGCAATTTCCAGACAGGCTGGTGCGATAACCTGCCTCGTAGGCCCAAAGAATTTCCGAAGTAAAATGCTTGTTGCCCTTGAGATAGATGGTAATAGGCTTCTTAAGGGGAAAACTGGGTGGAAGGACCTGGGCAGGGGTGGAGGCACTGCTGGTTGCCATGTCAGGGGTATGAACTGCACGTGATATGGCTGCCCAGAAGGTTTGAGCCTTGGCTTTCCAGAGGAGCCTTATAGAGGGCTGGATTTCGAAGCCTGTATAGGGATTATGCTCGACCTTGGTGCCAAGATATAGGGCAAGCCTGTCCCTTAGAAGGGAGATTTCATCCTGGATGAAGGCATTGTACAGGTCATCCTGTTGGTTTTCAGGGTCAAAGGTGATGTACCACGATCCCCGCATGCGGCTTGCAAGATGCCGGTAACCAGCACCAAAGGTAAAATCATGCCTGTTCCACATGCACAGGCAAGCCTGTGCCTCCAGGTCCAGGGTCTCCACCCTGTATTTTATTATAAAATCATTGGCATGGTTCCAGTCATAATATCCCTTGAAGGAAAACCGGGAGGCCTTGGCCAGCTTGTGTTGCCAGTTTAATAGAATATTGCCTGTATGCACCTCTGTATCGTTTAGGTAGTGCCTGGTATAAGGTGGAGACATGGACGGTAGAAGGTAATTGGTATCCAGTGTCTCCAGGTTAAAATCCCCTGAGACCCTAAGGGCATCCTTGTGTGCAGGGGATAAATCCATGCGAAAACCCGATCGAAAGCCCTGCCACCCATCCTTACTACTTCGGCCTGAAGGGGTCTTGAAACTGCCTCTATCAAATCCCTTCATATAGAACCTATAAAAGCCACACCGACCTGCCTTGCCGCCGTAACGAAGGGCACCAAATGCCTTCTCATAGGTTCCACCACCGGCCTTAACATAATATCCCTGGGTATCCCTTGCCTTCTTTGTAATGATGTTAATGATGCCGTTGACGGCATTAACCCCCCATAGACTGCCTCCCGGCCCACGGATGACCTCGATACGCTCTATATTATCGAGCAACAGATCCTGCTCTTCCCAAAATACACCGGAAAATATGGGGGAATATATGTTCCTTCCATCGACCAGGACCAACAGCTTGTTGGCGAAACGGTTATTGAATCCCCTGGCTGAAATGGCCCAATTTGAGCTGTTTATCCTTGCCACCTCTAGCCCTGGCACCATTCGAAGTGCCTCTGGCACATTTGTCACACCTGAACGCCTTAGATCCTCCGGGGTAATGACGAAGATAGCAGCCGCAACATCGGAAAGGCGCTGTGGACGCCTTGACGCAGAGGTTACCTTGATTTGCATCAATTCTTCGAGATCCATGGAAAAATAATCAGTGGAGGCGGCAACATTGCCCGGAAAGATCACCATGGCGAGCAAAACGGCCTTAAGGACAGCCGTTATCTCCGATACCCTCTGATAATGCCTCTCTTTTATCCGAATCATGTGCCCTTGTATATCCCTGTTCCATGGTAAGGGGAAAATTGTTTCCCCTGGCTGGCCACAGATCCCTACCAATACCACAGCGTGTGAAAGCAAGCTGAAGGAAAGCAATAGATCTGCTTACTGCATTCAAGTGGCGGGAGATGAAAAAACGGGTCATACGAGAAGACTATAGATATGCATACGACATAAAATCATAACTGTTCACGTTCCTCGTCTGGCAGTAACCCTTTTGAAGGGTTTCAGGAGCGTCGTTTGGTACAGGTGCCAGGTGCTGAGCAACTTGAACCACGCTGAAACCTTTCGAAAACCCGCTTACAGCCAAGGAATGTGAACAGTTACACAGAATCCCTATCTATTGTGCCCGCTTTTAGCCTCAAACCTACTATTGGTTTACATTCACCTTTATAGATATCGGCCTTAAGAGAGCGGATCATTAAGGGAAGCCCAGCTGGATCAGACGTCCTCTCTTTGCAGATGTACATCCCTTTGGGGAAAGGGTATGGATATCCCTTCCTTTGCAAAGGTATCGTAGATCTCGTTGAACAATTGGTGCATGGCCTTACCCTTGTCTCTCGGATCATCTACCCAGCAAAGGAGTTCAAAATTTATGGAAGAGTCGGCGAAGGCCCTAATCCTGGCCCGTGGCTCAGGAGAGGATGAAACCATGGAATTGGTCTTGGCAACCCTTATGAGTATTTCCTCGACCCTTTTCAGATCACTGCCATAGGCGACGCCTACAGGCAACCTGATCCTGAATCTGGGAAACGGGGCGCTTTCATTGACTATCTTGGCATTGGCCAGTATCGAATTCGGGATGGTGATAAGGACATCGTCCCTGGTCTTTACCCTCGTCGATCTTATACCGATATCAACCACCTCGCCCCTTTCTCCTGAATCAAGGATAATATAATCCCCAATGCTATAGGTCCTGTCCACGAATATACTGATGCCCCCAAAAAAATTTGCGAGTGTATCCTTGGCAGCCAGCGCCACGGCGATACCTGCAATACCTGCCGAGGCAAAAAGTGGTGTAAGATTGATCTGCCATATAGCAAGTATCCACAGGACCCCAACAACGATGACCGTAACCCTTATGACGTTCTTGAATAGATAGAATATCTCCCTGCCAATGTTGCCACGGCGCGATATCACGGCAAAACTGTGTTGGGTCAACCAGTTTACGGCCCTGAGTCCAGCCACCCACCAAACCAGGAAGATCGCTGTCTTGAACGCCCTTGGGACAACCACGTTCCAGGGTGCGGAAGGACTAAGCCATATGAGCGAATGAAGCGCTCCAAGGAAAATAACTGTCCATATGACAGGCATATGGACCAGATTTAATAATTCGTCGTCAAACCTGACCTTGGTCTTGGCAGTAAGGCGTTTTAGGATCTTGTCTATGAAGACATCCGCAATCTTGGACAGGATACAGTATATGATAAATATGAGTGCGGCCTTGATCAGATGATTATGCTCAAGGCGCTGAAGATACTCCAGGAGACTGGTTACATATGTATTGACATCAAACATGGGCCATATTATAAGAAGCCGCTGTATCCTAGTAAACAGGCTTTTATCAAGAAGAATAGCACGGTAGGATCATATCTTCATGCCCCAAGAGGGCATGGGCGACCTTGAAAATATCCTGCCTCAGGGCAGGGTCTGGATCTATTGCACCTTTGCTAAAAAAAGACAGCCTGAAAATATGAAGGAGGATCCAATTGGCAAATCACAAATCAGCTCTGAAGCGGGTCAGGCAAAACAATAAGCGCCGCTTGCGTAACAAGATGAGAAAGACACGGATCAAGAACCTTTCCAAGGCAGTACACAAGGCCGTTGAAGAAAAATCGCCGGAAAAGGCCTTGGAACTTCTCCGCTCAGCACAAAGGTATATAGACAAGATTGGGAAGAAGAGAGGAACCCTGCACAGAAAGGCCGCATCAAGGAAGGTGTCCAGACTTACACTGAAGGTCAATGCCCTGCTAAAGGGTTAGTAGCCATCCCTTTATACTTTTATTTCCAAACGGCCTTGCGCCCAATCTGGTAAGTCTAAGATTTCCATGCACTCCCTATCCCTACGCTGTATTTTCCCAGGGCATTAACACAATTATGCAGCTTGCAAGCCCCTTGCGACCTCAAATGCCGTATGATTTTGTTGACATATTGATACATCTTTTACCGTAAAATACAGAGCCTATGGGCTTTATCTTCACGTCCAGGGTGGTGCAGCATAGAGAATTGGGCTGCATGAAGGATTGGGATTAAGGTTGGAAGGAAGACGGTGCAAGGCCTGGATCACTGGTTATTACACGCCCCTAGAGGCTGGTTGATGGAGGCGCTCCGGCCTGGGGATCAAATTCAGCTGCCACCTGCTGCCCGGTATCAAAATCCTGCTCTACCCATCCTATTTTGTTGTTTTTCTAAATTGGAATTTCTAGATTTTTGTGATTTCAGTAGGTTGCTGGAATCCAAACAAGATGATAAAGAACCACCAACAATACCAACATCAAAGCCCTTTAATCCTTCCATTGGTCTTGTTCTCCTTGATAATCCTTATGCTTACAACGGGATGCCGGAAAGATGTCGATATCGAAAAATATGTCAAGGATGGGTATCTACCTGAAGGTTTGTCTTCCTTGCCAAGAGGTGATCTTGTCACTAAAAACATTGTCGTAGATGGGCAAACAAGAAGATATGCTATTTATATCCCTAAAGAATTGGGGAAGTCGGCTTGTCCGTTAATCTTTGAGTTGCATGGTGGTGGTATCTCTATTGAAGATATGACAGGTGAGAGTGGTCATAAGACACCCTACAAATTCTGGATGAACCTTGCTGATATTGAAAAGTTCATTGTCGTCTATCCTGAAGGCCTAAACGGGGTATATGGGAAGCCCACTTGGAACGATTGTCGCGCAAATGCCATTGTTAGCTCTAAAGCAAATGATGTACATTTTATTAATGTATTAATCGATGAGATTTCCTCAAGATATAAAATCGATCCTAGCAGAATATACGTTTCGGGTACATCCAATGGTGGATTGATGGCGTTAAGGCTAGCTGTTGAGCTGTCTAATAAAATAGCAGCAGTTGCCGCAGTCTCAGCGTCCATGCCGGATAAGTCAAAATGTAAGCAACCTGTCAATCCAATATCTGTTTTATTCATGAATGGCACGAGGGACAACCACTTGCCATATAATGGAGGTACTATTTCAAACCCGCCTAATCATGATTATGGTACTGTAAATTCAACGGAACACTCTGTACAAATATGGGTTCATTTCGATCAGGCCGATACAGTCCCAGTTATATATAGTTTTCCAGATCGTGATAAAAAAGATAAAAGTACTGTAATAAGTTATAGGTATCCCGGCGGGTTGGAAGATACAGAGGTCGTTTTATATAAAGTAATGGGCGGTGGCCATGCTGCCCCGAGCATCCTAGAACGTTATTCGTGGTTGTTCGAAAAATATTTTGGGAAACAAAACCACGATATCGAAATGGCTTGGGAGGTTTGGAAGTTCTTCAAAGATAAATACCGAGCCACGCCTGTATTTCATGCAGGACCCAGCACCCAGCCACACGGGCAGCACTAGTCCCTGGCTTTTGTTACAGCTTGTATCCTTTTGCCCCCCATCCTTCCTCCTTGGAGCTGCACCCCCAATACATGAAGGACAGCCCATAGACTCTGTATTTTCACGGTAAACTTTCATGCAGCCCGTACCCCTGCGCTGCGCCCTGGGGCATTTTGCCTTGTGTCCATGTATGTCCTTGTGCGTCCATGGCTAATCAAAAAATGCATTTTCGGATAAACTTTCATGTAGCCTGTAGCCTTGGTGTGGCGTGAAGGTTTTGGAATATAGCCCTCATGGCGTACACTTTAAGGTAGAATGATCCTGTCAAGATATTGGCAAAGAAGGCCACGACACGGGTCAGAAGGAAGGCAGGTAGGAGGGGGTGGCCGATAAAGGAGGAGCCATGCAAGGGATGATTACAATCATGATTGCAGTAATGGTCCTTGGCCGGGCAATGGTATGCCTTGGCGGAGGGGAACTCATCATCTTTCATGCAGGAAGCCTGAGCGTTCCCTTTAGTCAGATCGCCAAGGCCTTTGAAAGGGAACATCCTGGGATAAAGATTGCGAGGGAAGCGGCGGGAAGCCGCACCTGTGCCAGGAAGATAAGCGACCTGCACAGGCCCTGTGATGTCATGGCCTCTGCAGACTACATGGTGATAAACCAGCTTATGATCCCTGAATATGCCTCTTGGAATATACGTTTTGCCAGTAACGAGATGGTCATAGCCTATACGCCAAGATCCAAGTATGCAGAGCGCATAGATAAGTTTAACTGGTTCAGGGTGCTGCTTTTACCAGAGGTGGCCATAGGGCGTTCTGATCCCAACAGCGATCCATGTGGCTATAGGACGGTCATGGTCTGCAGGCTGGCAGAACTCTATTACAAAAAGCCAGGCCTTGCGGCCAAGCTTCTCTTCAAGGACCCTGAGAACATGAGGCCAAAGGAGACGGATCTGCTAGCCCTTTTGGAGACAGGAGAGATCGACTACCTCTTCATCTATCGCTCGGTGGCAAAACAGCACGGTTTGAAGTTCATCTTGCTACCAGATGCAGTAAACCTAAAGGATCCAGGTCATGCAAATTTCTACAGGCAGGTTTCCGTGAAGATCAGCGGGAAGGCTCCAGGTACCTTTATCATAAGGAAAGGAGCACCCATGATATATGGGGTGACCATTCCCCGAAATGCCCCCAATCCCAAGGGTGCCTTGGAATTCCTGGAGTTTCTCCTGGCCCCTGACAAGGGTATGAAGATCATGGAGGAAAACGGTCAGCCTTCGGTCGTACCAGCTCCTTCCCTGACCTATGATGCTATACCAGACACGTTAAAGGTCTATGCCCGGCCTGCTACTGATGGACAAAGGTGATAAAAGAAGACATCATTTCGTTATGAGTCCAAGGGCCAATTCCATCTCCCTGGTTTTTATCTTACTTGGGGGCCTGGTCCTGCTATTCCTGACTGCCCCGCTCGTGGGCATGGTGCTCCAATCCTCCATTCCTGGGATCATGGCTGCCTTGCACGACCAGGAGGTCCGTGGTTCCATCGTCTTATCTCTCTGGACGGCCATGGCCGCCACTTTCATTTCAGGCATCGGGGCCGTGCCCTTGGCATGGCTCTTGGCAAGAAAGGACTTCCCGGGTAAGCGGGTAGTCTCAGCAGTGATAGATCTGCCACTCATGATTCCGCACTCAGCGGCTGGTATTGCCCTGTTAACCATCCTTTCTAGACACGGTGTCCTGGGACAGCTTGCCCAGAGTGCCGGCATAAAGCTCGTAGGCGGACCTGCTGGGATTATGGCCGCCATGGCATTTGTGAGCCTTCCCTTTTTGATAAATTCTGCCAGAACAGGCTTCGAGTCAGTAGACGTGCGCCTTGAAAAGACCGCCATGAACCTTGGTGCATCCCTGGTATCCACCTTTTTTACCGTGACCCTTCCCCTTGCCTGGCGGGCGGTGGTGTCTGGAATCGTACTCATGTTCGGCCGGGGGATGAGCGAGTTCGGAGCAGTGATTATGGTGGCCTATCACCCCATTACCACCCCAGTTCTCATCTATGAACGCTTTGGGGCCTATGGACTCAAGTGGGCTAGGCCTGTGGCGATAGTGCTTATAGGGGTATGCCTGGCGGTATTTGTCTTGTTAAGGGTAGTTGCGGATAAGAGACGGTGATGCTTCAAATAAAAGGTCTTTGGAAACGGCTGGGCGAATTTGTACTTGGGGAACTTGATCTAGAGGTTGAGCCGGGGGATTATTTTGTATTATTAGGCCCTTCTGGCTCTGGTAAGACCTTGCTCCTTGAGATGATAGCTGGTTTCCTGCACCCAGACGGGGGACGAATAATCCTTGAGGAGAGAGATATTACAGCTATGTGTATCCAGGACAGGCAGGTTGGTTACCTTTGTCAGGGTGACACACTGTTTCCACACCTCAGTGTCCGGGGAAATATCGCCTATGGATTGAGGCGTCGCAAGATGCCCGTAGGTCTTATGGAGGAACGGGTTGAAGAAGTGGCCAGGGAGATCGGGGCATTTCACCTCCTGGAGCGGAGGATAGAGGGTCTCTCGGGTGGTGAAAGACAGCGTGTAGCCCTAGCCAGGGCCCTTGTCATGAACCCTGCATGCCTTCTCTTGGACGAACCTCTAACCGGTATGGATACAGCCCTGTGCCAGGATATCCTGATGTTGCTAAGGCGCTTGAACCGTTCTGGAGGAACCTTTCTGCATGTCACACATGACCATACCGAGGCCTTGGCAGTTGCCACTAAGGTGGCGATAATGGAGCAGGGAAGGATCGTTCAGCAGGGCGCGCCCATGGAGGTGGTGAATAATCCGCGCTCTTTGTTTGCTGCACGCCTTGCTGGGATCAAGAATTTCTTTCCACTAACAAGTGCCCCTGTTGAAGACAGGGATGGCATGGTCCAGATCATTATAAAGGATGGATTGCAATTAGCAGTACCCGGATCCATCCTGCCCCAGGGAGAACCTCCTGGATTCTTGAGGTTAGAAGAGCGCCTAATTACCTTGAAGCCATCCGGGGCTGGCCCTAGTCTCGAAGGTGGTGGGGATTATCCCGGTACGGTTACTGACCTTGTTCCCCAGGTGGACGGAACGTGGGAGGTGACAGTGAATATCGGGGTGCCAGTTGTGGCCGTTGTTGGACCGGGAGAATGTCCGTGGAATCCCGGGGACAGGGTACAGGTGAGTTGGCCCAGGAAGGCAGTTAAGGTTCTGGGCAAAGGAGCCACCCACCAGCGTGGTCATTTGCCAAAGAACCCTGGCATGAATCGGGAGAATTAGCCCTTTTGGACAATTTTTAATCTATTTCGCCATAATAGTCGATAAAGACCTACAGAAATACGTTCTATTTCTTTGGCCAAGACAAGGTCCTTGCGCATCGTGCACTAGACTGTCTAGGATCTGTACCCTTTTGGCGTCGTATTCCCGAGATGAAGAGATGAAGGCTATGTAATACTCTATGAATAAAAATGTTCGAATACAAATAGTTGCGTAACTGATTTTAACCATGTCCCCATGAAAGACAGTCGCTTTGACGGCACCATAACAGGCATCGAGTTGCCGGACATTATACAACTCAACAGCCTTTCCAAGACCTCTACCATGCTTGTGGTAACTACTGGTGACGAGCAGGGGATCATCTATTTCCAAGAAGGAGAGGTGGTCCACGCCCAATGTGGGGATCTTATGGG
>WFZW01000191.1 GCA_015489365.1 Deltaproteobacteria bacterium | reverse complement strand
TCGTTGGGCCTTGCATCCTTCTCACAAATAGGCAGGAAACCATCAAGAAGTAGCTCCTCAACCTGTTGCCTGGTAAGGGATGTGCGTATCGTGCCACCAACCAGCCCGGAACCACGTCCAGGAATGACTACCGGTACACTGCCTAGTGCCTCGTCTGCAAGCAGTTTTTCCTTTGCAAGACGCACATTGTGCCAGAGGATCTGTATCTGGGCCTCTTCCAGGTTGGTACCCCTGGATTTAAGATCTTCAGAGACGGCGAAGGTCAAAGCAAGATCCATGTTGTCGCCCCCTAGCAGGATATGCTCGCCCACTGCGATCCTCTCCAGGGCAAGCTGTCCGTCTTGGCTTGAGACCCGTATCAGGCTAAAATCGGTTGTGCCCCCACCCACATCACATACCAGCAATAGATCCCCTGGAGCTACCAGTTCTTTCCAGTCCTTGTTGTGCCAATGAAGCCATGCGTAAAAGGCCGCCTGTGGTTCCTCCAACAGGGTGATATTTTCAAGGCCTGCTGAGCTTGCTGCCTTGACCGTCAGATCCCTGGCAACGGCATCGAATGATGCAGGGATGGTTACGAAGATCTCCTGGTCCTCGAGTTTTTCACCGGTTTTCTTTCCAATGGTATGGTTCCATGCCGCCTTTATATGGCGCAGATAAGTGGCAGTGGCCACGATGGGTGAAAGCCTCTGCACCTCCTCAGGTGCATCCAGTGGAAGGAGCGGCGCTGTCCGGTCTACACCTGAATGGCATAGCCAGCTTTTTGCCGAAACCACTAATCTTCCGTGTACCTCAGCACCCCTAACCCTGGCATATTCGCCTACTACCCTGTCTCCAAACGGGTCCCATGGCATGGTCAGGCCGCCACCCTCCTTTTCCTGCTCGGTGGGTAGATAGATGAAGGAGGGAAGCAACCTTCTTTCCCCTATCTCACCAGGGGCTACGATCTGTGGGATATCGAATTTTTTTATTTCATTGGATCCTTCTTTGGTGTCCAGGTAGGCGACACTGCAATTGGTAGTGCCGAGGTCGATTCCCACTATGAATCTTGAGCTTGGTTTATGATCGTTCATGTAAAAATTACCATAAAATACATTCTATCCTCGGCTATTACTTTCACAGCCTGGGGGCACGGCGCCAAGGGTTATGGCCACGTAGTAGAGGTCTGGGAAATTCTCGTAAGGGATACGATGGCGAGGGATGGATATGAACGGTATAAGATCCACCGGTCACAATCATACCGATACCCTATATGCACCGTATCGTTCGTAAATGGTTCCAGATGGCAAAACAGCGGGGCTAGGTATTTACTTGATCTCTATTTCTGCCGGGGCCAGGACCTTTGAGGATTCTTTCGCAGTCCATTCCGGCAGCCTTATCTCGGTATATTGCCATCCGCGATGCCTGAGTATCCCCTTGAAGGGGGGCTTGCCATGTACATTTCCAACAAGTTTGATCTTGGTAGGATCAAACCCCTCTTCCACCTCTACCTCTGAACCCTCAACGGCATCCAGGACCGGAACAAGACCAAGGGCATCCTTCATCGCATTTCTGCATCCCCTATGGACTTCCCTTACCGCCGCACCTATTTGGGCATCCTCGTATGGTTCGATGTCCTCCTGGAGAAAATCAAGGAGACGACCTTCCCTTTGAAGCATACCAAGTAGTTGGACTACTGTAGTCTCAGGATTACATGGTTGGGGTTCATGCGTGGTTGTCGGGGTGAGCTTGGGTTCAGGTTGAACCGGTACGTGTGTTTCTTCTGCGGTCTTGCCAGAGCCATCTGCCTTGGGCGTTTTATCTATACTAGTATCAATGATCCCTTGTCTTAATAAGGGGCTGATGCCAAGATAGAGAATCAGCCATGTTATTGGAGGCGCTACCAGTATCGCCGGCCCAATCCAGGTGTCAAGTAGGGAGCGATCAAAATAGACCACTATACCTGAAAGGCACGTCAAGGCGCCAAAACACAGTATGGAGATAAGTAAGAATCTATTTTTTATGTCATTTCCTGGCATTATTATTCTCTCTATGGGATTAGAGTTAGACTATATCTTCACGCCTGGGGATATGGCGCTAGGGCCTTAGGGTACACCTGTTAGTGAAAATAATGCCAAGGGTTTCCTAGGTCAACCTGGCATGATGATCTTGGTATAGAGGTGTTTGGCAGGCACGGCCACATAAGTAAGCGTAGCGCTAGGCAGGTCTGTTTTTTCTTTTTTCCTTCTTTTCCCCTTTGAACGGATGTAAGACCATCTTTACCCATTCGGCCCTAATCCTGTATATGACCCCCTTTTCATCTTGTATCCATCCTGTTTTCCTATGCGCATCGTAGCTACCAATGTGGAATATAACAACCCCCTTCTTGGTATGTACCGTGATCCTTCCAGAATGTTGCCCAGGCCCTAACCCGTAATCCTTTGCCATCCTTGGATCCTCTACATCGATCGCGTTCAGGGGGAAAAGTTTAGACAGGTAGCCTATGGCCTTCTTGCCAGGAATCTCTCGCACGTTACCATTTTCTGTAAAGGTCCACGGGGCAGATGGTGCCTTCTTGACATTATCCTTATTGTTGCCCCCTTTTTCCTGGGTAGCGGTGCTGTTTGTGCCTTTGCCGGCATTTTCTCCAGTCCTGCTGGCCTTTGTCTCCTTGTTTTCCTTGCGGACCAGGCTCCATTGCTCATCGCCTTGTGAAAAGGATACGCCTTCTATCTCGCCAGGACCATAGCTTGCTATACTGAGGTCCGTCCATGCAGAGCTACTGGGGGTCTTCTCAGGCAGCTCTGACCATATATCGAAAAGGCTGAGTATGTTTTTGGAGGCAAGTATCACCTGGTCAGAGGATCCTCTTCTTACGAAACAGGTATCCCACCTTGGCCCCTTCTTGCCTGCGATGATTACCGTCTTGATCCCAGGGCCTTCAAGCAAGATATGCAGGCCCTGATTGTCCTTCAGGTTGAACGTACCGAGCACATCTGTACCCTTTGCCCTGGTTTCACCTTCAAGGTCAATCAGTGTCTTGAGCAGCCGCTTAATCCTGTCGGCCTTGGCAGGTGCCAGGAAACCACCCTGCTTCGATCCCCGTTTTACCCACCAGTTACCATCCTTTTTGATAAGATCAAGCCTGGTACCATTGACATCGCCCTTGGCCCAGACCTCTATTCTGTTGATATCGTCAGGGTCCATGGTCTGACAAACCTTGGTGAAAAGATCCTGTGGCGCCAGATTCCTTGGCCTCTGCTGCCAGTAATATATTGCAGCTAGTGAGACAAAGGCCACGGCAAGGATGATCAGATATATCCTCTTCATTTGTCATTCTCCTTTCCTGGGACGGGCCGAAGTATGAAAATACACCTCTGGAGGCGCTTTTTGCTTTTGTCCATGTAGGTCCATGGCTAATGGGGAAAAGCATTAGCGCATTCATTCCTTTTTTTGCGTCTTCGTAAGGCCCTTGAGGTCCCGAAGAGTACCCACAGGGCCGGTACCAGCCCCATGACAATACCTCTCCACAATATCTTGCCCTGGACAGATACCGGGGCGATGAACCTTTCCTTTTGGGTCTTGCTCCTGATGCCTATCAGCTCGCTACCCAGTGCCAGGGCATCCACTGAATTCAAGAGCAGTGTGGCATTGCTGAGGGCAGGAATTGCAGTATCAGAGAAGGCCTCTGCGCAGCCTATCACTATCACCCTGGAAGGGGCAGCTTTGTCCGGCTTGGCCAGGTCCTTTTGCGGGCCATTCCTAGTGGCATTTGCCGATTTGTCTTCAGGCCATGGCGGCGGGCTTTTAAATCCCATCGGGAATGTGCCCTTCAAGAGTACTGCCAAGGGCCTTGACCTGAGTTTATTTGGGCCCGGGATGGTAAGGTCCTCCCTGGTCAAGGGGCCAAAATGATAGGGCCTGGTCCAGCTGTCTGGGCTGGATGTGAAGAGTGTAGTCAGGTCCAACCCAGCATGTTTGATCGTATCCTTGTGGATAATTAATTGTGTTCCCCATAGATATAATATGCCCGATATCATGTTCGTTATAGATAGATCCTGATTCATCTGGTCCGGTAATACCTGGATCTGCATGGGATAATTTACAGGTGTGCGGACCATTGCTGTAAACATACCTATCTGTTGGCGCCTGGCAATGGAAAGGGTGAGGTGTCTCTTGTCGAAGAGCATTGCCCCATCTACGGTTACGCCATATTTAGACAGCAGGGAATCGATGTTGGTGTCGGTCTTTTGGGCCATCACCATTGGGCCATCCGGGCCCTCCTCGTAGTTGTAGCGGATTTTTTGAACCGCGAATATGGCAGGTTTTCCAGCCCGGATGAATCTTTCTATTTCGTATTGCTGCCTTTGGTTGAGTTTTTCAGGTGCCATTACCAGGATGAGCGATGTGTCCCCAGGTATTGGGCTGTTTTTGCCTATCTTCTTCCGGATTACGGTGTAACCCTGCGATTCGAGGATGTCCGATGCCCTAGTGAATTCGTCTTGAGGCGGGATCGGCCTGCCCATTTGTTGAAGCATACGTATCGTTTCAGCGGGCAGGTGCCTTTCAGGGGCAACGAGGAGTATTTTTGGTGGATGATCCAGGGTAAGCCAGTATATTTTAGATACCAGGTCATATTCCAGGTTACCCAGGGAGTCGGGTACGATCTGGGGCAGCACCTCCTCTTTCTTGTCGAGGTAGGCAATGGTCATGGCCGAATAGATACGTTTTATGTCCAGGGTATCCCTGGCAATGGTCTGGGCACTGAATGGAACTATGCCCTTTTTGCGCAGCTCGTCCAATTTTCCTGGGATGCTTGCTGGATTCACTATCCTGTAGGTGAATTTGTTAGATAGATGTGAAAGTTCCTGTAGTTTGTCTCCCACATCCCTGGCGATATCCTTCATCGGGGTGGGCAGCTTATCCTTGGATGATACGTAATAGGTGACCGTGATCGGCACCTTTAGCCGCTCAAGCACCCTCTTGGTTGCAGGGGATAGGGTATAAAGATGGTTTTCGGTAAGATCGATCCGCAAGGTGTGCATGCTGGCGGTTACGCCATTAAAGAAGACCACGCTGCCTGTGAGTAATATTGTACCAAGTACGAATCCCCTAGAGGTCCTGCGCCTTAGATATCCCTCAAGGGTCAATACATTGATGGCCAGAAAGGCCCCTGTAAATAGAAGGAAGAACAGGATGTCCCCTAGGTCTAACACGCCCTTTTCAAAGGATGAAAAGTGGCTTGGAATGCCAATCGTTTCATTCAGGAAGGTCCCAAATCCAGGTATCCAGCCATCAATAAAGGCCGAGATGAAACCAGTGCCCGAAAGGAAGCAGATAAAACCCAGCATGAGGGAGAGTATGAAGGCCACCATCTGATCGGAGAAGAATGCGGATATCATCATTCCCATGGAAAGTAGGAAGCCTATCAACAACAACGCACCCAGATAGCCTGTCACCATGGGGCCTGGATCAGGGGTGCCAAGGGCCGCAAGCATAAATGGAATGGTGAGGGTGCCGGCGAGCGCCAATGCCCCGAATATCATGGCAGCCATGAATTTACCCAGTACCAGTGACGTGCTGCCTGTAGGCAGGCTGAACAGCAACGCCATCGTTCCGCTTCTTCTTTCATCTGCCCACAGTCTCATGGTGACGGCAGGGATGAAGACCACCAGCACCAATGGCAGGTTCGTAAAGAACTGGCGCATGCTGCATATGCCGCTGAGAAAGAAGGTGGTCATATAGAGGCCACAGGTAATGAGAAGAAATACGACTATAAAGACGTAGGCAATAGGGGAATTGAAATAGGCCGATAACTCCCGTTTGGTGATATTAAAGGCGTCTTTGAACATGACTTCTTAACCTCACTTGCCAATGGTAATCCAAAACTTTCACCTGATATGGGAAGATACAGCCTTTACCAAGGATGTATCTTCATCCCGGATTATGCACTTCAAATGCCTGAAGAAAGTAATTTCATTGAATTATTGCACAGTTAGCATGTATTTGTTCCCGTTGTGCCTTCACCCAAAAGGTGAAGTTCAATCCATGATAAATCCTCAGGCATTTGAAGCCGCAAGGG
>WFZW01000190.1 GCA_015489365.1 Deltaproteobacteria bacterium | reverse complement strand
TATCACAATGGTTACGTCAGCCGAAGACTTTTCTAAACTTCCATGTGTGGCCCGCACCTTGGTACTGCGCCCCCCAATACATGAAGATACAGCCCATAGACTCTATATTTCACGGTAAATCAATACCAAGCTTGATGCCAAGCTCTTGAATATCGACAACATGGAGAGCTGATGCAGATAAATGGCCCTGTAAAGAAGCCCCTGAGAACCCGCATACGGGAAGATATCGCCCGAAACCGTGAACGCATCAAAAAGCTAGGGCCTGGACTTATTACCGGTGGCGCCGGAGACGACCCTGCTGGGATCGTCACCTATACCGTCGTTGGCGCAGGCACCGGGTACTCTCTGCTCTGGCTCCTGCTGCTTTCGACACCCATGATGATCGCCATCCAGAACATGGCGGCACGCATCGCCATCGTAACGGGAAAAAGTCTTCCTGAGATTACAACTGCCTTTTATTCCAAGAGACTGACGATCCTTATGATCTCTATCCTGGCCATGGCAAATATCCTCACCATTGGTGCTGATCTCAATGCCATAGCCACAATTTTACATATCGTTACCGGCTATAAAACTGCCAATCTCCTCATTATTGTTACCGGCATAATCGTCTGGCTGATCATCTTTGGCAAGTATCGTACTGTAAAAAAGGTACTGATAGGGCTAACGGCAATCCTTGGGGTTTATATCGTCTCGGCTATTTTGGCCAAGCCTCCACTTGTTCAGGTAATAAGAAACACCTTCATCCCCCAACTTCATGCCGATGCTGCCTGGATCATTGCAGCACTGGGGATGCTTGGCACCACCATTTCCCCCTACCTGATGTTCTGGCAGGCTTCGGAGGAACGGGAGGAGAAAAAGAGCATAGTGCAGGCCAACGAGGTGGGCTTCGATACCGTAATAGGGATGATCTGGTCCAATCTCCTGGCCTATGCCATGATTATTACTGGCGCTGCTATTCTTTACGGTGCAGGCCACGATCTGCAGGATGTAAGCGCCCTTGCAAAGACTTTGCGCCCTGTTGCCGGACAATACGCCTTTGTCCTATTCGCTCTGGGAATCATTGTTTCTGGGCTTCTAGCAGTCCCGGTTCTAGCCGGTTCAACAGCCTATGCTGTAGCTGATACTTTTGGTTGGCGGGAAGGGATAGATAACAATGTCAGCGATGCCAAGGGCTTCTACATCGTTTTCGTGGGTGCAATGTTCGTTGGAGCAGCCATTGACATGAGCCCAAAAATCAGCGTAGTAGATGCCCTTTACTATTCCCAAGTATTAGACGGAATGCTTATTCCCGTTCTCATTGGCCTCATGTTAATGCTCTCAAATAACCGAGCTGCCATGGGAGACTTTACAGCCTCGCGCTTTGAAAACATCTTTTCGCTATTTGCTCTACTAGTAACGCTGGGACTTACTGGAGTGATGCTATTTAACTGGTTAACTTAAAAGACTATTTTTAGCATGGTTGTTCAGCCATGGACCTACAAGGACATAAGGTGACGAAAGACCGTTATCCTTTGCCACTAGTCGGGATAGGAATTCAACCCTTTCCCAGCGATCAACGCCATGCCAATAGGATATCGGGAAGCTCCAAAAGACTTTGAACATAAAAATCTGCATTCAATCCTGCATTCTTATATGCTATAAAGCTTAAACCAGCCCTTGAAGCCACCTCCTCATCCACCATTGAATCGCCTATATAGATTGCCTTTTCCCTGGATACATTCAATCTATCCAGAATAAGAAGGACACCCTCAGGATCAGGTTTTGGATGTCTTACATCCAAGGCACATACGATTTCATCAAACCATTTATCAAGTTCAAATATATCCACAAGTCTTGGCATAGTGGTACTTCTATTTGTTGAAATGGCCGTAAGTAAAGGCGGCCTTATGGTGGCTAAAACCTCCTTGAACCCTGGTTCCATACGTATGAATTTCAAAAATTGACCGTAATCCAGATGGGCAGCGTATTCTTTGGCCTTAGTTATCTTTTCTTTGTCAAACCTCAATAGGTAGTCTATCGATTCATTTGCGGTGTGCATATGACAGAAGTTCAATTCTTTCTCTGTCATGGGATGCCTATCGATCCCTTTCAATATCGTATTGTAATAGGCCCTGTTCGAGTCCTTTGAATCAAAAAGGACGCCATCGCAGTCGAATATGGCCAGATCAAAACGCTTCATTTAATTTTTACCAGGTTATTTTACCGTGAAAATACAGAGCCTATGGACTGTACCTTCATGTATTAGGGGTGCGGCACCAAGGTGCGGGCCCATAGAAGTTTAGTCAGAAACTTGAGATTATAACCTATGGCTAATATCTTTCAGGGAAAAACCCTTTAATCTTAAATCGGTTGGGACGTTCTTTCCAAGGATTAGTACCTTGTGGGTCTGTCCCATCCCCTGGGGCATTATCAACATCTTCACACTGGCCAGAAGGGGAGAAAAGGGTTCAATTTTGCCAAAATATTCCTCAAAGGTCCTTTGGAAATCAAGAGAGGCAAGAAAGGCCCATTGTTCTGTAAATCCAATGGTCATCAACCCGCATCCGTCCGCCCAATCCTTGAGATCGGAAAAATTGACATGGGCTGTAATATCCTTATCTCCTGGATTATCCAGTGGATTTTCATCCACCATATGATCCTTGTAACAAAGAAGTGTTCCCCTGTTCCTGGATGGATTAAAATACTCCGTACGCACGTGGCCATAATCAATAGTCAATACGAATCCACTTTTGATCCTTGACGCAACCTCTTCAATCCATCTTTTCATATCAAGGCTTACCTCAGAACGATAACCTTCTGGCAGATCACCTGGAAGAATATTAATATATCCCTTTAATGACTCATCCTGGATCTCCACGGGGACGTAGGTAAACATCTCGTTGGAATCAATGGTCACAAATAATTCCTTAAAAAGGCCCCCTTCCTTCTGAATGAGATGAACAGGAAATGCGTCCAAAAGTTCATTGCTAATAAAACAGCCACTTAGTCCATTAATATCATCCAGGCATTTTACCCACGAAACCTTGTGGATAAATTCTTCCAAATTTGCCTCCTGATAATTTTTCCAATTATCTGCAGGCTCGATTATAACGTATCTCAATCGTGAAAATAGATGCTTTCGATGTTTTTTGAGGTGCCTCAGGATATCCTTTGCCAAGTAACCGGAGCCAGCCCCCATTTCGGTTATTGTAAAATCATCCACTTTCAAGATAGATGCAAATTCTTCAATCTGGTTTGCAATAAGTGCCCCGAATAAGGGTCCAGTATGGGGGCTGGTAACAAAATCACCCCCCTTACCTATCAAGATACGATCTTGATTATAATAACCCAGTGGATCATGATATAGAGCCAATTCCATAAATTCCTTATAGGATATCGGGCCATTGGCTTTAATTTTTTCTTTGATTATTTGATACAAATTCATAGAAGATACCAAAAGACAGCATGTGGATTGATGTGACCTTTATCTTAGGAGGTGTATCCTTTGCGCTGCCCCCTATGAAGATACAATCCATGTCGTATTTCATGGTAAATTATACGCCCTTGGCAGACTTGCAAGTCCTCCTTGCTGCTTCAAATGCCAGGTGATTTTGCTAAGATGGTACAGAGAAAGGGTAAATGGGCCGCTCAAGAATTTATCTTGAAGATACATACGTTACTGTATCTTGCCCTGGGTGCAACCCAGAGGATAAGGGCTGCATGAAATTTTGGTTAAAATAAAGGCCATGTTGTAATATAAAGGACAGGCCTGTGAATTTTTTGTTGATATGTTGTAGATAAAAAATTTCTTGGAAAAACTTGTAT
>WFZW01000189.1 GCA_015489365.1 Deltaproteobacteria bacterium | reverse complement strand
TCTTCATTGAGGGCAGATGCATTGTCTGATGACTTTATCCTGCTACTAAAAAAATCGGGGCAAAAGACCGCAACCATAGCACCTGAGGCCGGCAGCGAAAGACTAAGATGCGCAATAAACAAAAATCTCGGCCATGAAGCCATTGTTTCGGCAGCTGAAAGGCTTGTAGCCAGTGGTATCCCTAATCTCAAACTCTATTTCATGATCGGCCTTCCCACTGAAAACTTGGATGACATCAATGGGATACTGGAATTGGTAAAAGAGATAGACGCACTTGTCAGGCCAATAGGAAAAAGCAGGGGACATCTTGGGAGGATAACCGTTTCTGTAAGCTCTTTTGTGCCAAAGGCCTGGACACCATTCCAATGGGCAGCGTTTGCCGGCATACCGGCCTTGATCGCCTCACAAAGGGTGTTGAAAAAAGGGTTGGCAAAGATACCGAATGTTCAACTCAGGCTAGATGCCCCCAAGAGGGCAATGTTTCAGGCGGTCCTTAGCCGGGGAGACAGGAGGCTTGCTTCCCTGCTCGAAATAATGGCCGATCAGGACATGCCGTTTTCCGTTGCCTTAAAGAAAACCTTGCTGTGCTCCGATACCTATTTAGGAAGCAGGGAGGAGGATACCGTTTTCCCGTGGGATTTGATTCGCCACAGGGTAAAGAAAGACTACCTATGGCGGGAATGGAAGCGTACATTAAATGAAAGGCCAACGGCCTTTTGTCAACCGGGCAATTGCAAAAAGTGCGGGGCTTGTATTAGTTGATGTTTGACACCACGGAAAATAAGGCAGTTGAATTGACACCGGACAGCCCTAAGGAGGATGTGGTCTCATGGATCAAGGATACCATAGATGAGGTCCATATCGGCCCGGGGATCATGAAGGTGGCCATGGATTTGCCCCCGGTTACCCGGGTTCCTCCTGAAGTGCTAACCAAGGCCCTGGAAGAGATACTTTCAGAATATTACATAAAGATCCCACCAGAGGTAAAGCAGAGTCTCTTGAGTGGCTATGTGGAGGAGCTAACCTTCCTTGCACCGGGAAAAGAGAAACACCTTCGCCCAAGGACCGTATTAATCAATACCGCCCCTGAGATAAGTACCCTTTTGATAAAGGGAGAGCCACCTGTCGATGGCCTGGATGGATCGATAGAGGTCTTCTTCGACTTCGCCATGAAACCAGGCCGTATTCTTCCTGATGGTTCCATAGATTTCAGAGAAATCAACAAATTTCCCCAGGCCAGGGCAGGTGAGTGCCTGGTGAGGGTCTATGAACCAACTCAAGGGTTGGATGGCACCGATGTTCACGGTTGGAAGATTGCCCCTGAGCCCGGTGCCCCGCACCCAATCGAGATAGGAGAAGGCCTTTCTGTAACCCAAGGCTATGACGATGAGACCAAAAGACATTACAAGGACTTCTTTTCTGAAAAGCCTGGGATCATCGTATATGACTTCAAGGGAAAGGAACCAAGGGCCTCTGATATAATAAAATTGTCTGTCCAAAACCACATAGTGGTCAAGGACGTGGATTTCAGCACGGGAAACCTTTCTGGAGCTGGCAACGAACTCAGGTGTGCTGCCGATGTGGTAGTACAGGGAGACATAAAGGGAAATTTTGCCGTGGTGATCGACGGTCTGCTTGAGGTGAAAGGGGCCGTAGAGGGCGAAACCGTAGATGTCTCAGGCCCCATAATGGCTTCCTTCGTGAGGAGCTCGATACGATCGGGTAAACATATAGAGATAGGAGCAGCCAGGAATGCCAGGGTCACCGCCCAAACGAGTATCCTTGTGAAACGGGAGGTGGCAGATTGCCGGCTTACTGCGCCGGAGGTTCGCTTCCTCCCCTCTGGTGCCAGGATCATGTGTGGCCAGGCGGAGATATATGCCAGATCGATAACGGCCGAGGGATTGATGGTTCGAAATGTACTAAGAATTTATCTAGGTGAGGATCTCTTCACCCAACTCAAGGAGGTAGACAGGCAGGAGGAAGATCTTAAAAGACAGGCAGATGCCTATGCGGCCAGTCTGAAGGATAGCGCTGCTGTAATGGGTCAGAAGCTTAAAATTGCCGTAAGGACCTGCCCGCCTGAACGAAAACAGGTACTTCACGCGATCAAGCAATTGACCGCAATGATCTTGACTGGTGAAATGTCTGTCGAAAAGGCAAAGAAAAGGGTTGAACTCATCCTGGCAAGGCACTGTTCTGAAATCAAGGGGCTCATGAAGCAGCTTTTAAGAATGGTAAAATTAAAGGAACTACGTGATGGCTGCCAGGAAGGATTGCAGGAGGTGATCTCCCAGAAGGAGGCCATCATTGCGGATATCCTGCAGATGAAGGTAGAAATCAAGGGCGCACTGTCCCGTTCCGGGCAGGTGATTATAACCTGCGACCGTCACGAAAAAAGGTATACCCCGTCCAGGACAGGTGGCACCGAGTTGCTAGAACTGTCCATAGGCTACGATCTGGAAAATGGATTTGTGGACAACGGATTGCCCTAATCCTTATGTTTCTTTCCGCGCCTCATCTCCTTGTGCTTTCTCCTCATACGAAGCTGAATAACCTGGTGTTGGAAGATATGTTCGATCAGACGGTCCTGGTCATCCTCGGTTATCCATATGAAGCGTGCAGCTATCTTGTTCATATTTTCCTTGGATAGGGCATCTACCCGGAGTATTTCTGCATAACACCGGAAAAAATAATGCTCTGGCAGCAATCCAATGTGCAACTCCAACTTATGTCCCCTAGACATCCTCTTAGGGGTCTTGAAGGCAATGCCAGATGCGCTTAAATTTACCCGAACAAGCTTGAAGGCCTTACGGTAACCGTGTTTTTCCTCATCCAACAGGTTTAGAAGAAGGCTGAGTTTTTGATCTAGGATCTCCAGTGCCCCTGCCAAGTTCTCGTCCTTCTCCTTTATCTTCTTTAGATACCTTGAGATCCTTTTCGTAAAGTATGGATGCGAACACTCCGTCCAAGGACATATTATCCCTTCCTCGATATCGTGAACCAGTTTTTCATAATTCTTTTCGTCTATCTCCTTGTACTGGAGGAGAACGCGATCCCTGATCCTGATATCATTGCGCTTGTCATTTTCGGTGGTTGGGGACTTCATGATATTGTATTCCTGATATCAATGGGGCATTAATTCTTGTTCAAGCAGGCCCTGTTTATCAACGGGTTTCACATCGAAATCATCCGGATTGGAAGGTTGCATGAATATCAGCTCTACCCTCCTGTTTCGTGCCCTATTTTCTGGGGAATTGTTGGGAGCTATGGGCCTGCTGTCCCCGTACCCGACCGCTGCTAGGCGGGTAGGGACGATGGAATGTTTGCTCAGCAGGTACACCACCACCGAGGCAGCCCTTGCAGCAGAAAGATGCCAGTTCGATGGAAATCTACCATGTACCGGGACGTTATCCGTATGGCCGGCCACAAGGACCTCTCCGGGGACCTCCTCGATTATCTTTCTCATCTTGTCCAGTATTACCTTGGCAGGCTCTGTCAACCTATCGCTTCCAGGTGCAAATGTCACCTCATCGTTCATCCTTAGAATCACCCGGTCGCTCAATGCCTCAACCTCTACCTCCCCCTTTATCAATTCCAGCTTAATGGCAGACTTGATCTTTTCCAGGACGATGTCCACACTAAACACCGGGTTAAAGTCCCTGGACA
The DNA here is from genome assembly GCA_015489365.1 of Deltaproteobacteria bacterium. GTDB lineage: Bacteria > Desulfobacterota > Dissulfuribacteria > Dissulfuribacterales > QOAL01 > S143-34. The sequence continues at coordinate 55,959 of WFZW01000189.1, read as the reverse complement.
CGATATCCACTCCCTTGGGAATTTCAAAGGTAATCTCCTGCTTCTGTACCCCGAATGCCTTCTCTAGGGAACCCGAGACCTCCTTGAATTGGGCAGGATCCATCGTGGAAAAGGAAAGCAGTAAGACGAAAAAGCAGAGTAGAAGGGACATGAGATCCCCAAAGGTGACCATCCATTTTGGGGCGCCCTTGATACATTCATCCTTTTTACCCATTGTCTATTCCTGGTCACCCCGCTTCTTGGGTGGCAGAAAGGTCTTGAGCAATTCCTCAAGTACCCTGGGGTTCAGGCCCTTTTGCAGCCCTAGAACCCCTTCGAGTACCAGCCTTTTGTTCAATTCTTCTTCCTGGCTTCTGCGTTTGAGTTTGTCTGCTATGGGAAGGGCGACGAGATTTGCAATGATTGCGCCATACAAAGTGGTAAGCAGGGCAACGGCCATGGACGGACCAATACTTGCCGGATCTGACATGTTGCCCAGCATGTTCACAAGGCCTACCAGGGTACCGATCATTCCAAAGGCAGGGGCAGCATCGCCTATGGCATCGAATATTCCCTTGCCCAGCCCGTGTCTTTCAACAGTTAATTCTATCTCTTTATCCAGTACATCCTGTATAAACTCGGCCTCGTGTCCATCGACACAGTACATTATGGCCTTTTTGAGAAAGGAATCACTTACCGGCTGTTTTTCCAACTTGAGGAGTCCCTCTTTCCTGGCAATGTTTGAAAGGGTAACCAACTCCTTGATGATTTCTTCAGGTGGCTGCGACTTGGCAAAGAAGGCATTCATTGCCACGCTTATACTGTTGATGACGTCTGGCAGGGTAAAGCGGATGAAGGTTGCAGCAGTGGCACCACCAAATACTATGAATACAGATGGTACGTCTACAAAGGCGCTCAGACTGCCGCCAAGTAATATAGCAATGGCAATGAGGATTATGCCGCCTATGAGACCGATAATTGTGCCTATGTCCATGTTGGTTTGGTCTCCTCGCCGTCCACTTGATTTATCCTGATGTGGCCCCCTTGACGCAACAAGAAAGGAAGGGGGCCCGCATTCAACCCTATTATCGGCAGATATGGATTAAATGCTTAAGGCCACCTTCATGTAGCAGGTATGAACGGTTACCTTGGGATCGTCATGGGATCACTTGGGATTGCCGAGCTGGTCTTTGATTTCTTTCAAGGCTGCCTCGAGCCTTTTGGGGGATATGGGATAGAGGGTTCCTATCTCAGGGGCAAAGGTCCATAATTTGAATTCGTTGATTGTAATGGCAATGTCTTCGAATTGATAGGCCATGGAATTTAGTGTCTTGCACGTTCTAGGGGGTGGAGAAAGGGTGCCAGCGTATTGTTTCACATCTTCAAGAAGATTCAACAAATATCGTGCCCTTCTAACCTTGATGCGATCCTTCTCAGGATTTGCCACCGCCCTTTGTGCACGCAACTCCAGTCCCTTGAGATACCTGGGGATGTTCTCGATATAGAGCAGATGATGACCAGCTGGGAAATCAGATGGCATGAGGCTTGATATCTCGGATATAAGCTCTTTCTTGAGCCTTGATATAACCTTCAGGGAAGGTAGGCCGTCAAACAAGGTGGACAGTACCTTTAGGGTGCAAATTGCCGAATCCACACATGCCCCTACGATCTCCACCATGGCATGTGCCCTTGTAATCATATGCGGCCTAAGCTCACGAATGCGCCCCATGAGTTCTACCTCGTCAGGAACACGGTCCCATGATCCCAAGAGTTCCTTGTACACAAACAGGTATGTATTCTCCTCGAGTCCCATGGCACCGCCTTTTATATGGGGTAGCAGGAGTCCGACTTCCCTTGGGAAACGCCGCGCTATGAGCCTTGAGCGTATGTATCTGAGTTCTTTTGCGAGGACATGGGCAGTCAATGCCCTTGCGCCGGCCTGTGAGGCCTTCAATGCCTCACCTTTAGTATGGAACAAACGTATATCCACATGCCCATTTCTCAATACAAGACCTGGAAATGCCTTCAAGGCCGCTTTATTACCACTCCCTTTGCCTCCCTTCCATCCCTTGTCCATGGAGGCTATCCTGGTATCTGGGTGGCGGTCGGCCTGGTGGCCAGATGGATTGCCGCTGCTCGGTATGTTACCCCTTAGGGGATAATCGATCTGCCTTGGCAGGTTTCTAAGATCATTAGGCCGAATATGATCTTTTTCCCACCTTTGCCTTAGTTCCTTCCATTCCGGTGTATCTGCAACCCCTGCTGAGATCATGTCGGAGCATCCCCTTTTGAGTGACTCCAGGTCCCTGCCAGCGGCAAGTATCCGTCCTGCCCGGTCCTTGATTTCAAACCTCATCCTAAGGTGGTCGGGAAGATCGGCTTCATCAGGCATCTGGTTGGCAGGTATATTCAGCCCTATCCTATCGGACAATTTTGCCCTCAACGTGCTTTTCAATCCTAGCCCACCCATCCTCAGAGAGCTTGCTAGTTCCCTGGCCGTGTCGGATATGGGGATCAAACGTTTTCTTATACCCTTTGGAAGCCTCTTTAATATGAATTCCAGTTTTTCTTCAAGCATTCCAGGCACAAGCCATTCAAAGGGCCATGCAGGAAGCGCAGTGAGTATTTCCACAGGGATGGTTACAGTAACGCCATCGGCCGGATCACCAGGCTGGAATCTGTAGCTCAAGGGAAGGTCGTATCCTTCAACCTCGAGATGGCCAGGGAAAAGGGATAACTCATGGCTTGGACAGGTGGATTTCATTAGGTCCTTCTTGCGAAGACATAGTAATCGGTCGTTCCCTACAGACCTTATGGCCCGTGCCAGTGACCTTTCGTCTGAAATGGTCCTGCCCCAGGCCTTCTCCAAGGCCTGGACGGCCTTGTCGTAAAAGGCCTCGAGAACCGAATCGTCAACCAGGATGTCCCTCTTCCTGATCCTGTCCTCTATACCTTGGATCTGCCTGATGAGGTCTCTGTTCAGCCGTATGAACCTAAACCTACCCCTGAGGTGTCCCGGTACAAGGCCTTGTGAAATGAAAAGCCGCCTTGCCTCGTTCTTATCCACCCTCTTCAGGCTAATTTTTCTGTCTTCTACTATCGGAAGACCAAATAGGGTACAACGCTGTTTGATTACAGCCTCTCCCCTGGATTTTTCCCAGTGGGGATCGTAATAATGATACCTGCAAAGCCTACCTCCGAATTCTTCAGCCCATGCAGGTTCGACAGGTGCCACTATTCTAGCAAAGGTCCGCGAAGTCCTTATGATCTCGGCGGCTACTATCCATCTGGGGCCCTGGTTGTAAAGGACCGAGCCTGGAAATATGTGAAGTTCTTTACCCTTGCTACCCACATATTGCCCCCTTTCCTTTTTCATACATAAATTACCCAGGAAACCAGAAAGAATTGCACGGTGTATACTGTTGGAAAGGCCTTGATCCAATTTGTGCACAGGGGTCATGGAGGTAGGCCTGTCTGCTGATGAGATCAGTCCTGCCTCAACCAGTGTGTTTACGATCTGCCCATGGATGTCCTCCCATTCCTTCATCCTATTGAATGATAGGTAATTTTTCCTGCAAAATTTCCTAAGTCGATTCTTTGATCGTGCCCTTTGTCTTTCTAATCGAAAGGCCTCCCATATACGAAGGAAGGTGAGAAAGTCAGATGAGCCTTTGCGAAACCTCTCATGTAGGGTATCTGCAGTTGCCTTCTTGCCGGCTGGACGCTGTCTCGGATCCTGAATGCTGAGTGCTGCTCCGATTATGACAACCTCGTTGAAACAGCCCTCGTCAAGTGCCTGTAGGATTATCCTGGAGATCCTTGGATCAAGAGGAAGCCTGGCCATGATCCTACCCCTGTCTGTCAATCTGGAGGCAGAATCTATTGCTCCCAGTTCCAGCAGGGTGGACATCCCCTCCTTTACCAGCCGTGGGGAAGGGGGGTCGATAAATGGAAAATCCTCAACCGGCCCCATGCCCATGGCCAGTAGTCTCAATACCACCTCAGCAAGGTTTGATCTCAATATCTCTGGTTGGGTGAAATCAGGTCTTTCCTGGTAGTCATCCTCGGAATACAGACGAATACAGGTTCCAGGTTCAAGCCGTCCTGCACGTCCTGCACGCTGCATGGCACTTGCCTTGGAGATGGGAGAGACCGGTAAAGATCTGGTTCGTGACCTTACATTATACCTGGAAATCCTGGCTAACCCGCTATCTATCACGTATTTTATTCCTGGAACGGTAATGGATGTCTCTGCGATATTGGTGGCTACGACTATCTTTTGATTGGCACAAGACATAAATATCCTTCTTTGTGCCTGGCCTGTGAGTCTGCCATACATGGGAAGTACCGTGACTCCACTGGGATATCGGGCCGTAAGAAGACCGACTGTCTCCTGTATATCCCGTTCCGTTGGGAGAAAGACCAGTATGTCACCATATCTGTCCTTCTTTCGAACCCACCTGACCGCACTAGCAACCATGACAGGAAGTTCCATTTCCTCATCATCGTTATCCATCTCCCCAGGGGGCAGGTATATTGTTTCCACCGGGTAGGAGCGTCCTTTTACGTGGACTATCGGTACGTGGCCGAATGCCCGGATGAAGCTAGAGGTATCCATGGTGGCAGAGGTTATGATGATTCGGAGGTCCTTTCTATATGCCATGAGGCGACGGAGGATACCCAGGATGAAGTCGATATTCAGGCTGCGTTCATGGGCCTCGTCCACTATGACCGTATCGTAGCCTTTCAGGTGACGATCCCGGTGCAACTCGGCAAGGAGCATGCCGTCTGTCATGAACCTTATCCTGGTGTGTCTGGTGGTAGTATCCCTGAAGCGCACACGGTATCCGACAAGGCCTGAAAGGGAAGGGCCTAGTTCCTCTGCGACCCTGGAGGCAGCAGTGATGGCAGCAACCCTACGGGGCTGGGTACATGCTATGGATCTCTTTCGTCCTCTTCCCGCTGCCAAACATATCTTTGGGAGTTGGGTGGTTTTACCCGACCCGGTTTCACCCGTGACGATTACTACCTGATTTTGTCTGATGGCGGTTATCAGCTCATCCCAGACCTCCCCGATCGTAAGACCAGGAAAACACCTTATGGCAGACGAGGCCCCTTGTACGATCCTTTCCTCATGTTTCGTATCACGTATAGATTGCCTTGTATGTTGGCGAGGAAATGATATGCTAGGCTTCAAAATGACAGGTAGGGATTGGTTTTCTTCTGCTCGCCAAGGGTTGCAGTAGGTTTTGGACCATAGTCGTGGCCGGGCAATACAATGGTTGAATCAGGAAGGGGATAGATCCTTTCCTTAAGTGATTTCATGAGGGTGTCATAGGAGCCACCAGGAAGGTCTGTACGGCCTATGGCATCTATGAACAACGTATCCCCGGTAGCAATGTAGTTATGTCCATATAGGCACACCGACCCTGGAGAATGTCCAGGGGTGTGAATCACCTCAAAGCCGAGGTTGCCAATCCTTATAATATCCCCGTCCTTGATGTATTCATCAGCCGGAGGGGCAGGTTCAAATCCCCAGGCAAGAAACATCCTGGCTACTTCGGGATCTCTGAAAAGCTTGTCATCCGCCTCGTGCATTAGGACAGGGGCCCCTGTTATCTCCTTCATCCTCTTGTTTCCACAGGTATGATCCGGATGTCCGTGGGTATTTACAATGTATTTGAGCCTAAGGCCCAGGGAGCCTATCCGGTCGGCGATTAATTGTTCGCTTCCGGCTGGATCTATGACCATGGCCTCCTTTTTTTCAGGGCATCCAAACACGTAGGCCCTTACCGCCAGGGGACCAACTGTAAAATCCTCAAGTATTATCAATCTGACCCTCCTTACGTTTCATTGCCCTTGCATGTATTGCCGCATGCATTCCAGCTATACACCCCTCCCCAACGGCCTTTGCCATTTGAAATGGTGGACCGCATATGTCTCCAGCGGCAAAGATACCCGGTATGTTCGTGGATTGTTTTTCATCGGTGAGGATAAAGGTAAACTTCTCAGGATCCAGGTTCACACCAAGAAATGCGGCAAGTTCCATGGCTCCTTTTGCCCCTCGTTCTATAAAAAGGCCATCGAGCTCTAGCATACTGCCGTCGTCAAGCTCTATTCCTGTCAACTTGTCCTCACCAATAAGCCTCTTGACCTCACGTCCCCTCAATACCTCTACCTTGCTCTCATCCAGTTCTTGTTCCAGCCTATGGCTCACATCAAGCTTATCAGTAATCAAGGTTACCTCCCTGGCAAGCCTCTCCAGGGTAAGCGCACCATAGGCAGCGGCACTTCCACCACCTGTAACTGCCACAGAGGCACCTTTATAGAAATTGGCATCGCAATCCACACAGTAACTTATTCCACGACCTATAAGCTCCTTTTCCCCTTTAAGGCCTAGCCCCTTGCGGGATACCCCTGTGGCGAATATCAGGCTTCGGCAGCGATAGAGATCGCCATCCTCATCGGTGATCTCGAACATGCCGTCTGGAACAGACGATATGGCAACGGCGTCTTCCCTTAGAAACCTTACCCCGAAGCTTGAGGCCTGGGAAATACCTGCCTCGATCAGCTCCCGGCCGGTTTTTACCCCTTCTATGCAGCAATAGTTCTCTATGTGGGCCTTATAAAGGTTGCTCAATTCGGGACGTCCCATTACTAGAACGCTGACCTTTTTCCTGCTTGCATGGATTGCAGCCTGTAGCCCTCCAGGGCCTGTTCCCAGTATGATTACGTCAAAATCCTGCCGATCCTTTTCATCTATCATTGTAAGGTTACCCCGTTGTCTGTGGAGTTGTCGGATTCATTATCGGGGGTAGCACAAGATATCCTGTACTCCTCCCGTAACCACGCGCCCAAGTCCGCCATCTTACAGCGCTTACAGCAAAAGGGCCGATAGGGATTATTACTTCGATTTACAGGGGCACCGCAGTGCGGGCATTTATGGTTCTTTTTGTCGTACATCGTTCCGTTCTATTCCCCTTCATAATAAGGACGTTCTGCGCCTTTTTTTCCTGCCGGTGATAAGGCCTATTATCCATCCAATGAGCAATACACCAGCGCCGGCAACAAACCATTTTATGTTATTGCTATTTTCAAGTCCATGGATCTTCTGCTTGGATGTTGCCAATTCCTGCCTGGCCGTCTCAAGCTCTCTCACAGTATCTGTAAGCATCTTTTTTATCTGTACAACATTTTCCGAGTCTCTTTTCAGGACTTCATAGCTCTTACGGGTAGAATCGGCCTGGGCAATGCATGTTTCTAGCTGCCTCTTACATTCATCGGATTCTGAGGATATGGCGGCCAACTTACTGTGCAATGTATCGGTTTCCTTGATAAGATCTCTATTTTTCCTCTTCAGACCATCCACTATGTCCCTAAGGGGCGGTGACTTACTAAGATAGCGTCGCAGCATCCATCCTTCCTTTCCACTCCCGGTACGAACAAATGCCCAGGGTCCATCCTCCTCAAGAAGTTCGACCCTTGCACCATCGGGGACTATTGCAACTATTCTATTTTTTTGTGTCTTTCCGCTCCTGATGGGTATCTCCGTGCTCGGTGTTATGTAGTAGTAACCCTCTGAATGGACTGCTGGTGGCAAAAGGATACCAAGGTACAACAACAAACCGGTAAACGTTACCAATGTAATGACTTCTAATCGCCCAGACTTTCGTCGCCCAGATGGATATATCATGACAATTTTTCTCCTGTTGATGGGGGCAGGCTGATATTGCCTGATCTCTTTGAATGATTTTGTGCCCAGGTACGCTAACGGGTACCCTGTGGGAAATACACGGGCATTTTAGGCCAAAACGGCCCTGATGCCAACTCCTGCCATCATCATCCTCGCCGGGCCATCTAGACATAATCCATGCCCAGGGTATATTTCCGTATGAACCACGTGAACAGGAGGCAAATTCAAGATGAATCGTAGGACCTTTCTAAAAAAGGGGGCAGCGGGCATGCTCGCTGCTGGACTCGCAAGTGACATATCAATCAAAAATACCTATGCCCAAGGAAAGACGTTCAGATGGCGGATGGTTACTTCATGGCCGCCAGGTTTTCCCATTCTTCAGACCGGTGCAGAAAGGTTTGCCACCAGGGTTGCACAGCTGAGTAACGGAAGACTCCAGATACAGGTATTTGCAGGTGGAGAGCTCGTTCCACCCCTTGGGGTATTCGATGCGGTAAGCCAAGGCTCGGCTCAAATGGGACACAGTGCCTCTTATTACTGGGCAGGTAAATGCCCTGCTGCACAGTGGTTTACCTCCGTACCCTTTGGTTTCAATGCCCAAGGCATGAATGCCTGGCTCTACTACGGGGGTGGTTTGAAGCTGTGGGAGAAGATTTACAGGGACTTCAACCTGGTTCCAAGGCCGGCGGGAAACACTGGTGTACAGATGGGCGGTTGGTTCAATAAGCGTATAGATTCCCTAAAGGATTTCAAGGGGCTCAAGATGAGAATACCTGGCCTTGGGGGCAAGGTCCTGGCAAAGGCCGGGGGCACGGTGGTACTCTTGCCAGGCGGAGAGATATATACCTCCCTTGAACGCGGTGTTATAGATGCCACCGAGTGGGTAGGTCCATGCCATGACTTAAGAATGGGTTTTCAGAGAGTAGCAAAATTTTATTATGGACCAGGGTGGCATGAACCAGGAAGTACGCTGGAATTGACAGTAAACAAGGGCGCCTATGATAGTCTCCCTGTGGATCTCAAGACGGCCATAGATACAGCGGCTGCCGAGTTGAATGTGCAGATGCTTTCGGAATTTGAGACGGAAAATGCACGTGCATTGGCAAAACTCAAAACAGATGGCAAGGTAAAGATATTAACCTTTCCTACGCCGGTGTTGGAAGGACTCAAAAAATTATCCGTTGCAACCCTTGAAGAGGAGGCGGCAAAGGACGCACAGACCAAGGAGGTCCACAGGAGTTATTTGGCCTTCAAGGGGGTCATGAAGGGTTGGTCAGAATTATCTGAAAAACAATATTATGACGTAATGTTGGGCTAATAAACTACAAACTTAACCTTTTATATTAAGAAAAGTTGAAGAGGGACCTATCCGCTACCGGCCTATTACCCTGACTGCTATCTGGCAAGAAACCCTGGAAGCCAGGTGGCTATCTCTGGAAAGATGATTACCAGTGCCAAGGCCAGGATCTGGAGGAGCACGAAGGGTATGATCCCTCTATAGATTTCTAGCGTGGTTATTCCGGGAGGGGAAACGCCCTTCAGGTAAAATAGGGCAAATCCAAAGGGAGGCGTGAGGAAGGATGTCTGAAGGTTAATGGCGAATAGTATGGCAAACCATACTGGATCGAAACCAAAGGATTTCATTATGGGGGCAAGTACCGGTATGTGAATAAATGTTATCTCTATAAAATCCAGGAAAAACCCTGCCACAAATACCACGGCCATGACCGTGGCCAATACCACCCATTTCCCAAAGGGTATGTGTGCAACAAACTGTCTTATTACCATATCCCCACCAAGCCCCCTAAATACCAGTCCAAAGGCCGCTGCCCCAACCAATATCGTAAAGACCATACTGGTCAATTGGGTGGTGGTTAGCATGACCGTTTTTAGCACCTCCATGTTCAAGCGGCGATTGGCCGCACATAGCAACGTGGCCCCGGCAGCACCCACCCCCGCTGCCTCTGTGGGAGAGGCTATGCCTGCAAATATGGACCCCAGAACAGATACCATGAGCAGCAGGGGAGGGAACATGGCCTTGGCAAGAAATATTTTAAAACCGGACGTTATTTCCGGATGTAACGATCTAAAGCTAATGGAAGGTGTTAAGCTAGGCCTAAGCTTGCTTATCAAGAAGATGTAACATGCATAGAATGCGACCAGGATAAGGCCAGGGATTACCGCCCCCATGAAGAGATCGCCCACCGACACGCCTATAATATCACCGAGAAGTACCAGCACGATGCTTGGTGGTATTATCTGCCCCAGGGTACCGGAGGCGGCGATGGTCCCTGTTGAAAGTTCATGTTGATATCCGTGTTCCATCATGGTGGGAAGTGCTAACAATCCCATTGTGACCACGGTTGCACCGACTATACCGGTAGATGCACCCAGGAGTCCTCCCACTACCACTACGGCAATGGCAAGCCCGCCCCTGATACGTCCAAAGACTATGGCCATGGCCTCAAGTAGATCCTTTGCCAGGCCTGATCTTTCCAGCATGACCCCCATAAATATGAACAGGGGTACGGCTACCAGGGTAAAATTGCTCATGATTCCCCAGATCCTCAGGGGTAATAGATTGAAAAAATTCCATCCAAACCCCACAAGGCCAAAGAAGAGTGCCGTTCCAAGAAGGGTAAAGGCCACTGGAAACCCGAAGAGTAACAGGATCGTGAGCACAAGAAACATCCAGGCAGGTAGATAGTACATCCTTAGTCCTCCCGATCCGTTTTAATACCCAGTAAGATGAAAAGGTTCTTGATGAACATTGAAATACCCTGCATGCCCACGAGCATGTACCCAATGGGAATCGCCGTCTTCAGTAGATAGCGAAGGGGTAATCCGCCGGGTTCCGGGGAACCCTCATGCATAGACCAGGAAGAGTATATGAAGGGAAAGGATGTCCTTATTATCAGATAGCATCCTGGAAACAGGAAGACCAGGCAGCCTACCAGATTGACAATTGCCTTTCCACGCTTGCCAAGCCTTTGGTAGAATATGTCTACCCTGACATGATCATTGTGTCTTAGGGTAAAACCTGCCCCCAGGAGGAAGACCAGTGAAAAGGCGTGCCATTCGAATTCCTGGAGGGCAAGATAGCTTATGCTGAATATATAGCGAAGCAAGACATCGATACTTACCACTACTACCATAAGCAGGGTGAGCCACGATATGGCCTTTCCTATCCCTTCATTGATCTGGTCTATAAGCCGGCTGGCCTTTAAAAGTACGAGGATCAACCTCGATCGTCCCATTTATCCCCCTCCTTTGCATGATCTACCCACGGCGGCATAGCCACCTTCACGTGGCTTCCGGCCGCGTTCCCAGGGCATTAAAACAGGGCCCTTGGACAGGGTAGGGCATTACGATAAATAAATGATTTGCTTTTTACCGGAATTGACATATATATTGCATAAAATCATTTTGAGAAGGGAGGATATTTCTTATGCGCTTAATACTGTTAGGGGGTCCTGGTGCAGGCAAGGGCACCCAGGCAAAATTTATTACTGAGAAATTCGGCATACCGCAAATCTCTACCGGTGATATGTTGAGGGCGGCTGTGAAGGCCGGTACCAAGCTTGGTTTGGAGGCCAAGAAGTATATGGATGCAGGGGAACTCGTGCCCGATGATGTCATAATCGGCCTTGTTAAGGAACGCATCAAGGAGCCTGATTGCCAGAAGGGCTTTCTTTTTGACGGATTTCCAAGGACGATTCCCCAGGCAGAGGCAATGAAAGATGCCGGCGTCAAGATCGACTATGTTGTGGATATAGACGTTCCTGATGAAGAAATCATCAAAAGAATGGCAGGACGCAGGGTACATCTTCCTTCTGGAAGGACCTATCATATTATTTTTAATCCACCGAAGGTGGAGGGGAAAGACGATGTTACCGGTGAACCCCTAATCCAAAGGGAAGATGATAAGGAAGAAACGGTCAGAAAACGCCTTGAGGTCTATCATTCCCAGACCGAGCCACTGGTGGATTTCTACAAGAAATGGGAGGCCTCAGGGGATGCAGATGCACCCAAGTATATAAGGATCAATGGGGTGGGGTCCGTGGAAGAAATCAGGGATCAGATCTTCAAGGCCCTAGGAGCTGCCTAGTCCCTATTGACACACGACCCCTTTTTCGGCCACATGAAACCGCAGAGGCCTCTGGGAAGTAACCGTTTTGTTTGAAGGGATACGATGTTGGACAAAACCAGGGGCCTCTAGGGACTACTATTTAGATTCCCACCAGGTCAGCAGGCCAAGTTCAAATTTGTGCCCCAGTTCCTTCCTGAAGGGATAACATCTTATGGTAAAGCCTATCAACCCGCTTGAAAGGCACAATAGGGTACCCTGAAAGACATACCCCCCTTCTTGTCGTTCACCTGTTGGCAGAAGTGGAAGGGGGTGGCCTTCGGGCAATTCTCCCTTGTCGTCAAGTCTTCCGATGTACGCATCTACCCGTATTTCTTCCGGAGAAAGTTCTCCCAGATCCACCACGGCCTTGATAGGGAGCCGGTCTCCCACCTTCGGTGAACCATTCAGCGGGATTTGGACATCATTGATCTTGACCTTGTGCCAGACTTCCATGACATGCTTCTTCCACCGTGAGACCTCTTTTGCCTCTTTCCATCCATCCTTTGCCAGCAGGTGCCACCTTGATATATTGGGAAGGTAAAATCTCTTGCTATATTCCTCTACCATGCGGTTTGTATTAAAGTATGGACACAGAGAGAGGATGGATTTCTTCATCATTTCAACCCAACCGTGGGGAATGTTGTGGGTTGAGCGCGTATAGAAAAGGGGAACAACGGTATTTTCCAGCAACTCGTATAGCAAGCGGCTTTCAACCTCATCCTGGTATTCATGGTCTTCATATTCTTCACCAGCGCCTATTGCCCAGCCGTTTTCCCCACTGTAGCCCTCCACCCACCATCCATCCAGGATGCTCAGATTCAATCCACCATTGGCAGGCACCTTCATTCCACTTGTACCGCTTGCCTCCATTGGGCGGCGAGGGGTATTGAGCCATACGTCAACGCCTTGAACAAGGTATCTGGCTACCTCGATATCGTAATTCTCTATGAAAACCACGTGCATCCTGAATTCAGGGGTGTTGGCCATCTGGACCACTTTGTGGATCAGTTCTTTACCATACTTGTCTTGTGGATGTGCCTTGCCGCTGAATATTATCTGTACGGGCCTTTCCTCGTTGGTCAGAATCTTTTTAAGACGTTCGACATCCTTAAACAACAAGGTTGCACGCTTATATGTGGCAAAACGCCTGGCAAAGCCTATTGTTAAGGCCTCTGGGTCAAGGACCTCGTCTGCTACCTTGAGTTGATACTTTGGTGCTCCCTTTGACTCGAGCTGTTCCTTGAGCCGTGCCCTTGCAAAGGAAATCAACCGCTCCCTCAGCCGTTCCCTGCTTCGCCAAAGTTCAAAGGCAGGTATATGTTCTACACGTTTCCATATGGCATGGTTGGCAGGTTCGTCGATCCATCTTGAACCAAGGTAGCGCTGATAAAGCCTGGACATCTCACTCGATAGCCATCCGAGGGTATGGATCCCATTGGTGATATGGGTTATCGGCACCTCATGTTTCGGGATTTGGGGCCATATATCTGCCCACATCTTCCTAGAAACCTCACCATGCAGCTTGCTTACGCCGTTTGTCTGGGAAGCCATCTTGATGGCAAGCACTGCCATGCAGAAGTCCTCGGAGGTATTGCCAGGATAGATCCTGCCTAGATCCAGGAAACGTTCTATGCCGATACCGAGTTCATTGGCGATGTTCGTAAAATAACGTCGCATTAGATCCGGTGGAAACCTGTCTATCCCTGCTGGAACCGGCGTATGGGTAGTAAAAACACTAGTAGCCCTTACGGCCTCAAGCGCCTCATCATAGCCCAGGCCTTCATTCCTTACGAGCTGAAGGAGCCGCTCAATGGCCATAAAAGCTGAATGGCCTTCGTTCATGTGGCAGACGGTTGGCATCTGGTTTAAGGCCTTTAGTACCTTGATTCCTCCCATACCAAGGACGATTTCCTGCTGTAGCCTGGTCTCGAGGTTGCCTCCATAGAGATAGGATGTAATCTGTCTGTCCATCCTGGAATTGAGAGGAACATCCGTATCCAGCATATAGATCTTGATCCTACCAACCACCAGGGACCAGACCTTCAAATGCACAACACGGTCGGCCAACTGGACCTGGACCATCATGGATTCCCCGCTTTCGTCCTTCAATGGGGTAAGCGGCATGTTGTAGAAATCATTAGATGGGTAGGTCTCAAGTTGCCAGCCATCCGGGTTCAGGTATTGCTTGAAATAACCGTGTTTATACAGGAGCCCCACGCCAAAGAGAGGAAGGCCGAGATCACTTGCAGATTTCATATGGTCACCGGCAAGGATACCCAATCCACCGGAATATAACGGCAGGCTTTCATGGATGCCAAATTCTGCAGAGAAATAGGCTATAGACCCCCCGTCTTCGTCCTGTTTGACCTTTTTATACCATGTCTGGGCCTTAAGGTACCTGTCTAACTCACTTTTGACGCCCTCCATCCGGGCAAGGAAGATTTCATCCCTTTCTAGCTGTTCCAGCCTGGGTTGTTCGATGGTACCCAGAAGGGCCACCGGATTATGCCTGGTACGCTCCCAGACATCCCGATCCATATCCTGGAAGAGGTACAATGCCTCAGGGGTCCAGGTCCACCAACAATTACGGGCTATCTCCATTAGAGGGGCAAGGCGTTCCGGCAGATTTGGAACAATGGTAACCGTTTGGATATTGGGCATAGATACGATGTCCTAATTATGTTTTTGGTAGCTCAACGCGAGTTTGCCGTCCTTGAGTTCAACGAGAATCACGTCTCCCTTTTTCAGGCCCTTAAACAGGATGGCATCGGCTATAGGATCCTTGATTTCACGTTGGATAAGGCGTCCAAGGGGCCTTGCACCAAATTTTGGATCGTAACCATGTACGGCAAGCCAGTGACGTGCCTCAGGGCTGACGACCAGCTTTATCTTCCTGGACCCAAGCTGGTCCTGGACCTCGTGGATCAGCTTGTCAACCACCTTCTCAACGACATCCTGCTCCAGTTGGTTGAAGACTATAACAGAGTCCAGTCTGTTTCTAAACTCAGGACTAAACGTCTTTCTCACCGCATCTTCGCCCTTCCTGGTCTTTTCCTTCGTGTCAGGACCAAACCCTATGGTTCGACTCTCCATCTCTCTGGCACCTGCGTTCGAGGTCATTATTAGGATTACGTGGCGAAAATCGGCTCTCTTACCAGTATTATCGGTAAGTGTGGCATAATCCATAACCTGAAGAAGGATACTGAACAGATCGGGGTGGGCCTTCTCGATCTCATCAAGGAGTAGGACGCAGTATGGATGTTTTCTTATGGCATCCGTGAGCAATCCTCCCTGGTCGAATCCTACATATCCTGGAGGTGCGCCTATGAGCCTGGCTACTGCGTGTTTCTCCATGTATTCGCTCATATCGAACCGTTGGAAATGAACCCCCAGCGTCATTGCGGTCTGCCTGGCCAATTCGGTCTTTCCAACCCCTGTTGGGCCTATGAAAAGAAACGATCCTATGGGACGTTCGGGATGGGAAAGACCGGCCCTGGAACGTTTAATGGCTGTAGCGAGGCGGCTGATTGCCTTTTCTTGGCCGAATACCACCTTGTTCAAGGCCGCCTCAAAGTTTTCCAGGCGCGTTATGTCGGAACGACTTATGTTCTTTTCCGGTATATTGGCTGTTTTGGCAACCACTGTTTCTATATGACGAACGGTAATCACACCTGGATCAGGTTTAACCCCCCTTGTCAATCTCAGTAATGCTGCTGCCTCGTCGATTACGTCGATTGCCTTGTCAGGGAGGTGACGGTCTGTGATATACCTTGCCGAAAGTTCTGCAGCCGCCTTGAGGGCGTTGTCCGTATATCTCACATGATGGTGACTCTGGTATTGCTCCTTGAGTCCCCTTAGTATTTGAACCGTTTCCTGGATACTGGGTTCCCAGACCTCTATTTTCTGAAAACGCCTTGACAGGGCCCGGTCTTTTTCGAAGAAATTCTTGTATTCTTCAAAGGTGGTGGAACCTATGCACCTGATATCTCCCTTGGCAAGTACGGGCTTCAATATGTTTGATGCATCCAGGGAGCCACCGCTTGTAGCGCCGGCACCAACTATGGTATGGATTTCGTCAATAAAGAGTATTGCCCGCGGGCGTTGGGTCAACTGGGCAATGACCTCCTTAAGCCTTGCCTCGAATTCGCCCCTATATTTAGTGCCCGCAAGCAGAGAGCCCATATCGAGGGCAAAAATCTCGGTATCCAACAAGGGTTCCGGCACCTGTCTATTCCAAATCTTGAGGGCAAGGCCCTCTGCAAGGGCAGTCTTGCCGACTCCAGGGTCTCCAACATAGATTGGATTGTTCTTCCTGCGCCTGCAAAGGATCTGCATGGTCCTTTCCAGTTCCAAGGTCCGTCCTACTAAGGGGTCGATCGCTCCCTCGGCTGCACGCTCTGTCAGATTAATGGCAAAGCTTTCCAGTGCTCCGCTCTTCTGCGGTGGGCTCTTCACCCTCGGTCCTGTTTCGGGATCATGTGACATGGATGCCTGGGTATGGGAAGAGACCTTGGCAATGCCATGGGATATGAAGTTCAATATATCCAGGCGAGATATGCCCTCCTGCTTGAGGAAATATACAGCATATGATTCTTCCTCGGTCATAATGGCGCTCAGAAGGTCTCCGATATCCGCCTCTTCCTTTCCTGAGGACTGAACATGCATAATAGTCTTTTGTAAGACCCTTTGAAGGGCCGAGGTAGGCTGTGGTGTTTCGACGCCATTTTGGGGCAATTTTTCCAGGTGCGTATCAAAGAAGTTTTCTATTCGTGCTTTTATGCGTTTTAAGTTGCCGCCACAGGCGGTAATTACCTCTTCACCCTTCTTGTGATGCAATAGGGCGAAGAGAAGATGCTCCAGGGAAAGATATTCATGTTGCCTTAGATGGGCCTCCCTGGCAGCGGCTCCCAACATCAATTCTACATCTTTGCTGATCATGGTTGATTCTCTCTTATGCAGGTTCCATGCTAGCCATCAAGGGAAAGCCCGCCTCACGGGCCCTGGCATGTACCGCATCTATTTTTGTTTCAGCTATTTCAGCCTGATATGTTCCGCAAACCCCTATACCTTTATTGTGGACTTCTAACATGATACCAGTGGCTTCGGCAGGGGTCTTATGGAATATGTCCTCCAATATACTAACCACGAAATCCATCGTGGTATAGTTGTCATTATGCAACAAGACCCTGTAGAGGGGAGGTTCCTCAAGATCTTGTTTGGTCTCAGCATCAATCTCTTCCTGTTTTAATACATCGTCTTCCATGGCGTATACTCAATAATTCCTTTTTAAATAAATGAGAAATTCCTTATTCCCCTTGGCTCCATATATCGGGGAAGGGGTCACGCCGCAGACAACAAGACCAACTTTATCCCTGAAAAAGGCCTCAAGGTCTTCTATAACCCTTTTGTGCATGGCAGGATCCCGCACTATACCACCTTTTCCTACCAGGCCCTTTCCTACCTCGAATTGCGGTTTGATCAACGCTATTATCATACCCGTTTCTGCCATATGCAAAATGGCTGCCGGTACTACTATTTTTAGGGAAATGAAGGAGGTGTCAATAGTAACGAGTTTTATTTTTTCAGGCAGGGAATTGGGAGGCAGTGACCTTATATTCGTCCTTTCCATTACCACTACCCTAGGATCGTTTCTTAGCCTCCAGTCCAGTTGTCCATAGCCCACATCCACGGCATATACCCTTTTGGCCCCTCTTTGAAGTAGGCAATCGGTAAAACCACCGGTCGAGGCGCCGACATCCATACAAACCAGGCCCCCTACGTCTATACCAAAATAATCGAGCCCGTGCTCTAGCTTAACGCCACCTCGTCCCACAAATGAAATCCCTGGGGTAAGGATCTCCAACTCTGCGTGTATCGGGACATTCTGGCCTGCTTTATCCACCAGCTTTCCATCTACCCTGATTTGTCCAGCACCGATCAAGGCCTGGGCCTTGTTTCTTGTCTCTGCCAGGCCACGTTCCACCAGCAATCTATCCAGCCGGGACTTTTTTTTTGCCACGTTATGGCACATTGTGTTAACCTTGGTATGCATAACAGATCCTATCGAACCCATCGAAAGAAACCGGCTTTCTCTGGCTTTTGTGATCTTTTGAATTTTCTCTTAGTTTCAATGAATTATAAGTTTTTTTTAAGGGGGTTTCAACGTGGCTGTTTCTAAGAGGGAGATTCTGGACGCCTTGAAGGCTGTAAAGGAGCCGGAATTAAAACAAAACATTGTAGATCTTGGCATGGTCAAGGCCGTGGAAATCGCTGGTCCACACGCAAGGGTAACTATTGCACTGCCCACGGCCAACCTACCCATGAAAGACAAGTTAAAAAATAATGTCAAGGAGACGGTAAAGGGTATCGGTGGAATAGAGGATGTAAAGGTAGTGGTTACCCCGATGACATCCGAACAAAGGGCACGCATATTGGGTCAGGCTCCCTCTGAGATGGAGGGGATGAAGGGTGTAAAGAAGGTAATAGCCATCGCAAGTGGTAAGGGTGGGGTGGGCAAGACAACCGTTACGGTCAATCTTGCCATTGCTCTTTCGTTACAGGGCCATAGTGTTGGAATACTTGACGCTGATATGCACGGTCCTGACATCCCGATAATGTTGGGTATAAAGGAAAGACCCGTCGGATCGAGGGGCATGTTACTTCCCATAGAAAAATACGGGTTGAAGATCATGTCGACCGGCATACTGGCAGGGCAGGGCGACCCTATCGTATGGAGGGGCCCCCTTGTCAACAAGGCTATCAAGGAATTCCTGGGTCATGTTCTTTGGGGAAACCTGGATTTTTTGCTGGTAGATCTTCCTCCTGGAACAGGGGACGCACCACTTACTATCTCTACTGTTGTACCATTGGATGGTGTCTTGATAGTTACCACACCCCAGAAGGTAGCCCTGGCCGATGTAAGACGGTCCATTGGGCTTTTCAGAGGACACGATATACCAATCATCGGTATAGTAGAGAACATGTCGTTTCTTAGGCTGCCCGGTGATCCAGACGGCAAGGTCATGGATATCTTTGGGAGCGGCGGCGGGGAAAAGATCGCCAAGGCCTTCAAGTTGCCATTGCTTGGCAGGATCCCCCTCGATCCTGCCATAAGGTCTGGCGGTGATACCGGCAGGCCTGTAACCCTGGAGGCGAACTCTGAGGCAGTTGATGTCTTTAAAGATATAGCCTCCAGACTGGTAACCTACTGCTCAGGACCACCTGCAAAGGGGGAATCTTCCTGAAGGAAACAAGGTTTTCTTGTGGGTAGGACCTGTGCTCCCTGTATTAGGTGTTGGTAAGATATGGATATGTCTCTCCCTGCTCAATAGAAAATTACCTGAAAAGAGAGGTTTTATGGATTGCAACGGATCCTTCTCTAAGGAAATGCTGAACAAGGCAGAGCTGTTTGACCTTATGGTTACCAATCTGCCACTGGGTCTCTTGGCCGTGAATGAAGAC
Source organism: Deltaproteobacteria bacterium (assembly GCA_015489365.1). Classification (GTDB taxonomy): domain Bacteria; phylum Desulfobacterota; class Dissulfuribacteria; order Dissulfuribacterales; family QOAL01; genus S143-34. The sequence continues at coordinate 36,697 of WFZW01000189.1, read as the reverse complement.
GGTATAATCATCGAATTCAATCCAGCCGCTGAAAAAATCACCGGTTATTCAAAATCCGAGGTTGTCGGCAAGAAGTGCCTCGAGATTTTCAAGGGGGCACTATGCCACGAATGCTGTCCACTGAAGGGGGGGAAACCCAATAGCAAGTCCTCGACCCTACAGCAAGAGGCAGTACTGATACACAAGGATGGCCACAAGGTACCCATCATCCTAACCGCAGCCCTTCTCAAGGACGACAATGGGCGAACAAGAGGAGGACTGGAGATGTTCAGTGACATCACTGAACACAAAAAGATGGAGAAGCATCAAAGGGTCCTGATTTCCATGTTTGCCCATGACTTAAAGGCCCCCATCGCCGTTGCCGGGGCCTTTCTGGTGAGGCTACTCAAGGGTAAGGCCGGTCCGTTGAATGAAAAACAAAAGGAATATTTGGGGGCCATAGACAAGGAGATAAAGAGGCTCGATGGCTATATCCGTTCCTTCCTAGACATATTAAGAATGGAGGCAGGGCAGATCCCCCTTTCCCTTGAATCCTGTAGTATCGACAAGACGATATACGAAATCGCTGAGCTTTTTAAATTCCAGGCAGCTAAAAAACACATCAAGATAGAAATAGATATCCCGGAGAATCTACCCCTATTGATGGCAGACAAGGATCAATTACAAAGAGTTATGACCAACCTGATAGATAATGCCCTAAAATATTCACCCAAGAATTCCACTGTCACTATTAAAGTTACAGAAACGGATGAATCCATAGTTTGTCAGGTTAAGGATTCCGGACCCGGGATACGGCCGGAAGATCTACCATTCATATTTGATCCCTTTTACCGGGGGCATGGTAAATCGGGCGAGGAATCACAGAAACCAGGCTCAGGTATAGGTCTGGCCGTTGTAAAAAGCATTGTCGAGGCACATGGCGGCAAGGTATGGGTGGAGAGTAAACCTGGCGAGGGTGCCTCTTTCTTTTTCTCGATCCCTAAAAGGTCGCCACTCGTCAAGGAAATATGAGAGGTTGTCCCCCTGGGTAATATGGATAGACAGGTCGCCTCTGCCTTCAACAAGGTCGCAAGGGAATATGATGACTGGTATGAGGATAATCCGTTATTCAAGACGGAGCTTAAGGCGATCAGGCGTTTAATTCGTGTTTCTCCAGGCTCTCTTGAGGTAGGGGTTGGTACGGGCAGGTTCGCAGCTGCCCTGGGAATAGGCTATGGTGTCGACCCTGCGCTCGAGATGTTGAACATTGCAAAGGCCAGGGGCATAAGGTGCGTCCAGGCCGTTGCCGAGGCCTTGCCTTTCAAGGATACAAGCTTCTCACAGGCCTTCTTCTTCTTTACCATCTGCTTTCTAAGGGATATCAACCAGGCCCTCCATGAAGTGCATCGCGTTCTTGTGCCCAACGGCTCATTGATAATCGGATTTGTGCCGAAGAATTCTAAATGGGGAATGTACTACCGATACAGGAAGGCACAGGGGCACAGGCTCTATCGATACGCCACGTTTCTATCCCTTGAGGATATAAAGAAAAGTATTTCTTCCGTGGGTTTTCGTATAGAAAAGGCCGTTTCTGCAATACTGGGACTTCCGGGAAAACCCACCCCAAATCTTGGCACTGTATATGATAAATTGGATCTAACTGCTGATTTTATTGTTTTATATTGTGCACCTATAAAGCTAGATGGAGGGCATAAAGATGCAAAGGATCCATTCCCAAAAGACCCATATTGATCAGGCTACCGGACTGAGAAACGCGGAGGCCTTCTTGGAGGATCTCGAAAGGGAGCTGGCACGGGTCCGCAGGTATGGCCACCGCATTACGCTTCTGCTTCTGGATATCTTTGGTGGAGATGAGGAATTGACGAAGGCACCTTCACCTTCAGATGATGCCTATCCTGGATTGGTTGCTCGGGTCTTCGCCAAGGTGCTCAGAAAAAGTGATTTTTTTTATCGTGTAGATACTGCCATGTTCGCGGCGATACTTCCCAATGCGTACGAAGCAGGGGGAGAGGCAGCGGCCCTGAGACTCAAAAGGACTATTTCCGAAGAGGCAGACAAGGAGCTCGACCGGCAATATCCCGTTGCATCGGGGGTGGTGAGCGTAGGACCTGAAAACTATTCATCCCCGGCATCCCTTCTCGAAAGCCTCAAACAAGACCTTCGCCGTGACAGGTATTGCCAGCTGATCAATCCTAACGGGAGCCAGGAAGGGAAAGATGCAGAGGCAGGGAAGGTATTGATAGATTCATCTATTATCAAGAGCCACCAGTCTATCCTCAAAACCTTGGCCGCATCGAGGGGCTACAGGATAGATACGTTCGTCAACCTTAAGGATGTTCTTTCACTTCTAAAAAGTGGGCAGGCCTACTGTCTAGTCATAGGACCAGGCCGTTCTGATATCGAACGGCTCGAGTTTTCGAAAAGACTGTGCAAACATAGGGAGATATGTGAAAATGTCTATATCCTGTGGCTTGCACCACCGGAAGTAGATATTGATGCATGGGGTCCGTACCTTAAAGGGTTCGAGGAGACTATGCCCGCCACATGTGATGCAAGGATACTGGTCAATGGTATTTCAAGGGGTTTTAAGCTCCTTGAACTCAAAAAAACCGTTGGTGAAACAAAAAGGCTTCAGGATTCTTTGAACACCATAGGATCATTTTCCCATCAATTGAATCAACCCCTCCAGGTAATAATTGGAAAGCTCGAACTACTGATATTCGAGATGGAAGACGAACCGCTACCAGGCCAGGAAGACATCCTGAACGCATTGAGAGAAATCAGGAAACAGGCACTCTTATCGTCTGAAATCAACAGAAAGATCGGCCGCCTCACCAAGTATCAAAATGACTGACAAAATGGCCACAAAATGGCGAACTTGCATTAACTGGCTTTTTTATTTGGATAAATTATTTTACATAATATATCTTATCCGACATTTAGAATGTGGCGCAGATACATGAGGGGGGTATTTAAAATTCAGTGGAAGAGATTGGGATCTGGGAGGGGGCTAGGTCAGCCCCCTCCCGATGGGGAGGAGATGAGGAGGAGAATAAGGAGGCTTGGCAATACTATCCCATATCCTTGATCAAGTCCTTCAACATGCCCTGGGCAACCTTTTCAGGATCCACATCGTAGGTACCATTCTGGACCTGTTCCTTGATCATCTTGACATGCTCGGCCCTCTGTGGATCCTCGGCCTTGACCGCCTTGTTCACCTGCTGCAGTATGCGTGAATTTGAAGACAATTCAACCCGGTCCGTACCTGCTGGTACATCTGCCTTTTCTGGTTTCGGCCCCTGGTTATTTTGGGTATTCTGCACATTATTCATGTAGGACGTAACCATTTGAGCCTTCTGGTTCATATCTGAAATCTTCATGGTATCAACTCCATTCAATCCGTATTGGATCCGTTCCTTGTCGCCTGTCTTTCAATAATATTATACAGTTTCTCGATTACTTCGTGAACATGCTGAGAAGAAAGTTCCTTTATGATTTCCCCCTTATCGGCATCAATAACCCTAAACTTGAATTCTGTATCCTTTTCCTTGTCAGAAAGAACGTCTAATGTACCACCAAATTCCGATTCAAGCCGATCGACCAACGCCCGGCTGATATCGCTACTGGCAGTCCTACCCGTGGCCCTGGACACGATTTCCTTTGCCACCTTTTCAGTAACCTGTCTCTGTTTCGCCTGGGACGATATGGATATGGAATCCGGCCCGGGCGTAACGTTCGCAGGTTTGAACGTGGATAAACTTCGTCGCTCTATCCGCTGGCCATAGGCCCGAATAACGTTTTGTATGTGATAAGATGAGATATACATTTTTATTGTGTTGTTGTAGGCTTCCTACCCTACATCTTGTTATTATAATCGTCCAGATGCCCTGCCAACTTGAATTTTGGACATACGTGGCGGCAACTAATTTTATCCGAAAATCTATTTTTGATTAGCCATGGACCATGGACATACATGGACAAAAAGGAGTTACAAAGGTGGCTAAAAGATCGACCAATGGATCCCAAGGCAAGACAGGCTCTTCCCTCATGAATCAGATATGGTTCTTCCTAATCGGAGTATCCATAATGCTCGCCGGATTCAACGGCACCATGGATAGGATCACCAAGGCATCCTTTGAATCGGCCAAAAGTGGCGTTGATCTCGCCTTGGGCCTTATAGGTGCTATGGCCTTGTGGCTTGGGCTTGTCAAGGTGGCAGAGGCTGGCGGATTGATGGACCTGATAGCCAGGGGAATCCGTCCCGTGATGAGATGGCTTTTCCCGGATGTTCCGGCTACCGATCCTGCCATGTCGGCCATGGTTCTGAATATGTCAGCCAATGCCATGGGTCTTGGAAACGCCGCCACCCCCCTGGGCATCAGGGCCATGATGGCCTTAAATCGTTTGAATCCCTGCCCCGGCGTGGCGACTGATGCCATGTGCCTTTTTCTTGCAATCAATACCTCCAATGTAACGCTTCTGCCACTTGGGGTGATAGGCGTCAGAGCCGCTGCCGGTGCCGCCGAACCAGCGGCCATCTTGATACCAACCATCCTGGCCACGTCCTGTTCAACCCTTGTGGCGGTCATTGCAGCAAAGATTCTTAAGAGAAAGTGGCAAGCTCTGGCCGTGGAAGTATCAGGTAGTTCTCAGGCCTCATCTATAAACCCCACGGAGGAACAACAGGCATCAATGCCCGTCCCTGGTCCAGAAAACAAGGCACCTGGTTTTGAGCCCACCAGGGCGTTACTAGTTTTGATAGGGCTCATCTTCCTGCTATTGATGGCGGGTTATCGTATGTTCAGTGGAACAATGGCCGTTGGAGAACTCTCCCATTGGCTTGTTCCCCTCTTGATCCTTGGGCTAGTTGGCTATGGTTATGCAAAGGGGGTACCTGTATACGAGGTGGCGATAGATGGTGCCAAGGAAGGATTCAAGGTGGCGGTGCGGCTTATCCCGTTTCTCGTAATGATTCTGGTGGCCGTGGGCATGTTTAGGGCCTCAGGGGCATTCAAATTGATGGCATCGTTGCTACGTCCCTTGACAGACCTGGCAGGAATACCTCCAGAGGTTATACCTGTGGCCCTTTTGAGGCCTTTGTCAGGCTCCGGGGCCTTTGGGCTGATGAGTGAGATTACAGCCAGGGACCCCAATGGCTTTGCGGCATTCCTGGCTGCAACCATCCAAGGCTCCACAGAAACCACATTTTATGTTATGGCCGTTTACTTTGGGGCTGTCGGAATCTACAAGGCTAGATATGCTATTGCAGCTGCTTTGATGGCAGACCTGGCTGGATTCTTGGCAGCTGTATTCTTCTGTAAACTTCTATACTGATCGCCTTTAGTCGACTGCTTCGGACAGTCTTGTTCCAGGTTTGAATCTTACAACCTTCTTTGCCGGAATCTCAAGGGGTTCACCCGTTTGAGGATTTCTGCCTGTACGTGCCTTTCTCTCAGATACGGAAAAGGTGCCAAATCCTATGAGGGTCACCTTGTCCCCTGAAGCAAGGGCATCGGTCACCGCATCCATGAATCCATTCAGTGCCCTTTCCGCTGCATTCTTGGAAATACCAGCCGCCTGTGCCATTTGATCAACTAATTGTCCTTTGTTCATATGTACCCTCCCAGTTCATGTTAATCAGGGTTATTTTAAGCCTTCTTTTAATATGCCATTAAAGTTAGCCTTATACAATCCTTCATTCGCCCTGTCCAGGTAAAATCAAGTAATTTGACAAATTTTCATCTCTTTAAATCCCAGATCAAAAACCAATCCCTTGATTTTATCCATATGTGGTTCCACATACCTCCAGTCCGCATCTCTTATGATCAACCTGCCTACCCCATTACCAAGTATTTCAAACCTGGAATTCATCGCCCCAAGCCTTTGCAGCAACCCTTCTACCATATCAACCCTGGTCAATAATTCCATTGAAAGTGGTATTCCATGGCGAATCCTTGTGGCAAGGCAAGATTGACTCTCCCTGTTCCAACTAGAAAGACCTGCCAGCAGACTTAATCGCCTAATCTCATCTTTGCCAAGCCCCACATCGGCCAAGGGTGTCCTTACACCCAATTGTCCCAGGGCCTTGAGGCCCGGGCGATCCCTCCTTAGGTCATCCGCCTGGGTACCGTCCAGCAGATGACCCAGACCCAATATCTTGCACTTGCGTACAAGGAGATTGTAGATTGTAAATTTGCAATAATAGCAACGAATTGTACTATTTTCCCTTATGTTTGCATGCCCTAGCGGATCCCACTCTACGACATGGAACCTTACGCCGATCTCATTGGCCATGTGAGTGGCCCACTTAAGTTCCCGGGATGATATAAATGCGGAGTAGAAAAAGAAGGCCGTCACCCTCCCTGGCCGTGCCCTTTCCGCACTGTATACCAGATAGGAGCTGTCTACCCCGCCTGAAAATCCTATGCCTATCCCACCCCGTAGGTCCATAAGCATATCGGTCAGCCGTTGGACCTTTATTTCAACTTTCACGTTTCAACTTCAGAGGGCAATAACTCCTGGGGCTTACCGAGCAGAAATTTCCCGGTGGATATCCAGTCCTTTAATATCTGGGCTATCTCCCTGGCCCTTACATAGCTGGAAAGCGGTGCTGTTTTTACCTCCTTGTCCCCAATTTTTATCATGCCCGTCTTCAACTGGGCGTACGTCACCTCTTTCAGGCTTTGGCCCTGCCCTTTTGGATAATCCTTTCCATAATCTACCACCTGGGTGACTATATCATCATCAGAGACTCCTGTTCTAAAGGCAATCTCCTCGTTTAGGATTGGGATCGGTACGCCAAGTCCCACTGCAAGTGAACAGCCGTAACCGAGAAGGCTAACCCCAACAAGCCACCTGGAATTCATATGTTTCAGATCCCCTATCACCATGAGGGTGCCAGCTGGTCGTTTTGGAAGCCCTCTTTCCGTACGTGGAACCCCAGGGTTGTGCTGGGTTCCAGCCGATACCACATAGCCGATTCCACCGCCAAGGAATATTCGCGTACCTATGCCGATCGTCTGGTAATACGGATCATTAAAGAGTGGACTGAGCTGTCCACTGGTGCAGTAATTTGCATTGCCCATCCTAGGCCTTAATGTACCCATGTAGGTATAGACGGTCTTGTCCGTGACGTTTATCGCACAATTGTAGTTCTGGTAGGCATTCCTGGGATTGCAAAGCTGGGCAAACGGCAGATCGGAAAGGGTGACCCTCTTATCCAGTGTCTTTCTTGGATAGCAATGGGTTGAGTAGGCCTCAGCCCTTAGATGAACCGTCTTTCCCGCCACAAGGTCCTGTATGACATGCCCGCCTCCATAGGGGAACTCTCCAGGATATTTGAGATTCAAGGGATCGTCTACCCTTGGTTCGGTAGCCCCTATGTATATGTCCACTGCGGCCAAACCGGCATATGCAGGAACGCCGTTGATCCATACCTGTGATGCCTTGATTCCGGGTACACTGTGACCAAAATTGATAAAGGCCCCTGAGGAACACATGGGTGAAAACGTGCCAGTGGTTACTACGTCTACCTTCTGGGCGGCCTTGACATCTCCTTGTTTTCTAACAATCCCGATCATTTCCTCGGCAGTAACCACAACTGCCCTACCTGAACGGATTTTCTCGTTTATTTCTTCCAGGCTTTTGCTAATCTGATAATGACTCATCTAGATATCCCGGTTGTTTTACAAGGTCCTTCCCATTGTGTCTCAATCCAATATTGAAACAACCCTGTGTCCCAATGCCTCGATTGCCTCTACTATGGGTTTCAACTCCCCTTTCTCCAACCTGATGTAATGGACCTTTTTCTTGGTTGTCTGGGTCTCTACCCCTACACTCATGACCTTGCCCCCTTCCTTTCGGATCAATCTGAGGACATCGTCTATGTTTCCAACCCGTTCATCGATAATGACATCCACACGGGAACTTTCCTTTAACAGGCCAAGGAGTTCTATAAAGGCCGCCAAGATATCGGTGATGGTGATAATGCCCACCAATTTTCTCTTTTCAAGTACTGGCAGTCCGCCTATCTTGAATTGATGGATTAATCTTGCAGCCGAATCGACGCTGGCATTCGGGTCTATGATTATAGGATTTACGATCATCACATCGGAGACCGATATATCCTCAACCATCGCCGGGAAAAAATATTGGCGCAGATTGCTCTCTGTCACAAGCCCTTGCATGGTACCGTTGTCTATCACCGGTAAATGCCTTATGGAGTGACGATGCATCAGCTCTATCGCATCCTTGACAGAGGCCTTGGGTGAAACAGTGATCACATCCTTGACCATCCAATTTTTTACCTTCACTTTCCCTTGAAACTCCTGCTTCTAAGTGGACCAGTTGGCACAAATATATTGAAGGCTGAACTGGGGCTAATCTTATGTCACAGGCTTGGCTATTTCAAGGAAAATTCAAGCTGGTTGTATGCATGGTCTAGGTAGTGCGAACGGACAGACGAACAGGGAGATCGGCCCCCCTATTGCCTTGTGCGGGATTAGGCGGTATTTTCCGTTTATCATTTATCTTGTTCCATGCAAAAAAAAGGAGGGATTATATGGCTAGACACAAGAAAATAGAGAGAAGAAGGGAAATCGAAAGAAGGCGCAGGCGCAAAAAAAAGAGGATGAAGCTTAGGGCAAAGGGGCTTATTCCTGGAAAATCGTAATCATGGAAAATATCCGTTCACATTCCCTTGCGGACAAAAATGTGAATAGGTACGAAAAATTTGCATAAGCGGGCAGCGTGGAAGATTGCTAGGAGGATTGACAAGGTCCCACTGCACCCTTGCTTATCATTGCGGCAAGCACTGCTGCCCCGAAGCCATTGTCTATATTTACCACCGCAACGCCTGTGGAACAGGAATTCAACATGGTAAGCAACGGTGCCACACCGTTGAAATTGGCTCCATATCCAGTACTGGTTGGTACGGCTATTACAGGTACGCTACTAAGGCCTCCTATGAGACTAGGCAGTGCCCCATCCATGCCTGCTATTGCAATTATGACCTTCGCAGCCGCAAGCATGTCAAGCCTCCCCAGCAGGCGATGAACTCCGGCCACCCCCACATCGAACAGTTCTTTGTAGCCCTGTCCCATTAATCTCAGGGTAAGGCATGCCTCCCGTGCTATGGGCATGTCCGCAGTGCCTGCAGCAATGACCAAGATATCATTCGACAGTGCCTTCTTTTCCGCATGATCCTTAGGTGATACCCAGCTCATGGCACGGGCATCTGGGTGGTATTCTATCATGGGTAACCGATCGAGCACGTAGTCGGCTTGTCTCCTTGACACCCTGGTTACCAGCAAGGGCCCCCCCGTTTCCATCAGTCTCTTTATGATTTCCACCAGTTGTTTAGGTGTCTTGCCAGGTCCGTATATTACCTCCGGGAATCCCTCACGTAACTGTCGGTGGTGATCGATACACGCCCAGCCAATGTCCTCAAAGGGTAAACGGCGCAGTGTCTCTATGGCATCCTCCACCGAAACATTACCGCTCCTTACGGATTCCAACAGCGAACGGATGGATTTTTCGTTCATTTCAAGGACAATGCTATTTCAGATATTCCTTTAAGGGTGTCAACTGCTTATCAAATTGTTCCGCTATTTCTGATGAGATCCTGGACCATTCCTGCTGCATAGCAGCCACGGAATTCAGGTCGAGCCCCCTACCCTCTCCAGCTGATTGTCCGGCACCGTACCCTTCCATTCCGGCCTGGGCTTGAACCTGTGCCTTGAATTGTTTCATGTAGCTGTCCACCGTCTGTTCGTATCCCCTTAGAAGTTCTTCAATGCGTGGGACCACCTGACGCGCCATACTTCCCTTCAATTCCACAAGCCCCTTTAACGCCCTTTCAATGGTTTGCCATTGATCTTTGTCCCTGGGTAAGACCACATTTCTCAGGAGACATTCCGTGGCGCCATCCAAGGTATACCTTATTGCGTTGCCTGGAATATCTTGAAGCCTGTCCTGAAGCCTTTCTACCTTCCCTGCAAGAAAGGATGCTGCTATCCTTTTCCCTTCTTCATTCCACTTTCTTGATTCAAGTTCCTCACGATTCATCTTGCCGAGCCTATCGGCCTTTTCCATGGCAATCTCGAATGAACTCCTTATTTCGCCCATTGTATTTCTCTCCAATGCAATTTAACCTCTAAACTACTGGTCCCTCTGTAATCGGTGCCCTAGAGACCTTTTTATGGATAACTTCCAGGGCTGATAGGTTATTGTAGTACCATATGGTGACAGCATAACTTTGTGCCTGGTGGTAATCAAGCCTTGGATGGTCCGAGGCGTTTCCAGGCTAGCCGAAGTTTGATCCTACAGTACATAAAGATCGAACCTTCATATCGAGGAGGGGCGCAAGGTATGGGCCGCATGGAATTTTATCCGAAAATGTATTTTATATTTTACTTAGCCATGGACACATAGGACATACATGGGCAAAAAGCAGAAAGTTTTGAAGAACGCAGTTTCAGGGGTTATGGGCTGCAAGAAAGTTTAGGCAGGCAAACATCCTACAGGAGAAGGTTTTATATCTGATATGATACAGAATTTTATGGAACAATTGATGAGGCCTGAGATCTATCCCAACAAGGCAGATAAGGTGAAATTGATCCAAACCCACATCTCGTGGATATTCCTTGTGGGAGACAGGGTGTACAAGATCAAGAAACCGGTAAATTTTGGATTCCTAGATTTCACTACGGTTGAAAAAAGGCATTTCTACTGCCTTGAGGAATTGCGTCTTAATAGAAGGTTGTGCCCTGAGATCTATCTGGACTGTTATTCAATAGGTCTGGAGGATGGCAAGATATTGTTCAATACAGGGGAAAAGGTAATCGACTGGGCAGTGGTCATGAAACGCATGCCTGAAGAGGGCATGATGCAACGCCTAATCTCCTTGGAGGATATGGACAAGGAGAAGATGGACATCATCAATCGGAAGCTGACACCCTTTTACAAAGAAGCAGATGCTGGACCGGAGGTGGCCCAATATGGGAATCTAGATGTCATCATACAAAATACAGAGGAAAATTTTGACCAGACCAGGAATTATATAGGGCGATTAATAGACCCTGATGCCTACGACCACATATGCAGCTTTACCAGGTCCTTTATCCGGGAACATGAAAAGCTGTTTCTTGCAAGGCAGCAGCAAGGATGGATAAAGGACGGCCATGGGGATCTATACTCTGCAAATATCTGCTTTGACCTACCTAAAAAGGATGTCTATATCTTCGACTGCATAGAATTTAACAACCGATTCAGGTGCGGTGATGTGGCCTCCGACGTGGCGTTTCTCGCAATGGATCTTGACTTCAATGGCCTCTTGCCCCTTTCAAGATATTTCATGGATCGTTTTGCTGATATGACACGTGATCCGGATCTCCTCAAACTTTCAAGGTTTTATATGTGTTACAGGGCCTATGTCAGGGGCAAGATTGGTTGTTTTACATGGTCAGACGAGACCGTGGATAGAGCAACCAGGGATAAGGCCAAGGAACAGGCAGGAGACTATTTCAGGTTGGCCCTGTGGTATGCCGGCGGCTTGAGATCGGGTGATATATATTGCTTTTTCGGTCTGTCCGGCACCGGCAAATCCACCCTTGCGGAATCCTTTGCCAGGCGCCATGGTCTGCCAGTGTTCAATTCTGACCGGATCCGGAAGGAGATGGTTGCACGGGTACCTGCAACACAAAGACATCTTGAGGCCTACGGCAAGGGCATCTATGGAAAACAATTTACACGCAAGACCTACTCGGCGCTACTGAGATCCGCTGCAAAAAGGATCGTAACCGGTAGGTCCGTAGTGCTTGATGCCACGTACATAGACGCCATGGAAAGGCAAAGGCTTCTGGAGCTATCCAAGGAGGCCGGTTCTAATATACACTTCATCCTATGTAAGTGTCCGGAAGAGGAGGTAAAAAGGCGCTTGAATAGCAGGATAAGGGAGGACGGACAGGTTTCAGATGGCCGGTGGGAGATATACATAAGGCAGAAAAAGGCCTTTTCACCTCCATCAGGCACCCTGAAAAGACATTTAATCGAGATTGATACCAACCGACAGATCGAGGAAATCCTGGATGAGATTGACCGACATATAGGGCCAGTTGGAAACTAGATGAAGCATCGCATGTCTAGGAGGAACGTAACAGACATCCCTTTCCCTTCCCTTTCTAAGTATCTAGATAGGCTTACAAGGGATGGATTGCAGCGGAGGCTTGTTGCAATTGAGGCGGTCGATGGCAGGCATATACGTGTCTCTGGCAGAGACCTCGTCGATTTTTCCTCGAACGACTACCTTGGTCTCTCTGGTCATCCTGCCCTGCGCCACGGCGCGCTTGCCGCAATGGATACCTGGGGCACTGGCGCCAGGGCATCAAGACTCATGAGCGGGGGGCTAGGCATACACCTACAACTTGAATCGGCTGTCAAGTCCCTAAAAGATTCACAGGATGCCCTGATCTTTGGAAGTGGTTACCTTGCGGCCATCGGTATTATCCCAGCCCTTTGTGGCAGGGGCGACTGTGTGTTCATGGATCGTCTCAGCCATGCAAGCATCGTGGATGGTGTCTTGCTTTCAAAGGCAAGATTTTTCAGATTCCACCACAATGACATGGAACATCTCGAGACCCTTCTAGGAAGGTACCGTGGCCATTACAGGAATGCCCTCATTATAACCGAAAGCCTCTTCAGCATGGATGGTGACATGGCTCCTCTTGAGGATCTCATCTACCTGAAGTATAAACACGACGCCATGTTGATGGTAGACGAGGCCCATGCTACCGGCATATTTGGAAGACATGGGGAAGGGCTTGTGACAAGGAAGCTTGCGGCAGACGTGGATATCATGATAGGTACCTTTGGGAAGGCGTTTGCTGGTTATGGGGCCTTTGCCGCTATTACCTCCGTGCTCAAGGAATTCCTGGTGAATCGATGCAGAAGCCTTATATTCTCAACGGCACTTCCGCCCCCAGTGGTTGGCGCCAATCTGGCCGCTCTTGAGCTTTCCTCCAGGGAATCATGGCACAGAGAAAGGCTCAAGGATTCCTTCGCCAGGTTCGGACAACTGCTCAGGCAATACACTGGGATAGATATCAACTGCAACTCCCAGATCATACCTGTAATAATTGGGGGCAATAAGGAGGCATTGACCATTGAGAAAAATTTGTTTGAGATGGGCTTCATGGTAAAGGCGGTACGTCCCCCAACGGTCCCCCCCAATACTGCTAGGCTTCGGATATCCCTTAGTTCGGCCCACACATCAGAGGACCTTGAAAGACTGGCCAAGGGTATTGCACGATCCTTAAAGGATACAATGGGACCCAGGCCTTCATGCCTGTCCAAGGATCCTGCGGCATGAAGGCGCAACGCCCTGTAGCCTGCACTGTATCCGAATCGGACATGTTCATGTCGATTCCAAGGGGGTTTAGTCGATCCTTGGTATTGATCCCCGGTTGGGGGTTTAGCGCCAATATATTTTCAACCCTTGAACTGCCCTATGATTATATCGTGCCCCTCCATCCAGTTACTGGGCCGGTGACCAGCGGGCTTGCACGCTTTCTTGATCGAAGCGGCATAGATAGGATATCCATACTGGGATGGTCCATGGGCGGTCTTTGCGCCCTGGAATATTGTAAGACCTATGGCGAACGTGTGGACAACCTCTTCCTTTTTTCCCTGAGATTCTGCTATAGGCCAGAGGAAATAAATGCCTTGGTCTCCAGCCTCCGTTCTGACAAACAACGTGCGCTCAAGGATTTTCACAGGCTGTGTTTTATAGGTCAAAGGCAGGATCATGCCTGGTTTTGCAGGGAATGCCAGCCTGAAACGCTGGCCCTATGGGGCCTTGATGATCTTATTCTAGGCCTTAAGTATTTGTCACAACATACGATATATTCATCATTTTTAAATGTTCTCCCCAAAATAAGATATGTTTCGATATTCCATGGTAAAAGGGACATGATCGCCCCCTTGAATGATTTGCCACCATTGCCAGGGAATGTATATTTCAAGGTAGTCCCCACAGCCGGCCACCTTCCATTTCTTATTCCAGAGGTACAGGAGGGGCTCATTGCTGCTGAAAAAGAACATATCTGATGCCTTTTCAAGGGCAGCGGCAAGCTATGATCGCTATTCCCGGATACAGGAAGGCCTTGCCCAAAGACTCATCGAGGAAATAAAAGACCTGCCGGATGCCAGAACCATACTCGAGATCGGCTGTGGAACAGGAGGCTATACACTTCTTATTGCCGATGCCTTTCCAAGGGCGTCCATCACTGCCGTGGATATCTCGGGTGCCATGTTAGCCCGTGCTGCCATGAAACTGAAAAGCAGGAAAGGGATACGTTTAATCGAGGGGGACATCGAAGACATGGCAGGTATGTCTGGTAAATTCCAAATCATTACCTCTAACAGCGCAATGCATTGGTTGAATCGACTCGGCGAAACCGTGCGCCAACTTTCCCGCTGTTTGACACATAGTGGGATGTTTGCAGCCACTATATTTGGGAGCCAAAGTCTTTTGGAGCTTAAAAAGGTAATTGAAGAAACGTTTGGTGCAAGTAGAGAGCTTCCCATCGACAATTTTCCTTCAAAGAGGGTGCTTGAGGGGATAATGACCTCGACCTTCCCAGATTGGAAAATTGACCGACTGCATATCAAACGGAGATACCATGATATGCTATCCCTTTTGAAGACCCTCAAGGGTAGTGGCGTGGCCCCTGGAACCGGCCATGGTCCCCTGATCAGGACCCCACACTCGGTCAAGGCACTGGAAGACTGCTTCAAGAGGAGATATGGTAGGATAGAGATAACCTACGAGGTCTTCATCTGCTGCGGAAGAAGGGGCCCTACATGAACAAAAATATACCGATCTTCATAACCGGTACGGATACCGGCATAGGCAAGACATTCATAACTGCCTTGTTGACTGCCTGTCTGATGGATAAAGGATACACGGTTGGGGTACAAAAATGGATCAGTACCGGGGATAGCGAGGTTTGCCAGGATATGCAATTTGTCCATTCTGTCGCCCTTGACCACTGGCATGAGGGAAAAGGAAGGACCCCGTTGCGCCTGTTCGACCAGGACTGCTATCGCCTTTCCTTTCCATCCTCTCCCCATCTGGCTGCAGAAATCGATGGCATTCAAATTGATAAGCACGTCATTGAAAGGGGTTTTGCAAGGGCAAGGGATAACTGTAACATATTGCTTGTCGAAGGGGTGGGAGGTGTCATGGTTCCCCTTTTAAGGCGGTATTTATTGATAGACCTGATGGCAAGGCTTCGGATCCCTACCCTGGTTGTGGCAAGGAGTGGACTTGGAACCCTGAATCATACCCTTCTGACCTTGAGCGTTTTGAGGGACAGAAAAATTCCTGTTATCGGGGTAATATTAAACAGCCAAGCAGAAATGGATAAAGAATTTGAGGACAAACGAATAGTTGAAGACAACAGGCTGATCATCTCAGACATTGGCCATGTAAGGGTATTTGGGCCTGTAAAGAGGGTTAAACATCCCCTTGAGGCCCTGGAATACGTCGAACCCGTTGCCAGTATGATCGCGAGCATATGAGAGAGAGGGCTTAGAAGTCAGGCCCTGACCTTGGGCCTCCGCAGTTTACATCACGTGCCCCATGGTAATGGCAGCCGAAACATCCCTGTGGGCCAGCATGGTTATTCGTATGGCAGCTATAACACAGGCCATCACGCTCGCAAAAATACTCCTCCCCGTTTCCGCATCCATCCACCTTGTGATTGTTGATCTCCTTTCTCAATAAATAGGTCGAAGGCCTGCCTGTCGTAGTGAGGATCGAGCCATGGGGCTCATGGCAATCCAGGCACGAAAGCACATAGTTTGTCTCTACCGGTGAGGTATTGTACGGAGCGATCACCGTGCCCCTACAGGTATAACTTTCGGAGCCCTCCCCGTTTATTCCCCAGTTCCTTGCACGGCCTCCGTGCATATCCCCTGATGAACTCCAGTCTATGGCAGTGAGATAGCCAGAAGGTGTATTGGGGTTCATGGAGGCAGATTGAGTAGTAGGTACTTGATATTGGTGGCAATCCAGACAAAAGGTTACATAGTCAGGGGTAAGGGAGCCATCCCTGGTGCTTACACCGCCTGGTTCATAGGTACTGTTCGAACCATAAAAGCGAGGGGAACGATAGGTGGTATACTTGTCCATCCGTTCGTTTGTGTCGTCACCCCACAGGTTTCCATGATCACTTGGCCTTGAGATGACCGTATAGGCGGGATTTGAGGGATTAGTCTTATTTCTCTTTACAAGGTGGGGGTTATGACATGCAACACACGGATTGGATGAATCCTTGAAAAAGGAGAATTTTGTCTTGGCAAAGCGCTTTATGTCGTAGAGATTGTGATATGAATTCAGATTAAAGGCCCCGATAATATCCGTGGCGCTGTCCGTGGTATAGCCCCCAAAGGTGTTTGCATATTGCCGGTTGTTAATACCCCCTTCACTCTGTACGGCCCCTACATTTATATGGCAAAAGAAACAAAAATCATCCGACTGGGCGTATGGTCCGGTCGTGCCGCCAGTGAAGTTGTCAGCAAAGAGGGCAAAGGCACAGAGGGCGCTACCTGAAGGCGAAGGCTCAGACCCATTGATACTGGCGTGTTGCTCATGACAGTGGGCGCAATTGCCCCTTGAATATCCCTCCCCAGCAATACTCGACCTGTTTACCCCTACCATACTGGAACCATGAACGGAGTTCATGTAGGGACCGGCACCAACGTTACCAGGGACGAACATGATACATATCATAAGCAGGACAAACACGATAACCAATTGAAACCTCAACATAAAAAGGTGCCTCCTGTCTGGGCCGTAATCGACCATTACCCTTGGCCATCTAGCCAAGAAGCTATCTTTCTTATCGGCAAACTTGGCAAGTAGATGATTTCTTATTATCATTAATTTTACCGTGAAAATACAGTACCCATATGGGCTGTATCTTCATGCCCTGGGGGTGCAGCACGGAGGATACGGACTGCATAAAAGTTTAAAATCTATACTTGTGCACCCCGAAGATAGATGCAGTCCAGGGATGTTTTATTTTTCAAGATTTTATAGACTTAAAAACAGTTTAACAAGTGGCTCCTGAGACAACCTTGGGAAATTCAAATGCAATTATTGTGCAATTAAGGACGATTTTTTTCAGGGGCTAGACAGGTTATCTTTATAAGACGCTTTGAGGGAACCTGGTGAAAATCCAGGACGGGCCCGCCACTGTGAGTGGGGACGAAATCCGCATGAGCCACTGAAGTGCCACTGCATAACGGGAAGGCGCGGATAGTAGGACGAACCACGAGTCAGGATACCTCAAATCGTTTCTTGTGGATCTGTTTACTGGCGTGGGGCCCAGTAAAGGATCAATAGGACCAAGAGTGTGTTGCGGGCAAGGCTCGGGTCGGAAGCGATCCGGGCCTTTTTTATTGCCTAGAATAGCCAGGTTCTCTGCCCCAAACTTTCATGCGGCCCGTACCTTGGTACCGCACTCCCTGGCATGAAGATACAGCCCATAGACTCTGTATTTTCATGGTAAAGGGCAAACATTTTATTGGAAGGATTAGGGGAAGGGGGGTGAAATCATGAAAACTAGGCCGTCTCTACGTGACATGTAACAAGGAATCTATCGTTCCAAGGAAGGCAATGGGTAATTTCTTTCTAGTAGATCGAAAAAAAAATGAAGGTAACCATAGGGTCAGCGGTATCCATATCCTTGGTCAAGGGTCCCAATTCGACCTTAAATGAATATGGAGGACAAGATGAAGAAGACATGTTTTCTATTAATATTATTAATCTTAACAAGCAGTTCAATGGGTTTTGCCATGGGGAAGATGCCAAATAAAAAGGCTATTGTACTGGCCGATTTCGGTACCACCTATCTTTCTGCCCTTAAGGCGATCACCACGATTCAGAACGAAGTTGAAAAGGAATTCCCAGGTATCGAGGTGCGAATTGCCTTTACCTCGAATATCATCCGCAACGTTTGGCACAAACGCAGAAATGACGCTATCTTTATGAAAGAGCATGGAAGGGACATGAAGGAATTTCTTAACATCAAGGGACCACTAGCCACCATTGCGGATTTGCAGGATGAGGGATACCGAACCATCATTGTTCAGCCATGCCACATCTATTCGGGCGAGGAATATGCCGATCTTTGTTCCTATGTAAATGGGCTAAATGCCATCAAGACCATAAAGGTCAAGTACATGCCCTTTGTGAAACTGGTCATGGGGCGTCCTGCACTTGGAACCTACGGACCGGTGCATGACTACCATAAGGATATGGAGACGGCGGCCAAGACCCTTAAGGTAGACGTGGACCTAGCAAGAAAGGAACATGCTGCCTTGGTGTACATGGGTCATGGGAATGAATTTTACAGCACGGGGATCTATGCCGAATTCCAGCAGGTCATGCAGCGCACCTATCCTGACGTGAAGATATTCATCGGTACAGTGGAGGGATTCCCTTCTCTGGACGACGTTGTCACAGCCTTGAAGCAGGCCAAGGTCAAAAGGGTCGTTCTAAAACCCTTGATGATTGTGGCAGGAGATCATGCCAACAACGACATGGCAGGACCCGATAGGGATTCCTGGAAAAACACCATTAAAAGGCTTGGCATCCAGGTAATACCGATAATTCACGGCCTGGGTGAAAACCGTGCCTGGGCTCGAATCTATGTGCAACATATCAAGGATGTTGCCAAGGATAACGACTTGATATTTTAGAACCCCATGGTGCAACATGAACAAGGGGACGTCCTGTGCAAGAAACGGAACGTCCTCGTTCTTCTCATCCTTTCTATTCTCCTGGGAGCCATGATCCTAATCTCAACAGGAATGGGGTATATTCACATCAAGCCCTTTGCTGTGGCCGAGATCATTATTTCTAGGCTAACCGGTAACTGGCACCATCTTGATGGTCTTGATAAGGTCTTTCCCTATGTTGTATGGCAGGTACGCCTGCCACGCATCCTTACTGCTGCCATCGTTGGAGCGGGTCTTTCTATCTCTGGCGTCATCTTCCAGGGCATTCTTCTAAATCCCCTGGCCGATCCCTATACCCTTGGCGTTTCAGCCGGGGCAGCCTTCGGGGCTGCCATTGCCCTGTTGCTTGAACTTCCCATTCTTGGGGTCTATACCATACCGCTTTTTGCCTTTGTGGGGGCCCTGTCGACCCTGCTTTTTGTATTATCCATATCCTCATTCGATGGGAGGATTGCCTCAAACAACCTTATACTAGCTGGCATCATCGTGGCGACCATCCTATCGGCAGGTATCAGCTTCATTAAATACGTGGCGGATGAGCAGGTCAGTGTCATTATCTTCTGGCTCCTTGGAAGCTTCAATTCTCGCACCTGGATCGACGTCTTTTTGACCCTTGGGATCGTGACGGTTGGGGGCCTTTTTTGTCTATACTTCGCCCGTGATCTAAACGTCATGGCCCTAGGCGACAAGATTGCCATCTCCCTTGGTGTTCAGGCCAGCAAGGTCCGAGTAGCACTCCTCGTTGCGGCATCCCTGATTGCAGCGGGCTGCGTGGCTGTATCCGGCATCATTGGCTTCGTAGGCCTGGTTGTTCCACACCTGATGCGTTTCGTGGTGGGTCCGGATAACCGGGTTTTGATCCCTTCATCCGCCCTGTTGGGTGGAAGCCTACTCCTATTTGCGGATACGCTAACCCGGGCCATTCTTCCCCATGAGATTCCAATTGGCGTGCTTACAGCCCTCATCGGAGGACCTGTCTTTTGTTATATCTTCCGAAAACATCGAAGGATAATGATCAATGGCTAAAACGATATTTAAAATTTCTGGACTTCGATTTTCATTCGGACGCCAACCGGTCATAAATGGAATCGATTTGGACCTCGAGGCGGGCCTGTTCCATGGCATAGTAGGCCCCAACGGAAGCGGCAAGACCACCCTGTTAATGTTGATGCTGGGATATTACCGGGCAGAGACAGGCCGAATTCTCTTTGATGGAAAGGATATCTTGAGCATTCCCAGACGGCATCTTGCCAGAGAAATTGCCCTGGTTCCGCAGGACTTTTCGATCAACTTCGATTTTTCCGTAAGGGATGTGGTCATGATGGGACGCTATCCCTATCTTCCGAGATTTTCTCCCCCAAGCCGAGAGGAGGTACAGAAGGTTTCAGATATCTTGAGGGAGATGGGGATATCCAAGTTTGCCGATCGTTCCATTTTGACCCTGAGCGGAGGGGAGAAACAATGGGTTGTCTTTGCCCGTGCACTCGTTCAAGACACCCCGGTGCTTTTACTGGATGAGGCCACCTCGAACATGGATATACACCATACCATCTACGCTCTTGATCGCGTGAGACAACGCATCAGGACAGGAAAGACCATCATCGGTGTCTTTCATGACCTTAACCTTGCAGCCATGTACTGCGACCGTCTGATATTCATGTCCAATGGACGCATAGTCTTAGAGGGAAGTACCGAGGAGGCCTTTTGCGAAGAGATAATAGAAAAAACCTTCGGGGTCAGTGGAACCATCCTATTACATCCCCAAACGGGAAACAAGCAGATGATGTTTCAAAAGGAAGCCACACTATGAAACGATTGTGTACCTTTATCCTGCTGATTATACTTGAAATCGCTATAGCCTCTGGTGTCTTGCATGCCTTGACCATCAAGGATGCAAGTGGGAATACTATCACGGTTTCCCCTCCCTATAAACGCATCATATCCCTATATGGGGCACATACAGAAAATCTCTTTGCCCTTGGACTTAACAAGGAAATTATCGGTGTCTCCAGGCATGAGTCTTACCCATTGGAGGCAATGGAAAAACCGGCCTTTAGTTATCACGATGATGCAGAACGCTTCCTTGCCGCACATCCTGACCTCGTATTGGTACGTCCCATGATCACCCGGGGATATCCCAACCTAATGGAAAAACTTCGGCGGTTCGGCATCACCGTTGTCTCCTTGCAGCCACGCACTGCCAAGGAGATGTTTACCTACTGGAGGACATTGGGGGTTCTAACCGGCCGCGAAAAGGCAGCAGAAGAAATGATCCAGCGTTTCAAAGGGCAGGTGGCTTCCATAAGAAAGATGGTTTCGCACATCCCCTTAGGGGATAGAAAACGGGTTTACTTCGAATCGATCCATTCCCGCATGAAGACCTTTGCCCCCTCTTCCATTGCCATTTTCGCCCTGGAAACCGCAGGAGGTATAAACGTCGCAACGGACGCGAGATCTACCCATGGCACCAATATCGCCGACTATGGCAAGGAACGCATCCTCTCCCACGCCCATGATATAGACGTCTTGCTGGCACAGAGAGGGGCCATGAATCATGTGACAAAAAGGCGCATCTATGAGGAGGCCGGCTTTGAGGCTATCAAGGCAGTGAAGGACCACCAGGTTTTTATCATTGACGAAATGATCGTCTCACGTCCAACCCCCAGACTGATTCTTGGCATCACACAGATAGGGCGTTTTCTCTATCCTGCGCTATTCAACAATGTCACGGACCTGGCAAGGAACAACACCCTTACCCGCGCAAATTATGCAGAGATGTTCGTCAAAATGGCGGCATTTCCCTTTGAAATTCCAGGTTATCGCCGCATACAGGCAAGGAAAAACAAGGCCCAGCACCTCTATGGTGATTTCAGGGACGTGGATTATAACAAAATAATTTCGGCCTATATTGAAACCGCTGTGGAACGGGGGCTTTTCCAGAATATCCAGGCCAGGCGGTTCCTTCCCAACAAACCAATCCTTCGCCGGGATATTGCCTATAGCCTATTTGTCGGTCTCGACCTTCCCGGGGCAGGCCCGTGCAAAATGATTGATGTCCCGGAGGACGATCCGGATACCGCACATATAGC
This sequence comes from Deltaproteobacteria bacterium, assembly GCA_015489365.1. GTDB lineage: Bacteria > Desulfobacterota > Dissulfuribacteria > Dissulfuribacterales > QOAL01 > S143-34. The sequence continues at coordinate 14,804 of WFZW01000189.1, read as the reverse complement.
CGTAGTAGCAGGGCTTGGCATCATGAAATTGTCAGAGGGGAGATTCTTTCCTGATCAAACCGTTACAGGGCTTAAGGCCTACCATATCCTAAAAAGGGCACTGGAACTGGCTCGGCACTAGTTAAAAGGAAACACATCTCCATGAGGAATAAATTTGGCATATTTTACGGGGTTGGCGTGGGACCGGGTGATCCGGAACTCATGACCGTCAAGGCCGTTAAGGTACTAAAAAGGGTCCATGCCATCTTCACGGCTGCATCCACGAAAAACGACTATAGCACGGCCCTGGAGATAGCACGATCCTATATACCAAAGACGGCGGAAATCGTCGCGCTTCCCTTCCGAATGACCTTGGAACAGGCAGCTAGGTGCCAAGCCAGAGAAAAAAATGCGAAGAAGGTCTTGTCCGTTTTACAGAAAGGAAGGGATGCGGCATTTCTGACCCTTGGCGATCCCCTCACCTATTCTACCTTTAGTTACCTCGCCCAAGCCCTTCAAAATTTGGAATCCCAGGTCATCATCCGCACGATTCCAGGAATTACTTCCTACCAGGGAGCTGCGGCCCGGTTGATGGTGCCACTGTGCGAGGGAGGGGAATCCCTGCTCATTCTTTCCGGGACCCAGGGAGAAATGACATTAAAGGACGCCGTAACCCTTGCAGACAATATTGTCGTGTTAAAGACATATAAAAACTTTAGCAAGATCCTTAAGACACTCGAGGACCTGGAATTGGCAGATAAAACTGTAGGGATTAGCTGTTGTGGTCTGGAGGGTGAAAAAATCATCACGGACATCCGCAAGTATAAAGATTACCATCCTTCCTATTTCACCTTGTTAATCATAAAACCAAATCTTCGTACGGCCCGTATCTTGGCGCTGCATTCCAGGTCGTAAAAATACAGCCCAGATAGGCTCTATTTTACGCTCTAACCGCCAGTTACAGGATGGATACGACGAAATATGAAGGTACGCCCCTGGAGATATTTTGTCTCTTGTCCTTGTATGTCCACGGCCAATCAAGATATGTATTTTCGGATAAAGTAGGTGTTACTATTGACAAATAATGACTACCAAGTTTTTTTGTACCAGAGTCTCTGGATAAAGCAACTGACTGCCAAGGGAGAGGTTGCCATGAAGGTCTGCCTCAAATTTGTGTAGTGGCATAAAAAAACTTAAAAGGGAAAGGAGAGAAAAATGGGAAACAGAATCGGCTTCATTCTATCTATGGGTATTTTTTACATCTTAACCCTGATGACTGCCCCACCGGTAAGTGCAGGGGAGATAGATGCCATTAAGGCGCAGATGCAAGAGCTGATCAAGCAGAATAGGAACCTTGCGGAACAAAACAGAAGGTTGTCTAACAGATTGCAACAACTCGAAAGGCAGATGTCTGACATGAAAAGGCAGATGTCTTCTTCAATGGTTGGAGAAGGCAAGAAACTGATTGAGGCACAGACGGCGGAGCAGGAGCACCCCTGGTATAAAGGCATTACAATTGAGGGAGGAGTAACAGGGGTGGTCCAGGCAACTGCAAATAATGCCCACAACAACCCAGAGGGAGGCAACAAGGCAGACGCCGCATACACCATGGACCTGGACCTCCACGCAGACCTTGATGAGTACGGTACATTCATTATACACCTCGAGGGTGGTGACGGCGAGGGGTTAAACAATAACGTACCCTCATTCAGCGTACCAAACTATGATGCCTATGCCACCTGGAATAATGAGAACCAAGCAGATCTCACCATCTCTGAGGCCTTCTATGAAAAGGGCTTTTTTAATGACATGTTCAGCCTTGACGTAGGCAAGATGGATATCAGCGTATTGTTTGATGAAAACGAGGCTGCTGGGGATGAGACCACACAGTTTTTATCCAATATTTTTGTAAAGAGCATGGGTCTTACTATACCAGAGCCTGAGGAATTCTATTGCCCGGCAATGATGTTAGATATTTTCCCAGCAAAATCCGTCGAATTTCGTATAATCGGTGCATCCGTTGACAATGAAGATGAACATACCTGGGAAGATATCTTCAGTAACGATTTTGTCGCTGCCCAGATAAACCTTAAACCTTCGTTGTTGAATCGTCGTGGAAACTACCGCTTCTACGGTTGGTATGACTCGAGACGTCACCTGGACAATGATCGTTTGTCAGAAGCTAATATTAATCCTTCACAAAACTACAGCCGGGCGGACGCCGGTCAGGGAGGCTGGGGGATAAGCTTTGACCAGGAAATAGCCCATGGCTTTACGGCCTTTGCCCGCTACAGTTGGACTCAAAACGATCTTAGCGTATGGGATAGCGATGCAGAAGAATGGAGCATGATCCCATTTAATCAGGTATATAGCCTTGGAATGGATATCAACGGCATGTTGTGGAACCGGCCTGATGACGGGATTGGTATTGCATTTGGTCAAACCCTGCTTACAAAGGACTTTGAAAAAGAGCAGCGAAGGCAGGGCAATAAGACCGCGGATGAAATCTATTTTGAGACATGGTATCGTTATGCATTTAACAGTCACCTAGCTATCTCCGCTGATCTTCAGTGGATCGGTAATCCTGGAGGAATGGATGAGGCAGACGATCTCTTTATTTTTGGACTTAGAAGCCAGATCGATTTCTAGGACATCCTATTCATCCTAGTTATCCACAATGACAAAGAGCGCTTATCCCTGGTCTGTAGATCAGGGATAAGCGCTTACAACCTTGCTTAGAAAAAACATCTTGGAAAATCTGATCCTAATTCTCATCCTTATACTATGCGTACTGTATGTAATAAGGATACTTACCAAGCAGATCACTGGCCAAGGGGGATGCACCTGTTGTAGTTGCCAAAAGGATTCGTGCCCCAAGGATCCGGATCATTGCCGCAACAAGAATGAAAATAAAGATACAAGTTCCCCATAGGATTCAAGACTTATGGCTCATATATCCCTAAGCCATGCTACCATGGTCTTTATGCCAAATCCCTTTGCCCCCTTTCCCAGGTGACCAAGAGGTTCCTCCTTGATCGCCGGGCCTGCTATATCTAGGTGTACCCACTTTATATCATTGTCGACAAATTGCTTGAGAAAAAGTGCGGCTGTTATGGCCCCTCCCCATTTTCCTCCTATATTTTTACAATCTGCCATTGTTGCCTTGAGCTGCTCCATATAGGGCATATAAAGTGGCAGCGGCCAAAATTCCTCACCTACCCGCCTGCCGATCCCTATGATTTCATGAACTAGGGCTTCATCGGTACCGAATACACCCGCTATATCCTCACCAAGTGCAGAGACACAGGCCCCTGTAAGGGTGGCTGCATCGATTATCCGGTCGGGCTTGCCTTCGCCAGCCAGGGTTAGGGCATCTGCCAGGATCAGCCGTCCTTCGGCATCGGTATTGTCCACCTGTACGCTCTTGCCTGAACGCATCTTGATGATGTCGCTTACATGATAGGCGGTCTTTGAAATATCGTTCTCAGCAAGGGGTGTAAAAAGATCTATCTTGATAGGAAGGCCCAATTCGGCTGCTGCACATGCGGCCCCAAAGGCCATGGCGGCTCCGCCCATGTCATATTTCATCCCAATTTGGGACTTAGCCTGTTTCAGGCAATATCCGCCGGTATCAAAGGTAATGCCCTTACCCACCAGGGCCAGATGTAACCGGGCCTTCCTGGGTTTGTATTCGCCAATTACGAGTCTCGGCTTGTGTAGGGCCCCCTTACCTACCGCCAATATGCCTCCACATCTCTCCCTTTCAAGCCTTTTTTCATCCCATATGGTAATCTTTAGACCTGCCTTCCTTCCCTCGCTCTGAAACAGCCTAGAAAGGGAAACAGGATCAATGACATTGGGCGGCTCGTTTAGTATATCCCGTGCAAAATTTACCCATTTGAACACGGTTCTTTCGGAACTTATCGCATCCGCTAATTCCCCCTTTGGTTTCTTCGAAAGCACGATATCCACCAGGGGCAGGTCCTTACCCTTGGAAAGGTACTTATTAAACCTGTACCCACCAAGCAGGGCCCCTTCCTGGGCAGCACTCACAAGATCGGGCATATTCCCATCCAGCATGACGACTACCCGTCCCATCCCATTGTCTTCGCCATCCGATACTGCCTGGGACACTGCCTCCCTGAGGGCCTGCTCAGGTCTTGTATGTTGCTTGTCAAGGCGTATTGCCTTGGCCATGGTCCTTTGTTCATTTATGAAGCCTGCAAAAACCGTAATGGACTTGCCACGGGCACGAGGGGCCTGCACATTTCCAAACAGGGAGACAGCCTCCTCGTAGGGGAAAAGGGGATCGGTTCCATTGGCAAAGGGCAGAAGTACCAAATCGCCCTCACGCGGCTCATAACAGGTTTCTATGATAAGATCTGGTGTAGACATCGATACCTCCCAAGTTGATCAAGTCTCCCAGGCTGTCGCAAGCCTGCAGATGGCGCCCAGGCCACATGTATCCAATGCAAGGATAAAACTAACACGTGCGGACCGGAAATGTAAGGATTACCTGGTCCAGGGGCTGAAGGTACAGCCCTTATATTCCGGAACGGATACAACGAAATATGAAGATGCACCCTCAGAAACATCTTGACCCTTGCCTTTTATCCATGGCTAATCAAAAATGTATTTTAGGATCGTCCTAGGGGAGTGGCACAAAGGATACAGGCTGCATGAAGGTCTGGGATGGATTTGGTATCTTCGACAGACGAAGGGGACATTGACATGATCTTCTTAACCACTGCAATGATCTGTGAAGCCAAGGCCTTGACAAGGCAGCTAGGCTTAAAAAGGGTAAAAGAATATAGGCAATTTCCCATATATGAAGGTGACGGTTATATCCTGGTCGTATCCGGCATCGGAAAGACCGCATGTGCAGCGGCTACGGCGTTTATGCTCACGAGGTTTGGTGCAGGACCCTCGGACCTATTGGTAAACATCGGCCTATGCGCTAGCACATCCGATCGCCTGGATAGGGGCAAAACGGTCATTGCCAACAAGGTAATCGATCATGATTCGGGCAGACACTTCTTCCCAGACATGATATGGAAACATCCCTTTCAGGAGGTCGGCCTTGAGACCTTCTCTACGTGTATAGAAGATGGGGGGAGAGGTATAACAATCCTCGGAGAGTGTGTGGACATGGAGGCATCAGGGGCCTTTGAAGCGGCAAGTTTTTTCCTGGCCCCCCACCAGATCTCCATCATCAAGATAATATACGATTACCTTTCCCCTGTCAGGCCTGACCATGCCCTTGTAACGGATTTCCTTGTTGAACCCTGTGCAAGGATTTTAGTATGGCTGAAGGACCTGCCAATGGAAGTGTTGGTAGAACAAGAGGCCCTTACGGAAGAGGATATAGGGCTCCTGGAATGGGCTGTAAAGCGTATGAGACTTACGGCCTCTATGGCCTGGGAATTAAAACAACTAGCTACTTACTACAGGCTGTCTGGGTGGGATCTAAAGGACCTAATTCGACCCCATTATGTTCCCTCCTGTAAGACCAAGAACGAGGGAAAAGCGGTCTTTGAAAGGCTCAAGAGGGGGATTTATCCCGAGTGATCACCAGGCGATTTTCACATATCTACATAGAAGAGGCCATCCTGGATTCTGAGGTCATAAGGAGGATATGCACCAGCTTCCCCAATGCACAGCAGGTACCGATAGGCCATTACAAGGACGTCTTTTGTAGGAAACGGCAAGATTTTCGCCTTCAAAAACGCACACCAAAGCTCATCCTTGCGATGAAACGCCCCCCGTTTCTCTATTCAGGCTCTGCCAACTGTGACTCATTTGGAAACCATTCTTTCTATTATACCTCTTCCATGATGAATTGCCCCTATGACTGCGCATACTGCTATCTTAAGGGCATGTATCCCTCTGCAAACCTGGTCATCTTCGTAAACCAAGAGGAGATATTCGAAGAGGTGGACAAAAGGCTGGCGGCCCATCCACTTTATCTGTGTATATCCTATGATACAGACCTGCTTTCCTTCGAGCCTGTGACAGGATTCGTAGATTCTTGGATGAAATTTGCCAGTAGGCGGCCTGACTTGTTCCTGGAAATCAGGACGAAGTGCGCCTTCATCAGGCCTTTCCTGTCAAGGCCAGCCCTTAGGAATGTGATCGTTGCATGGACACTTTCACCGGAATACGTAATCAAAAATTACGAAATGGGCACCCCGAACCTTGCGGCGAGAATAAGAAGCATAAAAGCGGTAATGAAAGCAGGATGGCAGGTGAGAATATGCATTGATCCGGTTCTTTTTATAGATAATTACCGTGAAGATACATCCTGGGCGCGGCACCAAGGTACGGACCTGAAAGTTTGGGAGAGGATCTATCAAGGCTTTCTGGACAAGGTATTCATGAGCCTGGATGGAGATCGCCTGACCTCGGTAAGTATAGGGGCCTTTCGAATGGCAAAGGACTATCTAAAAAGGACAAGACGAAGGTATCCTTGTTCAAGGATCCTGCACTATCCCTTCAAATTAAACAGAAACGGTGTCTACTGCTATCCTCCGTCCCTTGAAAACAGGATCCTTGGAGAACTTGCCAAGTACGCAGCCAGGTTTGTCCCCCTTGAAAAGATAAGGATATTCACCTCCTCTATTCCTTGATCGCCTGCCTTCTGTTTTGTATGTAGGCATTTCTAACGGCGATGTAGGGATCGAAGGACGATTCCTTGAGGGTCTCATATTCCCCGAGTGTAAGGGATGTCTTGTTTATTATTTCAAATCCCCTGATCCCAAAGGAAAGGCTCAAGGGTTGTAGGTATGAGTCAGGTTCAAGAACATAATCTCCAAGGAAACCAAAGGAATCCCGTACAGTAGAAGGTCCAAGAAGGGGCCATACGATATAGAACCCGTTACCAATGCCCCAGGTTGCAAAGGTTTGGCCTGTATCCTCAGGCGGTGGATTCAGCCATGCATAATCCTTGGAAGGGGTCATGAAACCCAAAAAACCCACACTCGTATTGACGATGAAACGGCAGGTTTCCTTGCCAGCCCTCTTGAATTTTCCCTGGAGCAGATCGTTTACGAAACGTACCGGGTAAATAATATTATAGAAAAAATTCCTGATGCCCATACGTATCTTTTTGGGGGTCACGAACCGGTAGCCCCTTGCCACCGGTTTGAGTACATGGAAGTATAACCGGTCATTGAAGGTAAACATAACCCGGTTAAAGCCTTCCAAGGGATCGTTTATCAGGCTTTCCTCTTCGTCACCGTAATCATATTCTTCATCATATTCCTCGTCGTAATCCTGATCCTTGGCAACTGGACTCGACGATGCCATCACTTCGACCTTCTTGGTAATCCCGCCATTATCTGCAGCCATGGAGATTCCATGCCACCAAGAGAATAAAAGGCACAATGACAAACCTAAACCAGCGCTCATGCCCGTAAGAAAAGGGATTTTTCTTGTTGGTTTTAATTTGGCCATCTTACTATCCTCATTCCCTTATGCTCCAGCAGCGGAAGATCCATCCCCCTTTTCAGGCTGATTTATCTTGTTTCGCATCTCTTCGAGCACCTTTTCAGGCGATTTCTTTCTAAGCAATTCATTGAATTGACTTCTGTAATTCTTCACCAGGCTAACCCCATCTATAACCACGTCATAGCCTACCCATTTACCATGTTTTCGTATCAATCGGTAATAGATAGGTACCTCTTGTCCGTTATAGAGGACCTTCGTGCGTATCTCCACCTTGTTCCTTGAAAATTTTATCTCCCTGCCGAAGATGATCTTTTGCCCTGAATAGCTTTCTACCTTTTTAATGTAGGTTTTCTCTAGCAATTTGGCAAACAGATCACTGAATTCCTTGAATTGTTTCGGGGTAAATTGCCTGCGATGCCTACCCAGTACCCATTTTGAAGTCTCCTGGAAATCGAATATCTGATAAACCAACTCGCGGAGCTTGGCGCGACGCTTCTCTTTGTTACACTCTCCCTTATATGCAGGGTTCTGAAGTACGCCTATGATCTCATTTATGGCATCCTTAACTACCTTATAGGGATCATCCTGTGGAAACCCAGTGGCACCGAAGCTGTTGCCTACTAAGACAAGGGTAGTAATTAGAAACAAGGAAAGTACCACGCACAGTAGACAGTATCTCTTTTGCTGTATGTTTTTTACCTTTCCGGCTCCAGATATATCTCTTGTAGCGATTTCCATATAACTACACCTTTCCATGTACGAATTGCCTTATAAGATCTTCTATATCTAGGGTAGACTCGGTATCCGTGATCGTATCCCCTGGTTTCAAGAGCTCTTCTGATCCACCAGGGGTAATTGATATGTATTTATCGCCTATAAGACCACTGGTCTTAACCGATGCAATGGCATCTTCCTGGACCGGAATATCCTTCTTTATCTTGAGGGAGACCACTGCCATCTCGGAATTGACATCAAGCTTAATATCACCAACCCTGCCTATCTCCACCCCTGCAATCTCGACGCTACTGTCAGGTTTAAGTCCACTTACGTTATCAAATTTGGCATATATGACATAGAAGTTACCACCTATTATCTCCATCTTTCCCAACTTGACAGTAAGATAGACCACACATAAGAGGCCTATAAAGACAAACACACCTACTGCCGTTTCCATGGTATATTTTTTCATGACTTGCTAACCCGCCTTCCGGTAGTGCACTCTAGGTGAGCGATGGTTCTTAGATTTGACCTCGCCTGTTCGATCAGGGATTCCAGGCTTGCCCCACTATTTGCCTGGGCTATCCCGGCCTTAATATAAAATTCCAGGCAGATCCTGGGATATGTCTTTGCTTGAAACGTTTCCGCATCCTTCATTCTGCCGGCAAGATCTTCCAGGAAGTGCTGCGCCCTGGAAAGATCGGTATGAGGCAGAACCGTAAGGATCTCGTTTTGGCTGAACCTTGCGGACATACCGGTAGTGCCAAGATGTCCCTTTAGAAGATTGCCGAGGCATTGGACAATCCTTTGGGCTGCGATAAAGCCCACCTTTTCCCTTATGTGTTCAAGATCATCTATTACAAAAAGGACAACAGAAAAGGTCTTCTGGAACCTGCCTATCCTGGTAAGCTCCTGCCTTATCTTTTGTTCAAGATCAGGCCTGGTAAGGAGCCCGGTGAGTTCGTCTGCCAGACTTTCTTGCCCCCTTATGAATTGTTGGACCAGGGGATCATCAGACTGCTCCAGCTCTACCGGGGTACCTTGAAAGGGGATGCGCTTATCTTCGATGATGGCAACCCGATTCGATATGAGGAACACATCAGGAATGTCATGGCTTACCATTACGGCGGTAAACCCTATCTCGCGCTGATGATGAGCTATCATACTGAGCACCGTATTCTTGCGTAGAGGATCCAGGCCGGTCGTTGGCTCATCGAATAGGATGATGCTCGGATCTGTAACCAGTGCCCTGGCCAGTGCCACCCTCTTTTGCATTCCACCTGAAATCTGGGATGGAAACTTGTCAGTGACCTCAGACAGCTCGAACTGTTCGATCCGTGCCATGACCTTCTTACGGATTTCCTCCGCTGGCATCCGGGTACGTTCCCTCAGGGGGAGTGCCACGTTATCAAAGACATTCATGGAATCAAAGAGCGCATTTTGTTGAAACATGTAACTGACCTTGCGCTTTAGCTGCTTCCACTCTGCCTTGGACATCGATCTCAGCGGCCTACCTTCGAATAGGATTTCCCCTGAATCTGGTTTCAGGAGACCGATTATATGTTTCAGGAGCACGCTTTTTCCTGCACCGCTTTTACCAATGATCGTGGTGATCTCACCCTTGAAAACGGTAAGATCAACGCCATCCAGTATGGTACGTTCCCCAAAACGCTTGACAACGTTTCTAAACTCTACAAAAGGACTTCTGGTCACCGGGCCCTCACAGTAACAAGGATGTTAGAACATAGTCCGCTGCCAGGACCAGCACGCACGAGATGACCACGGCAGAGGTGGTCGCAAGGCTAACCCCCCTTGCCCCAAATCCACCAGGCCTCAAGTGTGTAAAGTATCCCTGGTAGGAGCAGATCGTGGATACGATTATTGCGAATGCCAGGGACTTCCAGTAGCCGCTGGTTACGTCCTTCATGACCACGCTATCGTATATGCGATTGAAATATATACCGGAATTTATTCTTAGAAGCAGACAACCCGTTAGATACCCCCCCAGGATACCTATAACGTCAAATAACGATGTAAGAAGCGGAAAACTTATTATCGAGGCCCCAATCCTAGGACTTATTAGGAAACGGATTGGGTCTATATCCATGGTATCAAGGGCGTCGATCTGCTCTGATATACGCATTATACCAATCTCGGCCGCCATGGATGAACCGGCCCGCCCTATGACCATTAGTGCAGTGAGAACCGGCCCGAGTTCCCTAAGGAGGGACAGCGCCACTGCTGCCCCCAGCATGCCTTCTGAACCAAATTTCACCAGCGTATAATATCCTTGCAGTCCCAAGACCATCCCAGTAAAAAGGCCCACCAGGGCAACGATCATTATCGACTTGGCCCCTATAAAGTAGACCTGCTGCATGATCTTTCTAGGCTGAAATGGATAGGAAAAGATGTTGACGAATCCATAGAAAAAAAAGATGGCGATCGCCCCCAACTCCCCTACGAAGGAAATAAAAGATCTACCCAGATATCTGAATAAGGCCAAGGGTAGAGCCTGTTTCTTCATCATTCAGGCCTCCATATCGCCTTCAAGGCAGTAGACCCACAGAGACTGGGTAGATAACGAACCAGCTGCCCTTAGGTGGCCTGGTCCCTATCATAATACTGCCCGCATAAATTCTTCCATGCCTACCCGTTCTATAAGCCTTCCCATCCTGTCTGCCTTTTTGGCATTCTTTGCATAGAAATCGATGACCTTTTCCGCAAGGGCAAGCGCCTCTTCGGTGGAAAGTCCAGAGGTCAATTTCCTTGCCAACATTGGCCTGGGTCCCCCGTTTCCGCCTACTGTAACCGTCCAGCCATTGGATTTACCGATGAATCCAAGGTCCTTGATACAATTTTCAGAGCACTGGTTCACACAACCCGATACCCCCATCTTGAATTTAGCTGGTAGGTTGAGTCCATGATACCGTTTGTCCAGTTCCGCCCCTAGTCCCAAGGAATCCTGCTTGCCAAGGCGGCAAAAGGTCGTACCTGGGCAGACCTTTATACTCCTTATGCATGGCCCTACCGCTGCCCCTGGGTCCATTTCAAGGTCAGACCATATTTGATCTACATCCTCCTCCTTGACACCCACAAGGGCTATACGGTCGGCACTGGTGATCTTCATGGCCGTTATCTGATAACGGTCAGCGATTTCAGACAACCTGGTCAACAAACCAGGGGTGACTATCCCCAAGGGGATATGTGGTACAATGGCATACGTCTGTTTATCCCTTTGGAGTACTACTCCCTTTTCTCCATCCTTGAGCATTATTCCGTTTCTCCTTCTCTCTTCACACTACGGAGTTCAATGCACTGGGTTGGACACATTGCAACAGCCATCTGTATAACCTCATCCGGTGCCTCATTAGAATCTATGATCTCTGCCTTTTGTCCATCCTCATCCATACGAAAGGCATCAGGACACACCTCGGCACATGCCCCGCATCCCTTGCAACGAAATCTGTCAATGTCAATTTCTCTGTCCAAGTGGCACTCCATTTGAATCCAAACCCTTGTGCGGCGCAAAGGATATGGGCTGCATGAAGGTTTGGGTTGAAGTCACTGAAAAAAGAATTCTAATTTCACTTAACATCGTTGTCAATTCTGGCCTACGCTCATATTTCCTTGTCCGTGATTACCAGTACTTCCTTCTAATCATTATCTTGTATGCATTATACAGGGCAATGAATGCCTCATGGCTTCCACCCTTGTCGGGATGCAACTCCTGGGCCCTTTTCCTGAAGTGGCTGGTCAACTCCTTGTCATCCATCCTCTGAAATTCATCCTCACTAAGTCCCAGTGCCTCTAGATATTCCTTGTCCGATGATCGGACCGGTGGAGACCACCCACCGCCTTCCTGCCATTCCTTGTTCTTTTTAGACGGTTCATCCCGGAAAAAATGATCAAAATACTGCACCAGATACTTTCTAAGATAAGGATGGATACCATTGCCAGAAAATTTCGAGGCCCCTACATCGATAAAATCAGGATCGCTATTTAGCCTGCAAATTTCTTCCAGGAAATACAGGTCCATTTGTCCCTGATCCTGGACATCCGGTATAAACCTGGAAAACCTCGGGGCGAACCTCCTGGGCAGATCAAATATGGCATAGAGGTAGCCTCTCATCTCCCAAGGCCTCAACTCAAGCTCCATGAATTCAAAGAGCTGTTCTATTTCGTCCCTGGATTTACAGAGTAACTGGTTGAAGAAGGCCAAGGGCTGATCGACTACCCCCTCCATATTGATCTGCACGAACCGTAGATAGTAGAGCCTCCTTCTGTCGAAGGGGTGAATATTACGCTGAATTTCAGCGAGCTCCTCCCTTGATAGTCTGGGGAGCATTTTGTGAGCACGGCCTTTAAGGCCACCGAAGTTTGTTATGACCCTTTGGATGTCAGGGTCTAGAAAGGGCCATAGGATTTCTTCAAGTTCGTCGTAGTCATAGTCAACGCCTTGTTCCTCGAGCGCTTCCTCTATTACCGATGAAACATAGAAGGCACGTCCATCCAGATATACGATATAGTCTTCAGGATCAGGGCCCAGATCGAATAGATCCCTATAACGCCAGTTTCCTGATTTATCCTGATATGACATTCTCAAGAAAAATCTCTGGCCACCATTTTTTTGTTGTATCTTGGCAAGATACATGTTTTCAGTACCTCAACATCTTTAGCCCGACACAGCCCTTACCCGTGCAGGCAAATCCATACGTAAAAAAGCAGGCCCCTTACAGGGACATATCTTAACCAACAAGTCTATGGTAATTTGATAAGTTGCATAATCTCCTGCCATGATGAAACCCTCAAAAACGGCGTTCTCTGCCGGTTCCATGGTTGATCGAACACTACTGCCCCGATACCATTGTCGCAAAGGGCTTCGCATGTCTCCAGATGATCTTCAACAAAGATCTTTGTCCCCAATTCCTTCAGGACCTCTGGCTTGGCCGTGTGCTGGCCGGTTGCTATGACGTTGATCATATCCTCGGGGATTCCTTTCAACAGGGATAGCAACCAGTCGAGGATGGGCTGCCTTACAGGTCTTGCGGTGACAAATGTCAAGGAATTACTGCGCACGGCAAGCCTTTCAAGGCACTGCCTTGCACCCTTTATAGGCATGAGACCTACCCCAAAGGGATCTTTGAGTAGACGATCGATAATGGCCAATGTGGTCTCTTCGGGTATTGGCAGGCATTTTTCCAGCCAGTAGTCGGTAATTTGTTCCTTTTCCAGATAATCTATCCCGAACTCGGCATTTGCCACCTTGATAAAGGCCCCCATGGTATCTGCAACCACACCATCGATATCAAAGGCTATCTGGTCAGGATGCACTCTTTGTGGAAATGAGATCGTAGATTTTAGCATACTCAGTTATTCAACCCGCATTTTTTTGACCATGTAGTGCAATCGTGGTGCCTCTTGCCTCATCTGATGGACAAATAGATACAAACCCTTATGCATTCCTCGCCAAGGGCCTTGAACTGGCCGTCATCTCAAAAAAAATACTTCCGGCAAGAAATGCGATGGTGTAATTTACCGCAAGTTCTTTCATACGGCCCTGTACCGTCTCGGCCATCCCCCAGGCACGGCTAGCAGAGTCGGAGATATGAACGCATGAGGCCTGATAATAAGCAAGTCTGTGGGGAATTGATAGCAAGGCAAAAATCCTATCTAGCTGGGCAGTGGCCTATTATTTGGCTACATCCCGGCCCTTAGACATATTTCAATATTACCTGCCTGGCAGGGAATTGCCCCGATCAAGATCAGGGCACAGGTGATTGGAGTCGTTGAACATGTACAAGAGGATGCTAGTGCTTCGTTTTCCACCGGAAATAACCGATCAGCCGTTGGTTTGTAGCTTGTCGAGGGAATACGATCTGTGTTTCAATATATTAAAGGCAACTATCTTCCCTGGTCAAGAGGGCCTCATGGTACTTGAGATTTCAGGTTATAAAAAACAGGTCCAGGAGGGCCTAAAGTACCTGCGATCAAGGGGGGTTGCAATAAAGTCCATTGCCCAAGAAATAAGACGAAACAACGAAATATGCATACAATGTGGCGCCTGCACCGCCATGTGTCCTACAAATGCCCTATATATCGATGAGGAATCCCGAGAAGTCAAATTTGCGCCCTCTGAATGTAAGGGATGTGAACTATGTGTGGCGGTATGCCCGGTAAGGGCCATGGAGATACGATTTGCAAAGGACAAGGTCTTGGCCTAATCCATGATTTCAAATAAGCAGTCCTGTTCGGCCCTGGTCGAATTGAGCGGTGGCGTAGACAGCGCCATGGCCGCCTATTTGCTGTTATCCAAGGGATGGCAGGTCCACGGCGTTTATCTGGACATGTTGCCCGATGGCCTTGGTAAAAGGGCCCTAGAGACAGCAGAAAGAATCGCTGACAAGCTGGGCATCGAATTTCATGTACTCAGCCTTCACAAAAGATTCCGGAATGAAGTAATAGAATATTTTTACAGGTCATACCTTTCTGGAATCACACCGAATCCCTGCGTCATGTGCAATCCCAGGATAAAGATCTCCATGGGCCTTGGACTCATGGAGAGGCTGGGCCTTACCCATCTCGCCACTGGTCATTATGCACGTATAATGCCCTGTAAGGAGGGGTATCACGGCCTGTTTTCAGGGAAGGACCATTTAAAGGAT